>NZ_JACCWG010000397.1 GCF_013697775.1 Ramlibacter sp. | reverse complement strand
GCGCCGAGCCGCTCTGCAGCCCTTCGTTGACCACTACAACTGGCTTCGGCCACACTCCGCTCTGAACCACCAGCCGCCCATGAGCCGCATTCCGGCTATGAACAACCTAGTGAAACTCGACAGCTAGAGCGCGAGTACCATCGCACCAACCGACTGCACCAACCGCCTGCACCAACCGCCTGCACCCGCCGAACCACCACCGATGCGCGCATCGCCACCCGCCATGACCCGACTCCGCCTGCTCGCCTGCACCGTGCTGCTTGCGCTGTCGTCCGTCCCGGCCTGGGCCGACCTGAGCCGGGATGACGCCGCCGCGGCCGCGCAGCGCGCCAGCAACGGCCGCGTGCTGGCGGTGGAGCGGGCCGATGGAGGCGGGCGCCCGGCCTGGCGCGTGAAGGTGCTCACCGCCGGCGGCGAAGTGCGCGTGCTGCTGGTGGACGCCGTCACCGGCCGCGTGCAGTAGCGCCGCTGCGCACCACGCCATGCGCCTGCTGCTGATCGAGGACGACGCCGCCCTGCGGCTGGGCCTGAAGCGCCAGCTGGAAGCCGACGGCTTTCGCGTGGACGAGGCGCGCGACGGCGAGGAAGGCCTGTTCCTGGCGCGCGAGTATCCGTGCGACCTGCTGATCGTCGACCTGGGCCTGCCCAAGCTCAATGGCGTGGAGGTGGTCAAACGCCTGCGCGCCGAAGGCCGCGACACGCCGATCCTGGTCCTCACCGCGCGCGGCACCTGGCAGGACAAGGTGCTGGGCCTGGAGGCCGGCGCCGACGACTACCTGGTCAAGCCCTTCGAATACCCCGAACTGGCGGCCCGCGTGAAAGCGCTGCTGCGCCGGTCGCTGAAGGCCACCACCGACGTCCTCACGCTCGGGCCGATCGGCATCGACCTGGCGGCGCAGGCGGTGCGCCTGAACGGCGAGCCGCTGGAACTCACCGCCTACGAATACCGGCTGCTGGAATACCTGGTGCGCGAGCGCCCGCGCGTGGTGACCAAGCAGGAGCTGTCGGACTACCTCTATCCGCACGGCGACGACCGCGACAGCAACGTGCTGGAGGTGCTGGTCGGGCGGCTGCGCCGCAAGCTCGACCCCGAAGGCACGCTCGCGCCGATCGAGACCCTGCGCGGGCGCGGCTACCGCTTCGCGGTGGAATGATCGCGTTGGGATGAAGCCCGGCTACTCGCTGCGCGCCCGCCTGCTGCTCGGCGCCGCGCTGGTGCTGCTGGCCTTTTTGGCCGGTGCCGGCGTGGCGGTGCAGCGCGCGCACGAGGACAGCGTGCGCGCCGCACACTACGTGCGGCTGCAGGGCACGGTGTACTTGCTGCTGGCGCAAGCGGAACTGGACCCGGCCGGAGGGCTGGTGATGCCGCGCGAAACCGCCGAGCCGCGCCTGTCGCTGCCCGGCTCCGGCCTGTACGCCGCCATCTACAACACCGATCGCGGGCAGGAATGGCGCTCCGCCTCCACCGTCGGCATGCGCGCGCCGTTCCGCCGCACGGTGGAGACCGGGCAGTGGCACTTCGAGGCGGTCGAGGGCGAAGCGGGCACGTCGTTCCTGTCCGCCACCTACGCGGTGCGCTGGGCCGCCGGCGCGCGTGCCGCGCCGCTGGTGCTGTCGGTGCTGGAGGAGCGCGGCGAATTCAAGCGCGAGGTGCGCGTGTTCGCGCGCACGTTGTGGGCCTGGCTGGGCGGCGCGGCGGCGCTGCTGCTGGCGGCGCAACTGCTGCTGCTGCGCTGGAGCCTGGCGCCGCTGCGGCGGCTGGCCGGCGAGATCCTGCGGGTGGAGAACGGCGAGCAGCCGCGCATCGAGGGCCTGTACCCCAACGAGGTGTCCGGCCTCACCGACAATCTCAACACGCTGATCCAGCAGGAGCGCGTGCGCCAGACCCGCTACAAGGAGGCGCTGAGCTTTCTCGCGCACAGCCTGAAAACGCCGCTGGCGGTACTGCGCGGCGCGCTGCACGACACGGCGCAGCTGCCGGCGGCGGTGGAGCAGCAGGTGGCGCGCATGGACGGCATCGTGCAGCACCAGCTGGGCCGCGCCGCGGCCAGCGGCAGCGCGCGCTTCACGCCGCCGATCGCCGTGCTGCCGGTGCTGCAGCGCATCCGCGAGGCGCTGCGCAAGGTCTATGCCGACAGGGGCGTGGCGTTCAGCGTGGAGTGCGACGCCGGCCTGGCCTGGCGCATCGACGAGGGCGACCTGTTCGAGATCGCCGGCAACCTGATGGACAACGCCGGCAAGTGGGCCCGCAGCCGCGTGGCGGCCCGCGTCTGGCGCGACGGCGCGCGCCTGCGCATCCGCGTGGACGACGACGGCCCGGGCTTCAGCGACACCGAATCCATCCTGCGCATGCACGTGCGGCTGGACGAGCGCGTGCCGGGCCACGGCGTGGGCCTGGCCGTGGTGAACGACCTGGTGGCCAGCCACGAAGGCGAGCTGGTGCTCGGCCGCGCGGAGATCGGCGGCGCGCGGGCGGACGTCGTGCTGCCCGCGCCTTAGGGAGATTCTGAAGAAGTCCACCGAGGCGTAGGCTGCTGCGTTGCGATTGCATCAAACGCGGAGGCGGTGGATGAAGCAGATGACGCTGGCCAATGGCGGCTTCGAGCGGTACGGCAAGACCA
>NZ_JACCWG010000359.1 GCF_013697775.1 Ramlibacter sp. | reverse complement strand
GCTCGGTGCGCAGCTGCGACAGCAGCCGCATGGCCAGCAGGGAATGCCCGCCGAGTGCGAAGAAATCGTCATGGCGGCCGATGCGCTCGGCGTGCAGCAGCTCGGACCACAGGCGCGCGAGATGCGTCTCCGCTTCGCCCTGCGGTGCCTCGAAGGCCGGCGCGGCGAGGGACAAGCCGTCGGGTGCGGGCAGCGCGCGGCGGTCGAGCTTGCCGTTGGGTGTGAGCGGCAGCTGGCCCAGCACCACATAGGCCGAAGGCACCATGTACTCGGGCAGCAGGCGGGCGAGCTGCGCGCGCAGCGACTGGGCATCGACAGCAGCCGCGTCGCCGACCACATAGGCCACCAGGCGCTTGTCGCCCGGGTTGTCCTCGCGCGCCAGCACGGCCGCCTCGCGCACGCCGGGCAGCTGCGCGAGCTTGGCCTCGACTTCGCCCGGCTCGATGCGGAAGCCGCGAATCTTCACCTGGAAGTCGTTGCGGCCGAGGTAATCCAGGGTGCCGTCGGCGCGGTAGCGCGCCAGGTCGCCGGTTTTGTACATCCGCCCGCCTGCGTGGAACGGATCGTCGAGAAAGCGCTCGGCGGTCAGCTCGGGCCGGTTCAGGTAGCCGCGCGCGACGCCGTCGCCGCCGATGTGGATCTCGCCCGGCACGCCGATGGGTGTCGGCTGGCCGTTCGCGTCCAGCACATAGATGCGGGTGTTCGCGATGGGCCGTCCGATGGGGACCGAGCGTGAAGCATCGGCATCCTGCGGCACGTCGTGCACGATGCAGCCGACCACCGTCTCGGTGGGGCCGTACTCGTTGACGATGCGCACGCCCGGCTGCAGGCGCTGCCACAGTGCGACGGTGGAAGGGGCCAGCGCCTCGCCGCCGACCACGAAGACATCCACCGTGCTGCGCGCGCCCTGCGCGAGCAGCCGCTGGCCTAGAACTTCCAGGTGGGCAGGCGTGATCTTCACCAGACCGCAGTCGGCGGCCTGGACCTGCGCTTCGAGGCCTTCGACCTCCTGGCCTTCGGGCAGCAAGCGCACCGTGCCGCCCTGGGTCAACGGTGCCCACAGGCTGGTGACGGTTGCGTCGAACGACAGCGACGACGACACCACGGCGCCTTGCTCGGCGCCATAGGCCTCTGCGGCCCAGGACAGGTAGTTGACGACCCCGCGATGCTCCACCATCACGCCCTTGGGTTGGCCGGTGGAGCCGGAGGTGTAGATCACGTAGGCCAGGTGATCGGGGCGCAGGCCGGCGGCGTCAGGGCGCTCGGTGGAGGCATTAGCCCATGCCGGCATGTCCGCATCGAGCGCGATGCTGGGACCGTGGCTGCCGTCGCCCAGGGCCTTGACGCCCGCGGCATCGACCAGCACGACGGCAGGGTCGCAATCAGCCAGCAGCGAGGCCAGCCGCTCGCGCGGCGAGCCCAGGTCCAGCGGCACATAGGCGCCACCGGCCTTGAGCACGGCCAGCAGGCCGGTCAGCAGGTAAGGACGCCGCTCGATGCACACGGCCACGCGTGTGTCGGGGCCGACGCCCAGATCGCGCAGGAAATGCGCGAGCCGGTTGGCTTCGGCATCCAGCACGCCGTACGTCACGGTTTGCTCGCCCTGAACGACCGCAATCGCAGCAGGCGTGCGCCGGGCTTGCGCCTCGAACAGTTCGTGCACACAAGCCTCGCGCGGGTAGTGCGCCTCGGTGGCGTTCCACTGCACCAACAGCTGTTCACGCTCCGCTGCATCCAGCAGCTCGAGCTCGCCAATCCGCTGGTTCTCATCGGAAACCATGGCCTGCAGCAGCCGCCGGTAGTGGCCCAGGTGCCGCTCGACTGTCGCCGCGTCGAACAGCGCGCTCGCGTATTCGATCCCGCCGCCGATGCGTCCGTCCTCTTCGCCCAGGCTGAGCGTCATGTCGAACTTGGAAATCGTGTGCGGTGCGCCCACCGGGTGCAACTGCAGTCCCGGCAGCGAGAGTTCGCCGCGCGCGGTGTTTTGCCAGGAGAACAGCACCTGGAACAGCGGCGTGTGCGAGAGGCTGCGCGCGGGCTTGACGAGATCCACGACCTGTTCGAACGGAAGATCCTGGTGCTGCTGAGCCGCCAGGGCCTCGGCGCGCACCCGTTGCAGCAGCTGCGCGGTGCTGGGGTTCTCGCCCAGGTCCAATCGCAGAGCCAGCGTGTTGATGAAAAAGCCGATCAGCCCCTCGACCTCGACACGCGTGCGGTTGGCTACAGGCGTGCCGATGACGACGTCGTCCTGCCCCGACAGGCGCCCGAGCAGCACCGCCCAGGCCGCCAGCAGCGTCATGTGCAGCGTCGCGCCATGGCGCTGAGCCAAGGCTTTCAATCCTGCGCTCAGCTCGGCGCCCAGGCTGATCCCGGCCACGGCGCCGCGGTAGTCCTGCTGCGCCGGACGCGTGCGGTCGGTGGGCAGTTCCAGCAGGGCCGGCGCGCCAGACAGGCGTTGCTTCCAGTAGTCGCTTTGGCGCTGCAGCACTTCGCCATCGAGCCAGCGGCGCTGCCAGGCGGCGTAGTCGGCGTACTGGATTGGCAGCGGGTCCAACGGGTCGTCCCGGCCTTCGACGAAAGCGCCGTACAGCGCGCTCAGCTCCTGCGTCAGCACGCCCATCGACCAGCCGTCCGACACGATGTGGTGCATCGTGACCAGCAGCACGTGTTCCTCGTCGCCCAGCACCAGCAGCCGCCCGCGGATCAGCGGACCGGTGGTGAGATCGAAGGGCGCGCCGGTCTCCTGCACGGCCAGGGCCTCGGCCTCGGTGCGCACGTCGGCGTGGCCGCGCAGGTCGTGCTCCTGCAGCATGAAACCCGTGTCCGGCGCCGCGATGCGCTGGACCGGCAGACCGCCTTCCAGCACGAACGCGGTGCGCAGCGCCTCGTGGCGCGCCACGATCCTGTCCAGCGCATGCTGCAGGGCGGCGCGGTTCAGCCGGCCCGACAGATGCAGGCCCAGCGGCATGTGGTACGCGCGGCTGTCGGCATCCAGCTGCGCCAGGAACCACAGGCGCTGCTGCGCGAACGACAGGGGCAGGGGTGCGTCGCGCGGCGCCGGCTCGATCGGCGGCAGGGCGCTGCGCTGCGCGAGGCCGATGGCCTGCGCCTGCGCCTGCAGCTGCGTGTGTTCGAACAGCGCGTCCAGCGGGAGGTCCACCCCCAGCGCGGCACGCAGGCGGGACGCCAGCCGCACCGCGAGCAGGGAATGCCCACCCAGCACGAAGAAGTCGTCATGCCGCCCGACGGCCGGCACGTTCAGCAGCGTGCTCCACAGCTGCGCGAGCAGGATTTCGGTGTCGCCCTGCGGGGCTTCGTACGCCACGCCGGTACTCGCCTGCGCCTGCAGGCCGGCCAGCGCCTTGCGGTCGACCTTGCCGTTGGGCGTGAGCGGCATGCGCTCCAGCAGCACGTAGGCGGTGGGCACCATGTAGCCCGGCAGCATGCGCGCCAGTTGCGCGCGCAGCGATTCGCCGCTGACCTCCCCGTCCGTGCCGTCGTCGGCCACCACGCAGGCCACCAGGCGCGTTTCGCCCTGGCCGTCTTCCCTGGCGACCACCGCGGCTTCGCGCACGCCGGCCAGCTGCGCCAGCCTGGCTTCGACTTCGCCCGGCTCGATGCGGAAGCCGCGGATCTTCACCTGGAAGTCGTTGCGTCCCAGGAACTCGATGGTGCGATCGGCCCGGTACCTTGCCAGGTCGCCGGTTTTGTACATGCGCCCGCCGTGCAATGGGTCGAACGGATCGTCCAGGAAGCGCTCGGCCGTCAGCTCCGGCCGGTTCAGGTAGCCGCGTGCCACGCCGGCCCCGCCGATGTACAGCTCGCCTGCGACGCCCACCGGTTGCGGCTTGCGGTGCGCGTCCAGCAGGTAGACGCGTGTGTTGGCGATCGGCCGGCCGATCGGGACCGGCCCCGTGCCGCCGGTGGGCGCGCAGCGGTGCACCGTGGCCCACACAGTGGCTTCGGTCGGGCCGTATTCGTTGTACAGCGTGGCTTGCGGCGCAACGCCAGCGAGCCGGGCGGCCAGCGATGGCGGGCAGGCCTCGCCCGCCACGATCACGTGCCGCAGGCTGGCGAGTTCGTCGGGGTTGGCGTCGTCAAGGATGACCTGCAGCAGCGAGGGCACGCACAGCAGGCTGTCGATGCGCCACGCGCGGACGGCCGTGCGCAACGCGGCGGGGGCGAGCACCAGCTCGGGGCGCGGGATGCACAGGGTGCCGCCGGACGCGAGCGTGCCGAACAGGCCCGCCACCGAACTGTCGAAGGACAGCGAGGACAGCAGCAAAAAGCGCGCGTGTGCATCCTCGCCGCCATAGGTGGCGATCCGCGCGCGGTTGGACGCCGCGAGCATGCCGTGTTCCACCATCACGCCGCGCGCCGTGCCGGTGGATCCGGAGGTGTAGATGACGTAGGCCAGGTGCGAGGACGTGAGGCCGGTCGCCGCGGGGTCTGGATTCGTGTCCGGCTGCCCGCGCCACGGCGGCGCGGCGGCCAGCAGGTCGAGCACAGTGCAGGAGCCTGTTTGCAGTCCCGCGGGCACCGCGCCCGACGTGAGCAGCACGGCGGGCGCGCTGTCGCCCAGCATGTGGTTCAGGCGCTCCACCGGATAGGTCGGGTCAAGCGGCACGTAGGCGCCGCCGGCCTTGAGCACCGCGAGCACGCCGACGGCCATGTCCAGGCCGCGGTCCATGCA
>NZ_JACCWG010000334.1 GCF_013697775.1 Ramlibacter sp. | reverse complement strand
CATCGGCGCCGAACGCGGCTACAGCGTGCGCTTCGCGCTCGCGTCCGGCGAGGAGGGCGGCGTGCACGCGGTGTTCCTGCGCACGCCGCGCGACGGCGACGGGCCGGTGGTGGACTGGTCGGCGCTGTACCCGGTAGCCGGCGCGGGCGACGCCGACCTGCGCGCGCTGGCGCACGAGCCGTATTCCGAGGACAGGCAGTCGGGCCTGCAGCACAGCGTGCTCGAGCGACTGCGCGCGCAGCTGCCCGCCTACATGGTGCCGGCGCACGTGGTGGTGCTGGACGCCATGCCGCTCACGCCCAACGGCAAGATCGACCGCAAGGCGCTGCCCGCGCCCGACCTCACGCGCGGCGACGCCGGCTACGTGGCGCCGCGCACGCCGGTGGAAGAGACAACCGCGCGCATCTGGGCCGACGTGCTGGGCCTGGACCGCGTGGGCATCCACGACAACTTCTTCGACCTGGGCGGCCATTCGCTGCTGGCCACGCGCGTGATCTCCAAGGTGCGCACGCAGCTGGGCGTGGAGCTGCCGCTGCGCGCGCTGTTCGAGGCGCCCAGCGTGGCGGAACTGGCCGCGCGCATCGACACCGCGCGCGGCGAGCGCGCCGGCCGCGTGAGCGCGCCCATCGTGCCGGTACCGCGCGACGGCGCCATTCCCCTGTCGTACGCGCAGAACCGCTTTTGGTTCCTGGAGCAGTACCAGCCGGGCGTGCTGTCGTACAGCATGCCGGTGGCGCTGAACCTGCGCGGCGGCTGGGACATGCAGCGGCTGGCAAACGCCTTCGATGCATTGGTCGCACGGCACGAACCGCTGCGCACCACCTTCGGCCACCGCGGCGGCGTGCCCGAGCAGGTGATCGCGCCGGCCGCGCCGCTGGCCGTTGCGCTGGAGGATTTCAGCGCGCTCGGCGCCGAGGCCGCGCAGCAGGCCGTGGAGCGTGCCATGCGCGAGGAAGCCGGCACGCCGTTCGAACTGGCAAAGGGGCCGCTGTTCCGCGTGCGGCTGCTCAAGGCCGGCGAGGGCGAGCACGTGCTGTTGATGACCTTGCATCACATCCTGTACGACGCCTGGTCGTTCCGGGTACTGATGGAAGAGGTGATGCGCCTGTACGATGGCCTGCCGGTGCCGCAGCTGCCGATCCAGTACGCCGACTACTGCCACTGGGAACGCGAGCAGCTGAGCGGCCCGGTGCTGCGCGAGCAGCTGGACTACTGGCGCGGCCAGCTGGCGGGCGCGCCCGACCTGCTGGCCCTGCCGACCGACCGGCCGCGGCCTGCCGCCATGACCTACCGCGGCCAGTGGCACAACGCGGCCTTCTCGCCCGCGCTGACGCAGCGCCTCATGGCCCTGGGCAGCGCCTCGCGCGCGACGCTGTTCATGGTGATGGCGTCCGCGTTCAAGACGCTGTTCCACCGCCTGTGCGGCCAGAACGACCTGACCCTGGGCAGCCTGTCGGCCAACCGGCCGTACGGCACTGAGTCGCTGATCGGCATCTTCGCCAACATCGTCACCCTGCGCAGCACCATCGACGAGGACACGGTGTTCGGCGACGTGCTGGCCGTTACGGCCAAACAGGTGCTGGCGGTGCACGACTATCCGCTGCCGTTCGAGCTGGTGCTGTCCAACCTGGTGGAAAGCCGCAACCCCGCGTACATGCCGTTCGCGCAGGTGGTGCTGAACTACTACGACGAGGCGGAGCTGGGCGGCGCGCTGGACGACTTCAGTTCGGCCGAGGGCCTGCGCATCGCGGGCCGATCCAGCGCGCTGGGCGTGCAGGCGGATTTCGAGATCAAGGTGGAAATGCGCCTGGCGGGCGACCACCTGGCGATTTCCTACGTCTACAACACCGACTTGTTCGACGCGGCGACGCTGGCGCGCTGGCACGGACACCTGGAGCGGCTGGCCGAGGCGATCTGCGATCAGCCGCAGGCGCGCATTTCGCAATTGCCGCTGCTGGATGCGGTGGCGCAGGGCGCGATCCTGGCTGCTTGCAACGACGCGCGGCATTACGACGTGGACGGCACGCTGCATGGCTTGTTCGAGGCGCAGGCTGCGAGGCGCCCGCAGGCGATTGCGCTGACGCATGAAGAGCGT
>NZ_JACCWG010000333.1 GCF_013697775.1 Ramlibacter sp. | reverse complement strand
GCGCGAATTCGCGGACGCGTTCGCGCAGTGCGGGCTCAAGCCGAACGTGGTGACGCCGTCGTACGGCCTGGCGGAGTCGACGCTGCTGGTGAGCGCGAGCCTGCAGGCGCAGCCGGATGCCATCGCGCCCACGCGCCTCCTGGAGCGCAAGGCGCTCGCCGCCGACTGCGTCGAGGACGGCGGCGATGCGGCCGATGCGATTTCGCTGGTGGGCGCGGGTGAAGCCGCCGCCGGCAGCGAGATCGCCATCGTCGACGCGCAGACGCTGCAGCGGCAGGGCGCGAACAGGATCGGTGAAATCTGGGTGCGCGGGCCGTCGGTGGCCGCGGGCTACTGGATGCGGGAGGAGGAGTCGCAGCAGGCGTTCGGTGCTCGCATCGCGGACAGCGGACCGCGCTATTTGCGCACCGGCGACCTGGGCTTCCTGGACGACAGCGGGCAGCTGTACGTGGCGGGGCGGCTGAAGGAGATGATGATCTTCAGCGGCGAGAACGTGTACCCGCAGGACATCGAGGCGACGGTGGAGGCGCAGGACGCGGCTTTCCGCGCCGACGGCTGCGCGGCGTTCTCGGTCGAGGAAGAGTCGGGCAACGCGCGGCTGGTGATCGTGCAGGAGCTGGAGACGCGCGGCAAGCCGGACACCGATGCGCTGGTCGGCAAGCTGCGATTGGCCTTGTACGAGCGCCACGGCATCACGGAGCTGGCGGCGGTGCTGCTGGTGAAGGCGGGGCAGCTGCCGCGCACCTCCAGCGGCAAGATCCAGCGCGTGCAGTGCCGCCAGCTGTGGCAGGACGGCGCCTTCGCGCCGGTGTGGCAGTGGCGCGAAGGCGATCCCGGCCCGCAGGCAGCGGCGGCATCGGGCTACGCCGCGCCGGCCACGCCGACCGAGGCCGCGCTGGCGCAGATCTGGCAGGAGCTGCTGGGTGCGGACAGCGTCTCGGTGGAAGCGGACTTCCTGGCGCTGGGCGGCCACTCGCTGCTGGCGGGGCAGATCGCCGCGCAGGTGCGCGACAGCTTCGGCGTGGAGCTGGAGCTCCAGGCGCTGTTCGACGCGCCGACGGTGCGCGCGTTGGCGGGACGGATCGACGAATTAATCGCCGTTGGCAGCGTTGCAGACGACGTGCCGCTGATGGCGCAACCCTCACCCGCGAGCGGGAGAGGGAGGGAGAGCCCGCTGTCGCTGGCGCAGCGCCGCCTGTGGTTCCTGGACCAGTACACGCCGGGCGATCCGGCCAACAACATCGCGGTGGCCGTGCAGCTGACCGGGCCGCTGCGGGTGCCGGCGCTGGAGGCGGCGCTGAATGCCGTGGTGGCGCGCCACGAAACGCTGCGCACGCGCTTCGGCAGCGACGCGGCGGGCGAGCCGGTGCAGATCATCGAGCCGCAACTGCGAATCGCGCTGCCGGTGCAGGACGCGGATGCCGCGCAGGCGCAGGCGCTCGCCGCGGCCGAAGCACTGGCGCCGTTCGACCTGCGGCAAGGTCCTTTGCTGCGCGCGCGTCTGCTGCGCCAGGGTGCGGACGACCACCTGCTGCTGGTCACGGTGCACCATATCGTGTCGGACGGCTGGTCCATGGGCGTGCTGGCCCGCGAGGTGTCGGCGCTGTACGCCGCGCAGTCCGCCGGGGCCCAGGCCACGCCGCTGCCGCCGCTGGCCGTGCAATACGCCGACTACGCCAGCTGGCAGCGCCAATGGCTGCAGGGCCCCGTGCTGCAGCGCCAGCTGGACTACTGGCGGGCGCAGCTGGCCGATGCGCCCGCCCTGCTGACCCTGCCCACCGACCGGCCGCGCCCGCAGGTGCGCAGCCAGGCCGGCGCCTCGCTGCCGTTCGCGCTGGACGCGGCCACCACCGGTGCGCTGCGCGCGCTGTGCCAGGCGCAAGGCGCCACCTTGTTCATGGGCCTCCTGGCCGGCTTCTCGCTGCTGCTGGCGCGCTTCAGCGGCCAGCGCGACCTGTGCGTGGGCACCTTCGCGGCCAACCGCACGCGCGCCGAGGTCGAGCCGCTGGTCGGCTTCTTCCTCAACACGCTGGTGCTGCGCACGCGGCTCGCACCCGGCGACGACTTCGCTGGCTTGCTGCGGCAGGTGCGCGACACCACCCTGCAGGCCTACGCCCACCAGCACCTGCCCTTCGAGCAGCTGCTGGAAGCCGTGCGGCCCGACCGCGCCACCAGCTACACGCCGCTGTTCCAGGCGATGCTGGTGCTGCAGAACATCCCGGACACGACGCTGGCGCTGCCCGGCGTGCAGGCGCGTACGCTGCCGCTGGCGACCGTGGGCGCCAAGACCGACCTGGTGCTGGAGCTGTGGGAGCAGCCGGGCGCCGGCCTCTCGGGCCGGCTGGAATACAGCACCGACCTGTTCGACGCTGGCACCATCGAGCGCCTGGGCGCGCGGCTGCGGCTGCTGCTGCAGGCGCTGGCGGCCCGGCCCGCGGCTGCGCTGTGGTCGCACGACTTGCTGCAGGCGGACGAGCACCGGCAGCTGGCGGCGTGGAACGCGACCGGCATCGGCTACCCGCGCGACATCGCCACCGTGCGGTGGTTCGAACAGCGGGCGCACGCGCATCCCGACGCGACAGCGCTGGTGTTCCAGGACGAAAGCCTCGGCTACGGCGAACTCAATGCCCGGGCCAACCGGCTCGCGCACTGGCTGCGCGCCCAGGGCGTGGGCCCCGACGTGCTGGTGGGCCTGTGCATGCCGCGCGGCATGCAGGCCATCGTGGCAGTGCTCGGCATCCTGAAGGCGGGCGGCGCCTACCTGCCGCTGGACCCGGACTATCCGGCCGAGCGCCTGGCCTTCATGCTGGAGGACGCGCGGCCCGCGCTGGTGATCACGCAGCAGGCGCTGCGCGACCGGCTGCCACCGCACGGCCTGCCGGTGCTGGACCCGGATGCGCAGGCCGGCATGCTGGCCGCGCTGCCGGACACCGATCCGCCGGTGGCTGCGGACCCGCGCAACCTGGCCTACGTGATCTACACCTCGGGCTCGACCGGCAAGCCCAAGGGCGTGGCCATCGCGCAGCGCAACCTGAACAGCCAGGCCGCGGCCCTCGGCCGGCAATACGGCATCGTGCCCGGCGACCGCATGCTGCAGTTCGCCGCGCTCAGCTTCGACATGTCGGTGGAGGAAATCTTCGGCGCGCTGCTGCACGGCGCAGCGCTGGTGCTGCGCGACGACAGCTGGCTGACCGGGCCGCGCGAATTCGCGGCGCTGTGCGAACGCAACGGCATCACCATGGCCAACCTGCCGACCGGGTTCTGGCGCTACCTGGTGAACGCACCGGACTTCCAGCCGCCGGCCTGCCTGCGCCAGGTGATGGTGGGCGGCGAGGCCGCGCTGCCGGCCGACATGCAGGCCTGGTTCTCGCGCTTTGCGCACGTCGGGCTGCTCAACAGCTACGGGCCGACCGAAACCACCGTCAACGCCACCAGCCAGCGGCCCACGGCCGATCCCGCGTCGTGGCCGTCCATCGGCGGGCCGATCGGCAACACGCGCATCCACGTGCTCGATGCGCATTTGAACCCGGTGCCGGTGGGCATTGCCGGCGAAATCTACGTGGGCGGAGAAGGCGTCGCGCGCGGCTACCTGGGCCGCGCTGCGCTGACGGCGGAACGCTTCGTCCCCGAGCCGTTCGGCGCGGCGCCCGGCGCGCGCATGTACCGCACCGGCGACCTGGCGCGCTGGCGCGCCGACGGCACCATCGAGTTCCTAGGCCGCGCGGACCACCAGGTGAAGATCCGCGGTTTCCGCATCGAGCTGGGCGAGATCGAGGCGGCGCTGGCCGCGCAGCCGGGCGTGCGCGAGGCGCTGGTGCTGGCGCGCGAGGACACGCCGGGCAACGCGCGGCTGGTGGCCTATGCGGCCCCGCAGGAGGGCCACACCCTGGCGGTTGCGCAGTTGCGCGACGGCCTGGCGCAAAGCCTTCCCGACTACATGGTGCCGGCGCTGTTCGTGCTGCTGCCGGCGTTCCCGCTGCTGCCCAACGGCAAGATCGACCGCAAGGCGCTGCCCGCGCCCGACCTGGACGCGCTGGCGAGCGAGGCCTACGAGGCGCCGGTGGGCGCGCGCGAGCAAGCCATCGCCGCGGCCTGGGCGCAGGCCCTGGGCCTGCCGCGCGTGGGCCGCAACGACAACTTCTTCACCCTTGGCGGCCATTCGCTGCTGGCCGTGGGGCTGGTCGAAGCGCTGCGCCGCCGGGGCGTCGCCACCGAGCTGCGCAGCCTGTTCACGCACCCCACCGTCGCCGCGCTGGCGGCGCAGGGGCAAGCGCGGCAGCAGCCGGCGCCGGTTCCCGCACTGCCGCCGATGGCCGGCCTGGACCCGGCGCAGATCGCTTCCATCGCGGCCAGCGTGCCCGGCGGCATGGACAACGTCCAGGACATCTATCCGCTGGCGCCGCTGCAGGAAGGCATCCTGTTCCACCACCGGATGGGAGGCGAGGGCGCGGATCAGGGTGACGTCTATCTGCTGCGCTCGGTGATGGTGTTCGACGGCCGCGCGCACCTGGACCGCTTCCTGCAGGCACTGCAGGCGGTGATCGACCGCCACGACGTGCTGCGCACCGCGCTGCGCTGGGAAGGCCTGCCGCGGCCGGTGCAGGTGGTGCACCGGCAAGCCACCCTTCCCGTGACCGAGCTGCCGGCGCAGGCGTGGGACCCGTCCACGCCCGAGGGCGAGCCGCCGCGCGCGCTGCTGGACGCGGCCGATCCGGCCCGCGTGCGGCTGGACCTGCGCCAGGCACCGCTGCTGGCCACCTGGGTGCTGGACGGCGGAACCGGACCGTGCTGGCTGGCGCTGCTGATCCACCACACGGTGAGCGACCACGTGACCGTGCAGCTGGTGCTGCAGGAAGTGCACCAGCTGCTGCAGGACAAGGCGAAGGACCTGCCGCCGGCACTGCCGTACCGCGACTTCGTCGCGCAGGCGCTGGCCGTGCCCGACAGCGTGCACGCCGCGTATTTCCGCGGGCTGCTTGGCGACGTGGACGAACCGACGGCACCGTTCGGCGTGCTGGACGTGCACGGCGGGAACAACGGCGACGGCGTCGTCGCTGAAGCCCGGTTCGCCCTTCCGGAAACATTGGCGCAATCCGTCCGCGCCCTGGCGCGCCGCCACGGCATGACGCCGGCAGTGCTGTTCCACCTGGCCTGGGCGCAGCTGGTGGCGCGCACCAGCGGGCGCGACGACGTGGTGTTCGGCACGCTGCTCATGGGCCGCTCGCACGGCGTGGCAGGCGCCGACCGCATGCTGGGCCTGTTCATCAACACGCTGCCGCTGCGGCTCACGCTGGCGGGCCGCAGCGTGGTCCAGGCGCTGGCGCAGGTGCAAGAGCACCTGGGCGAACTGGTGGCGCACGAACAGGCGCCGCTGGCGCTGGCGCAGCGCGCCAGCGGCGTGGCCGCGCCCGCGCCGCTGTTTTCCTCGCTGCTGAACTTCCGCCACGGCGCCAACCAGGACGGCCGCATCGCCTGGGCCGGCATGCGCGTCGCGCGCTACGAGGAACGCACCAACTACCCATTGGCGCTGGCCGTCGACGATTTGGGGGGCGACGGTTTCGCGCTCACTGCGCACGTGCAGGGCATGCCGGTGGAGCCGGAGCGCATCTGCGCCTACATGGCCACGGCGGTGCAAAGCCTGGTGGCGCTGCTGGAGCAGGCGCCGCACACGCCGGTGCGCGAGCTGCAAGTGGTGCCCGAACCGGAGCTGCACCGGCAGCTGGTGGAATGGAACGCCAGCACGGCGCCGTATCCGCGCGACGGCACGGTGGCGCAGCAGTTCGAACGGCAGGTGCGAATCGACGGCGATGCCGTGGCCGTGGTGTTCGAAGGCGAGCGGCTCAGCCGGGCCGAACTCAATGCGCGCGCCAACAGGCTGGCACACCACCTGCGCGGGCAGGGCGTCGGCCCCGACGTGCTGGTGGGCGTCTGCATGGAGCCGGGCATCGACCTGATCGCCGGCCTGCTGGCGGTGCTGAAGGCCGGCGGCGCCTACCTGCCGCTGGATCCGGCATACCCGGCCGAGCGGCTGGCCCACATGCTGCAGGACGCGCGGCCCGCGGTGGTGCTCACGCATGCGGCGCTGCAAGGCGCGCTGCCCGCGCGCCACATCCCCGCGCGCCACATCCCCGTGTTCCGCATCGACCAGGACTGGGCGATGCTGGACGCGCAGCCCGACACCGACCCCGCGCCGCGGGGCGGGCCGGACAACCTGGCCTATGCGATCTACACCTCGGGCTCCACCGGCCGGCCCAAGGGCGTGGCTGTGCCGCGGCACAGCGTGATGAACATCCTGGCGCACATCCGCCGCGTGCCCGGGCCTTTGCCCGAAGGGCCGGCCAGCATGTGGGCCAGCATCAGCTTCGACCCCGCGGTGCAGGAAATCTTCACCGCGCTGACCACCGGCGCGCCGCTGCACATCGTGCCGGCAGCGCTGCGCGGCGACCCGGCGCTGCTGGTGCGCTGGCTGGCCGAGCACCGCATCGTGCAGGCCTTCCTGCCGCCGGCCATCGTGCGCTGGGCCACCGAGGCGCCGCGGCGCTTCGCCGGGCTGCACCTGCGCCGGCTGGCCACCGGCGTGGAGTCGCTCTCCGAAGAAGGCCTGTGGACACTGCAACAGCTGCTGCCCGGCCTGCGCATCGAGGACGGCTACGGCCCGACCGAGGCCACGCTCTATGCCTCCAGCTACACCGAGATGCGTCCGTTGCGCCGCACGGTGCCGATCGGCAGGCCGGTGTCGAACGCGCGGCTGTACCTGCTGGACGCCGCGCTGCGGTCGGTGCCCGCGGGCGTGGTCGGCGAGGTGTTCATCGCCGGCGCCGGCTTGGCGCGCGGCTACCTGAACCGCCCCGACCTCACGGCCGAGCGCTTCCTGCCCGACCCCTTCGGCGCGCCGGGCACGCGCATGTACCGCACCGGCGACCTGGCGCACCACCTGCCCGACGGCAACCTGGTGTTCGCCGGGCGGGCCGACCAGCAGGTGAAGATCCGCGGGTTCCGCGTCGAACCCGGCGAGATCGAGGCGCAGCTGGCGGCCTGGCCGCAGGTGGCGCAGGCGCTGGTGGTGGCGCGCGAGGAAGCCTCGGGCGACAAGCAGCTGGTGGCCTACGTGACGCCGCGCGAGGGACAGGACATCGAAGTGCAGGCGCTGCGCGCGGCGCTGGCCCGCAGGCTGCCGGGCTACATGGTGCCCAGCCACATCGTGGTGCTCGCCGCTCTGCCGCTCACGCCCAACGGCAAGATCGACCGCAAGGCGCTGCCCGTGCCCGACGCCGCGCAGGCGCAGGAGGCTTACGTGGCCCCGCGCACGCCGCTGGAGCGCGGCCTGGCGGCCGTTTGGGCAGCAGTGCTGGGGCTTGAGCGCGTGGGCATCCACGACAACTTTTTCGAACTGGGCGGCCATTCGCTGCTGGCTACGCGGGTGGTCTCGCAGGTCGGCGTGGAGCTGGGCATGGCGCTGCCCTTGCGTGAGCTGTTCCAGCGTCCGAAGCTGGAAGACCTGGCAGCGTTCCTGGAATCGCAGGCGGTGCATTCGCAGGTGCCGATCGCCCCTGTGGCACGGCCGGCGGGCGGCCTGCCGCTGTCGTATGCGCAGCAGCGCCTGTGGTTCCTGCAGGAGCTGGAACGCGGCGACGCTTCGGGTGAAGGCGCGTCGTACAACATTCCCATGGCGCTGCGGCTGCGCGGCGACGGCGTGTCGGTGGACCTGCTGGAAGAGGTCTTCAACGCGCTGGCCGAGCGGCACGAGACGCTGCGCACCGTGTTCCAGGCGCAGGACGGGCAGCCACGCCAGCTGATCCTGCCGCGGCTGCATCTGGCTGTTGGTTTCGAGGACCTGGGCGCGCTGGACGCCAAAGCGAGGCAGGCGCGAACGCAAACGCTGATGGACGCCGAGGCGGCCGCGCCGTTCGACCTGAACCAGGGGCCGTTGCTGCGGGTGGGGTTGCTGCGCCTGGCGCCGCGGGAGCATGTGGTGCTGCTCACGCTGCACCACATCGTCAGCGACGGCTGGTCGATGGGTGTGCTGGTGGACGAGGTGGTCGAGATATTCACCGCGCGGCGCGAAGGCCGGCCGGCGCGGCTGACGCCGCTGACCATCCAGTACGCCGACTATGCGGCTTGGCAGCGCGCGCACCTGCAGGGCGAGCATCTGCGCCTGCAGCTGCGCTACTGGCGAGGCCAGCTGCAAGGCGCGCCGGCGCTGCTGGAGCTGCCCACCGACCGGCCGCGGCCGGCGTTGCAAAGCCACCGCGGCGCCAGCCACCGCTTCGTGCTGCCGCAGGCACTGGTGCACCGGCTGCGGGCGCTGGGCCAGGCCCGGGGTGCCACGCTGTTCATGGTGTTGCATTCTGCCTTCGCGGTGCTGCTGCACCGCCACAGCGGGCAGGACGACATTTGCGTGGGAACGCCCATCGCCGGACGCAACCGCGCGGAGCTGGAAGGGCTGATCGGCTTTTTCGTCAACACGCTGGTGCTGCGCAACCGCATCGATCCGCATGCCGGCTTCGACGCGCTGCTCGAACAGTCCCGGGAAGTCGCACTGGGGGCGTATGCGCACCAGGAGCTGCCATTCGAGCAACTGGTGGAAGAACTCAATCCGCAGCGCAGCCTGAGCCACTCGCCGCTGTTCCAGGTGATGTTCGCGCTGCAGAACGCGCCCGGGCGAAAGCTGGAGATTCCGGGCCTGGAGGTCGAGATGCTGACCCTGCAGGCGCAGGCCGCCCGGTTCGACCTGACCTGCAGCCTGGCCGAGGACGGCGACCGCCTGCAAGGCAGCCTGGATTACAACGCCGACCTGTTCGACAAGGACACGATGGTGCGGCTGGCCGGCCACTACCAGGTGCTGCTGGCCGGCATTTGCGATGCGCCCGGCACCCCGGTGGAAGACCTGCCGCTGCTGGCGCCCGCCGAGCGGCAGCAGCTGCTAGTTGAATGGAACGACACCGCGGCGCCATACCGGCACGACACAGCCATTCACCAACTGTTCGAGGAACAGGCCGCGCGCATGCCGGACGCCACCGCGTTGGTCGACGCGCAGGTGTCCCTGAGCTACGGCGAACTCAATGCACGCGCCAACCAGCTGGCCCGGCGCCTGCGTGCGATGGGCGTCGGCCCGGAGCGGCTGGTCGGCATCTGCATGCAGCGCGGCCATGAACTGGTGGTCGGGCTGCTGGCCGTCCTGAAAGCCGGCGGCGCGTACCTGCCGCTGGATCCGGACTATCCGGCCGAGCGGCTGGCCTACATGCTGGGTGATGCGAAGCCCGCGGTGCTGTTGACAACATGCGCCGTTCGCCCCGAGCTTGTCGAAGGGCTGCTGGCATGGGCTTCGACAGGCTCAGCCCGAACGGCGCCAAGTTCAGCCCAAACGGTGCCAGGCGTGCTGTGCCTGGACCGCGACTGGGCAGCGCAAGTGGCCGGCGAGGCCATGGGCAACCTGCCCAACGTCACGCTGCCGCACAACCTGGCCTACGTGATCTACACCTCCGGCTCCACCGGGCAGCCCAAGGGCGTGGGCGTGTCCGGACGGAATCTGTCGCACATCGTGGCGAACTGGTGTCGCTCGCGCGGCGCGCTGCCGGGCGAGGCGGCGTCGCTGTGGTCCAGCATCAGTTTCGACGCATCGGTGCACGAACTGTTCGTACCGCTGGCGACCGGGCAGGCGCTGCACGTCGTGCCGCAGGACCTGCGCGGCGACCCCGAAGCGCTGATGGACTGGATGCGGGCGCACCGCATCGCGCAGGCCTTCCTGCCGCCGGCCTTCGTGCGCTGGCTGATCGACAAGCCCGAGCGCATCGCCGGGCTGCAGCTGCGGCATCTTGCGGTCGGCGTCGAGCCGCTGCCCGAGGACGGGCTGTGGCGGCTGGAACAGGCCCTGCCGGGACTGCGCATCGCGAACGGCTACGGCCCGACCGAAGCCACCATCTACGCCACCGAGTACGCCGGCATGCAGCCGCTGCGCCGCCAATGCCCGGTCGGCACACCCATCGCCAACACGCAGCTCTACCTGCTGGATGCAGCGCTGCAGCCGGTGGCGCTGGGCGTGACGGGCGAGGTGTTCATCGCGGGCGACGGGCTCGCGCGCGGCTACCTGAAACGGCCGGGCCTTACGGCCGAGCGCTTCGTGCCCAATCCGTTCGGGCCGCCCGGCACGCGCATGTACCGCACCGGCGACCTGGCGCGCCGGCTGGCCGACGGCAATCTGCAATTCGCCGGCCGCGCCGACCACCAGGTGAAAGTGCGGGGCTTCCGCGTGGAGCCGGGCGAGGTGGAGGCGCAGCTGCTCGCGCAGCCGCAGCTGGCGCAAGCGCTGGTGGTCGCGCGCGCCGACAGCCTGGGCGAGAACCAGCTGGTGGCCTATGTGGCGCCGCGCGATGGCCAGGCGGTGGACGTGGAGGCGGTGCGCGCCGCGCTCGGCCGTGCCTTGCCGGTGCACATGGTGCCCTCGCACATCGTGCCGTTGCCGGCGCTGCCGCTCAACGCCAACGGCAAGGTGGACCGCGATGCGCTGCCGGCCCCGCAGGCCCTGCGCGCCGAGGCGGACCACGTCGCGCCCCGCACGCCGCTGGAGCAGGAACTCGCTGGCATCTGGGAAGACGTGCTGGGCGTGGAACGCGTGGGCGTGCACGACAACTTCTTCAGCCTGGGCGGCCACTCCCTGCTGGCGACGCAGGCCGTCTCCCGGCTGCGTGCGCGCTTCGCAGGAGAGCTGCCGCTGCAGGCGCTGTTCGAGGAGCCGACCGTGGCCGGGATGGCCGTGCGCATCGGGCAGATGCACCCGGCCGTGGTGCACGACGGCGTGCAACGCCAGGAGGAGGGCGGCGACGCAGGCCCGCCCCTGGTCCGCGTGCCCCACGACCAGCCGCTCGCGCTGTCGTTCGCGCAGCAGCGGCTGTGGTTCCTGCAGGAGCTGGAACCCGGCAACCCGTTCTACAACATGCCGGTGGCCGTGCGCATGCGCGGTGCGCTTGATGTCGCGGCGCTGCAGGCGACGCTCGACGAGGTGGTGCGCCGCCACGAGGCGCTGCGCACGCGCTTCGTCACCATCGACGGCACCGCCCACCAGCAGGTCGCGTACTTGCCCACGCTGGCGCTGGCGCGCGACGACCTGTCCGGCGTGTCGCCCGCGCGGCGCGAGGCCGAGATGCGCGCGCGCATGCAGCAGGAGGCGCATGCGCCGTTCGACCTGGTCGCCGGCCCGCCGGTCCGCGCCAGGCTGGTCCGGCTGGACGCGGCCGAGCACCTGGTGCTGCTCACCGTGCACCACATCGTCTCGGACGGCTGGTCGATGGGCGTGCTGCTGCGCGAAATCGGCGCGCTCTACGCCGCCTTCGCGCAAGGCGCGCCGTCGTCGCTGCCCGAGCTGCCGGTCCAATACGCCGACTTCGCCCATTGGCAGCGCCAGGTGCTGTCCGGCGCGGTGCTGGAGCGGCAGGTCGCGTACTGGAAGCACAAGCTGGCCGACGCGCCCGAGCTGCTCGCGCTGCCCACCGACCGGCCGCGCCCGCCGGTGCAAAGCCACCGCGGCGACACCCACGACTTCGCCATCGCGCCGGCGGTGGCCAACGGCCTGCGCGGCATCGCGCTGCGCGCGGGCGGCACCCTGTTCATGCCGCTCACCGCCGCACTGAACGCGCTGCTGGCGCGCTACAGCGGCCAGCGCGACGTGTGCATCGGCACGGCAATCGCCAACCGTACGCGCGGCGAACTCGAGCCGATGATCGGGTTCTTCGTCAACACGCTGGTGCTGCGCACGCGCATGGAGGACGACCCGGGTTTCGAGGAGCTGGTCGGGCAGGTGCGGCGCACCGCGCTGGAGGCCTACGCGCACCAGGACATCCCTTTCGAACATCTCGTGGACGTGCTGGCCCCCGAGCGCCACCTGGACCGCACGCCGCTGTTCCAGGTGATGGTGGTGCTGCAGAACGCGCCCATGGGCACGCTGGCGCTGCCGCAGCTGACGCTGGCGTTCGAACCCGTCCACAGCAAGACGGCCAAGTGCGACCTGACCTTCTTCTTCGTCGAGGACGGAGAGCGCATTCAGGCGCACATCGAGTACAGCACCGACCTGTTCGAGCGCCCGACCATCGAGCGGATGGCACGGCATTTCCTGGCCCTGCTGGAGGCGGCGGTCGCGCAGCCGCGCACGCGCATCTCCCAGTTGCCGCTGATGGATGCCGCCGAACGCGGCGCGGTCCTCGCCGCCGGCGAGGGCGAACGCTTCGCCGTCGACGGAACGCTGCACCAACTGTTCGAAGCGCAGGCGCTGCGCAGCCCGGATGCGGTGGCATTGGTGCATGGGCAGCAGCGGCTTAGCTATGCGCAGCTGGATGCGCGGGCGAACCAGCTTGCATGCAGGCTGAGACAGCTTGGCGTGGGTCCGGAGGTGCTGGTGGCCCTGTGCATCGAGCGCGGTCTGGACATGGTCGTTGGCCTGCTGGGCATCCTGAAAGCCGGCGGTGCTTACGTGCCGCTGGACCCGGCCTATCCCGCCGCGCGGCTGGCCTACATGCTGGGCGACGCCAAGCCGGCGGTGCTGCTGACGACGTCGGCAACCGTTCTTCCTGAATTGGTATCCGTTGGCCCTGAATCCACCCCCGTTCGCCCTGAGCTTGTCGAAGGGCTGTCACCCGCAGGGGCTTCGACAGGCTCAGCCCGAACGGGTACGGGTGCGGGTTCAACCCGAACGGGGCAGGATTCCCAGGCCTCCCACATGAAGGTGCTGTGCCTGGACCGCGACTGGGACGCGCAAGTAGCAACGCAGCCGGCGGAGCAACTGCCGAATCTGGCGCAGCCGCAGAACCTGGCCTACATGATCTACACCTCGGGCTCCACCGGGCAGCCCAAGGGCACGCAGATCCCGCACCGCGCGGTCGTGAACCTGCTGGCGACGATGGCGCACTCTCCGGGCATGCAGGCCGACGACGTGCTGCTGGCGGTCACCTCGCTGTCGTTCGACATCGCCGCGCTCGAAATCTTCCTGCCGCTGGCGAAAGGCGCAAGCATCGTCCTCGCCTCACGCGAGCAGGCCGCCGATGCCCAAGCGTTGAAGGACCTCGCGCGGACACACGCGGTCACGGTCATGCAGGCGACGCCCTCCACTTGGCGCATGCTGCATGCCAGTGATGGGCCGGTCATCCGCCTGCGGCTGGCCTTGTGCGGCGGCGAAGCGATGGACGCGCCCCTGGCAAAAGACCTGTGCGGCATGGCAGACGCGGCTTGGAACGTGTACGGCCCGACAGAAACCACGGTGTGGTCCAGCAGGGACTGGCTGAGCGTGCAGCGGCCCGTGACCCTGGGCAGGCCGATCGCCAACACGCAGTTCCACATCCTGGACGAGCACCTGAACCTGGTGCCGCGCGGCGTGGCCGGCGAGCTGCACATCGGCGGCGAGGGTTTGGCCCGCGGCTACCTGCACCGGCCCGCGCTCACCGCGGAGAAATTCGTCGCCAACCCCTACGGCGAGGCGGGCAGCCGGCTGTACAAGACCGGCGACCTGGCGCGCTGGCTGCCGGACGGCAACGTGGAGTACCTGGGGCGCATCGACCAGCAGGTGAAACTGCGGGGCTTCCGCATCGAGCTGGGCGAGATCGAAGCCGTGCTGCGCGCCCTGCCGATCGTTCGTGAGGCAGCTGTCGCCATGCGCGGCGACGTGCCCGGCGAGGAACGCCTGGTGGCCTACGTCGCGACGAATACGCAAGCCGACGAGGCGGCCCGGCAGTTGGAGGCCGAGCAAAGCGGCCACTGGTCGCGGATCTGGGAGCAGATCTACGGGGAGTCGTCCGCGCCGCAGGACGCAATGTTCAACATCGCCGGCTGGAACAGCAGTTTCGACCGGCAACCCATTCCCGCCGAGGAGATGGAGGAATGGGTCGCGCACACGGTGGGCCGCATCCTGGAACTTCAGCCGCGTAAGGTGCTGGAAATCGGCTGCGGTACCGGGCTGCTGCTGCACCGCATTGCACTGGCTTGCGCGCAGTACTGGGGCATGGACTTCTCGGCGACGGTGCTGGAGCAGCTGCGTGCCAGCCTGGATGCGCATCCCGCCGCGGCCTGCGACGTGCGGCTGCTGCACCGCGAAGCCAATGATTTCGACGGCGTCGAGCCGCTGTTCGACACCGTCGTCATCAACTCCGTGGCCCAGTATTTTCCCAACCTGGACTACCTGACGCAGGTGCTGGAAGGCGCGATCCGGACCGTGGGTGCGACGGGGCGCATCTTCGTGGGCGACGTGCGCAACCACCGCCTGTTCGACGCGTTCAACGCCTCGCTGGCGCTGCACGGCGCGCGGCCGTCCGATTCGATCAGGCAGATCCAGCGGATGGTCGCCGCCCGGCGCAAGACCGAGACCGAGCTGCTGGTCGATCCGTCGTACTTCTTCGCGCTGAAGGCGCGCCTGCCGCAGGTGGCGGGCCTGAAGATCCTGCTCAAGCCCGGGCAGGCGGAGAACGAACTCACCAAGTTCCGCTACGACGTCGTGATCGAGGTCGGAGAACTGGCAAGTGCGCCGGCCAGCGCGTTGATCAGCCCCGACTGGCGCGGTTGGGACGCGTTTCCGCAAGGCCTCGCAGCCATCGAGACGCTGCTTGCGCATGACAGGCCGGACTGCCTGGCGATCCAGGATATCCCGGACGCCCGCGTCGAGGAGGAGATCGCCGCGGCCGAATGCCTGCAGGCGCTGGAGGAAACGGCCAAGGTCGCCGAGCTGAGGAGCCAGCTGCGCGCGCTGCCAAGAACCGGCGTCCATGCCGACGCGCTGGCGCGGCTGTGCGCGCGGCACGGCTACCAGGTGCAGATCTGCCTGGCCGGCGAGGGGCGGCATGCGTTCCATGCCGTGGTCTCGGCCCGGCCGATGGCCGTGGACTGGAGCGCGCTGCATGCGCGGCTTGCGGCCACCGACGCCGTGCCGTTTTCCAACCGGCCGGTGTCCGCGCACCTGGAAGCGCTGGTGCGGCAGGCCATCCTGGCGCATGCGAAACGGGAGCTGCCGGCCTACATGGTGCCGGCCAACGTGGTGCTGCTGGACGCCTTGCCGCTCACGCCCAACGGCAAGCTGGACCGCAAGGCGCTGCCCGCGCCCCAGCTGCGGCGCGGCGAAGCGGACTACGTCGCGCCGCGCACGCCCGCCGAGGACACCGTGGCGCGCATCTGGGCCGAAGTGCTTGGCCTGGACCGGGTGGGCATCCACGACAACTTCTTCGAGCTGGGCGGCCATTCGCTGCTGGCCACCCGGGTGATCGCCCGGATCCGCACGCAACTGGGAGCGGAGCTGCCGCTGCGCGTGCTGTTCGAAGCCTCCACTGTCGCCGAACTCGCGCCGCGCATCGCGCAGGCCAGCGGCGGCAATGCAGGGCGCACGGCGGCGCCGATCGTGCCGGTGCCACGCGACCGCCCGGTGCCGTTGTCGTACGCGCAGAACCGCTTCTGGTTCCTGGAGCAGTACCAGCCGGGCGTGCTGTCCTTCAGCATGCCGGTGGCGCTGACGCTGGCCGGCGAGTGGGACGGCGCGCGCCTGGCGCATGCCTTCGACGCCCTGGTGGCACGGCACGAGCCCTTGCGCACCACCTTCAGCCACCGCGCCGGCGTGCCCGAGCAGGTGATTGCCGCGCCGTCGCCGCTGCACCTGCGGGTGGACGACGTCACCGCGCCAAGCACCGAGGCGGCGCAGGCCGCGGTCGACGACGCGATGCGGCAGGAAGCCGCCACGCCGTTCGACCTGACGGCCGGGCCGCTGTGGCGCGTGCGCCTGCTCAAGACCGGCGCCGCCGAGCACGTGCTGCTGCTCACGCTGCACCACATCCTGTACGACGCCTGGTCGCTGCGGGTGCTGATCGAGGAGATGATGCAGCTGTACCGCGGCCAGCCGTTGCCCCAGCTGCCGGTCCATTACGCCGACTATTGCCATTGGGAGCGCGCGCAGCTGGACGGCCCGGTGCTGCAGGAGCAGCTGGGCTACTGGAAGGGCGCTCTCGCCGGCGCGCCCGACCTGCTGCCGCTGCCCACCGACCGGCCGCGGCCGGCGACCATGACCTACGCCGGCCGCATCCACCGCGCGGCGCTGTCGCCGGCATTGACGCAGCGCCTTTCGGCGCTGGGCAATGCCTCGCGCGCCACGCTGTTCATGGTGATGGCGGCCGCGTTCAAGGCGCTGTTCCACCGGCTGTCGGGCCAGCAGGACCTGACCATCGGCAGCCTCACGGCCAACCGCAGCCACGGCACCGAGTCGCTGATCGGCATCTTCGCCAACATCGTCGTGCTGCGCAGCACGGTGGACGCGGACAGCTCCTTTGCCCAGGTGCTGGACGCCACGGCGCAGCAGGTGCTGGCGGCGCACGACCATCCCTTGCCGTTCGAGCTCGTGCTCACGCACATGGTGGAAAGCCGAGACCCCTCGTACATGCCGTATGCGCAGGTGGTGCTGAATTTCTACGACGAACTGGAAGGCACGCTGGACGGCCTCGGTTCGGACGAAGGGCTGCGCATCGCCGGGCGGCCCAATGCGCTGGGCGCGCAAGCGGACTTCCAGCTCAAGGTGGACATGCGCCTGGTTGGTGGCCGGCTGGACGTGGACTACATCTACAACACCGACCTGTTCGACGAAGCCACCGTTGCCCGCTGGCACGGGCACCTGGAGCAATTGGCCGAAGCGGCGGCTGCACGGCCGCAGGCGCGGATGTCGCAGCTGCCGCTGCTGGATGCGGCGCAGCAGGGCGCGATCCTGGCTGCTTGCAACGACGCGCGGCATTACGACGTGGACGGCACGCTGCATGGCTTGTTCGAGGCGCAGGCTGCGAGGCGCCCGCAGGCGATTGCGCTGACGCATGAAGAGCGT
>NZ_JACCWG010000299.1 GCF_013697775.1 Ramlibacter sp. | reverse complement strand
CGCCCACAGCGCGCGCCGGGCCGCCGCCTGCGCCTCCAGCGGGCGGCCGTCGGCGGTGAGGATCACCCGCGCCAGGCCGGCCAGGGCCGCCGCCTCGGAAACCGAGACCTCCTGGCTGCGCAGCAGGAAGAAGCCGGCTTCCCCGCTGCCCGGAAAGCTGTTGCGCACCGCTTGCAGCAGTCGGTCGCGCAACGCCAGGATGTCGCGCTGCAGCGGCATCAGGTAGGAATTGGGCTCGCTGTTGAGGACCACCATGTCCACCGGCAGTCCGCCGAAGGTCCACCAGGGCTGCGCCCGCAGCAGCGAACGCAGCAGTGGGATGCCGTCGGCGGAATGGATGCGCACCAGCAGGATCGGCTTGTCGCCCGACAAGCCGAAGCGCCAGAGCTGCCGCTGGTCGATCGCACCGCTTTCCGGCGCGGCACGGGGCGCGCTGTACATCAGCGCGGTCGTGAAGTCCTGCAGCGCGATGTTCTCGCCGGGCGACAGCCCCAGGTCGCGCAGCCGCACCTGCGCCAGCGTGGCCGCCATGCGCACCGCGCGCTCCACGTGCATCGGCTGCCGGTAGCTGTCGATGCGCGCGCCCAGCTCGGCGGCCTGCGGCGCCGCTGTGGTGGCGAAGGTCAGGCGCGCCATCGCGCCCGGCGCCAGCCGCACCCGCACGCGCAGGCAGGCCACCGGGTCCAGGCCGTTCACGGGCGCGCCCTCGCCGTCCATGCGCTGGGCGGCGAGCGCCGGATCCGCGACCGCCCGGTTGCGCCCGCGAAACGCGCGGCGGTCGGTGATGCAGTCCACCGAAACCAGCTCGCCGTCCACGCCGGCCAGGAAATGCGCGGCGGCGATTTCGGGGTCGCCTTGCAGGCGCGCCCTGCGCGTCATGACCAGGGCGCGCGCCTGGGGCTGCCAGCTGGAGTGGATGAACAGGTTGGAGAACGCGGGGTGCGCCTCGTCGGCCGCGGCGGCCGCCAGCACGGGCTCGAAGCTGGACACCAGCTCGCAGGTGAAGGTGCTCTTGCCGGTGTTGCGCAAGGTCACGACGCGCAGCTCGGTGTCGTCTTCCGGGCTGACCAGCACCGTGACGCCGCAGGCCAGGTCGTCTCCCTGCGCGTCGAACTCGACCCGGTCGGCCATGAAGCGCGCCTGGTAGCGCCAGTTGGCCCCGGGAGCAGGACTGGAGGTGAGCGACACCGGCACGGGGCGCTGCGCGCGCACCACGTAGAAGAAGCTGCCGAAGTCGTCGCTCAGCAGGTCGTCGCGCCAGCGGGTGATGTTCTGCCCCTGCCAGCGGCTCACACCCGCGCCGTTCGGACGCAGGGCCACGCTGTAGCGGCCGTTGGACAGCAGGTGCGTCGGCTTCCACCCACGGGTGGCGGGCTCGACCTTGCGGGCCTGGAACAGCGGCGCCTGCGCGCTGCTGCCGGGTGCGGGCGGCCGCCGGGGGTCGGCGCTCTCCACGATCTGCCGGGGCGTGCTCTCGTGCAGCAGCACTTCGTGCGCCGCGACTATGGCGTCGGCCGACAGCCAGCGCCGCGGCGCGCCGTCGCACAGCACGTCGCACAGCGCGGCAAGCGCCATGCCCTGATGGTGCGCCATGAAGGTTTCGACGACGCTGTAATGCTGGCTTGCCGGCTGGCGCGACGCGGTGAAGTCCAGGGCCTCGAACATGCCGAGTTCGCCGCGCGCCCCGAGCTCCTGCAGCCGCTGCAGGTTGGCCGCGGATTCGTGCGGCTCGAACATGGTCGCCAGCAGCGTGGCGTACGGCGCGACCACATGCTCGGCCAGCGGGGTGCGGCGCAGCGCCAGCCGCGGCGCGCCGAAGGGCCCGTACTGGAAGGCCAGGGAATGGTCCTGCGCGAAATAGGCCGATTCCGAAATGCCCCAGGGCAGCCCGAGCGCGTCGCCGCAGGCGCGCTGTTCGGCAACCGCGGCGCAGGCGGCGGAATGCAGCAGGCCGTCGACCGGCTCGGGCAGCAGCAGCGAAGGCATCAGGTACTCGAACATCGAGCCGGACCACGACTTCAGTCCCGCCGCGACGCCCACCGACAGGAACGGCCGGCCCAACGCGGACCAATGCCGGCGCGGCACGTCGCCCTTGGCGATCGCCAGCAGGCTGGTCAGCCGCGATTCGGACGCGAGCAGGTCGTAGTAGCTGGCGTCCAGCGCCTGTTCCTGAACGCGCAGGCCGATGTGGAACAGGTGCCGCTTGCCGTCGTAGAGGCAGCGAAAGTCCATTCCCATGGCCAGTTCGCGCGAACGGTCCGCCAGCACCAGCAATGCGGCCCGCACATCGCCGCCGTCCGTGCCCGCGCGCGCCAGCGCACGGCACGCCTGCGCCGCCGTCAGCAGCAGGCCGGCGAGGTTGCCGCTGTCCACGGTGGACACGTAGGCGGGCGGCAGGATCTCCAGGGTCCGGGTGTCGTACCAGTTCAGCAGGTGCCCGCGATGGCGGGGCAGCCGGTCGATGGTGTCGAGCGTCGCCTGCAGGCGCGCGGTCAGCTCGCCGGTACTGATCCAGCCGAATTCGCGGGCGCAGCAGACCGCCACCAGGTACAGGCCGATGTTGGTGGGCGAGGTGCGGTGCGCCACCGTCGGCTCCGGCACCAGCTGCAGGTTGTCCGCAGGCAGGTGGTTGTCCTCGGCGCCGACGGTGCGCTCGAAGAAGCGCCACGTGTCGCGCGCCAGCTCCTGCAGGTACAGCCGGTCGCGCTCGCGCAGGTCCGCCAGCGGCGTGCGTCCCTGGGGGACCGCCGACCACCAGGCCACCAGCGGCGAGCAGGCCCACAGCGAGAACAGGAGGACGCCGGCCACCGGGTGCCGGCCCCACAGCGACGCGATCGCGAGCGCGGCGCACAGCAGCGAGGCGAACCCGTGCTGCCGCAGGAAGGCCGGCAGGTGGTCGCGCGCGCTGGCCTGCGCCTGCTGCGCCGTCGTCCATTCCAGCAGCTTGCGCCGGCTGGCGGCCATGCGCCAGAGCGAGCGTGCAATCGCGCCCGACAGGAGCACGGCCTGCGCCGCCAGCTGGCTGAACTGCCAGGCCGAGGCGGCCAGCGCGCGCAGCAGCTGCGCCCTGCCGACATGGAAGAAGTGGCGCCAGGCGATGCCGCCGCGCGTGGGCACCAGCCCCGCCAGCGCGCCCAGCAACGGACCCGCCAGCAGTGCGCCGAAGACCATCACGATCGCGCTCACCGGATCGAGCGATCCCTCGAACACCGACAGCCCGAGCAGCACCGCGCACGCGGGCAGCACGAGCGAGCGGCGCAGGTTGTCGCCCATCTTCCACAGTCCGAGCGCGTCGATGCCGTAAGTCCGCGCCCTGAGGATCACCGGCAGCAACTGCCAGTCGCCCCGCGTCCAGCGATGCAGGCGCGACGCCGCCACGCCGGGGTGCTGCGGAAACTCCTCGACCAGCGAGACGTTGCTGACGTAGCCGCACCGGGCGATCGCCCCTTCGAGCAGGTCGTGGCTCAGCACCGATTCGCCGGGCAGCCGGCCGTCGAGCACAGCATGGCAGGCCTGCACGTTCAGCAGGCCCTTGCCGCTGAAGCTGGCGGTGCCGAACAGGTCCTGGTAGACGTCCGAGACCGCGCTGTTGTACGGGTCGATGCCGGCCTGGCCGGCGAACAGCCGGTGAAAGCGCGTGTTCCTGCCGTCGGGCGTCAGCGGCGTGACCAGCTGCGGCTGCAGGATGCCGTACCCGGCCACGACGCGGCGGCTGGCGGGGTCGACGCGCGGCGCATTCAGCGGATGGTCGGCCACGGCCACCAGCTCGCGCAGCGCCCCTGGTGGCAAGCCGGTGTCGCTGTCGAGCGTCAGCACGAACCGTATGCCCTGCTGCAGGCGCAGCGCCGGCGCCAGCGGCTCCAGGCCTTCCCACCCACCGGTTGCCAGCGCCCGCACCAGCAGCTCCAGCTTGCCACGCTTGCGCTCCCATCCCAGCCAGCACCGCTGGGTTTCGCACCAGCGCCGAGGCCGGTGAATCAGCAGGAAGCGCGGCGGCGCGCCCTCGCCGGCGGGCAGGCGCGCGTTGAGCGCATCCACCTGCGCCAGCGCATCGGCCAGCAATGGCGCGTCGGTCTGCAGGGTGGCCGCATCGGCATCGGTCCAGTCGGTCAGGAGCGCGAACTGGGCGTGCTGCTCACGGTTGGCGAGCCAGTGGCGCTCCAGCTGCCCGAGCAGCGAGCGGGTCGACGCCGGGGCCGTCAGCATCGCCGGGATCACCACCAGAACGGCGCTTGCCGCCGGGATGCCTTCTGCCAGTTCCAGCCCCGGCAGCAGCTGCACTTTCACCGATTCGGCCAGCAGCCGGTGCACCAGCGAGGCGGCCGCTTCGCTCGCCGGCCAGGCGAGCAGGAACAGGAACACGGCGCCTGCCGCGCCCTGCAGGTCCAGCCGGCGCGAGGCCAGCAGGAGCAGGACGATGGTGCCCAGCGCGATGGCGCCGATGTACAGCGGCAGGCGCAGGTTCCTGGCCTTGGTCCGGCCTGCGGGAAGGCCCAGCGAGGCCGCCAGGGCGTCCCTGCCCTCGCCGATCAGGTAATAGCCGGCCGTGCGTTCCACGGCGGGCCCGGTGCTGGCCTGCGCGATCGCCACCGCAGCTTGCGCGACCTGCAGTTCGGGCTTGCGGCTCTGGCGCGCGAGCTGCTCCATCGCGCGCGTGATCTGCTGGCGCGTGGCCTCGCTTTCGTGCGCGAAACTGGGGAGCTGGCGCAGTGCCTGCAGCGACCGGCTCACCGGCTCGATCAGCTCCACCCAGTCCAGCTGCCCGATCAGCCGCAGCGTGGTGATGATGTTGCCCACCGTGAGGTTGGCCGTGACCTGGGCGCTTTGGCTCTCCATCACCAGGGCCGGCCCGTCGGGACAGTTCTTCTCCATCCACTTCGCCAGGCCCGACGAACTCTCGGCGCCGTCGGCCGGCACCCGCTGCCACAGCTGCGCCAGCCAAGCCCGCCGCAGGCCGACGCGCGTGACCTGGGCATCGAGCAGGTCGAGCTGGGCCTCGGTCACGCTGGCGGCGAGGTCGCCAACGGCGTGCGCGAGCTCGCGCGCCACCTTGCCCGACGCGATCTCGTCCGCCATCCGGCGCAGGTTCTCCAGCAGCACCACGCGCAGCGTGGTGGGCAATGCCCAGAGTTCGGCAAGGCGCAATTCGCTCACCTCCTGGTAGGCGTTCAGGAACGCCTCCAGGATTTCGGGGTCGAGCACGCTGTCGGTGTGGGCGACATACGCCCAGGCAATGCCGTACACACGCGGCAGGCCGGCCAGCGGCGCCTGCGCGAGCTTCGGCAATTCGGCGTAGTAGCGGGCTGGCACGCCTTCGCGGATCTGTTCGAGCTGCGCCTCGACCAGGTGGAAGTTGTCCAGCAGCCAGTCGGCCGCGGGGGTGACGTAGTGGCCGCTGCTGGAGGTGATCGCGACCTGGTCGTAGGCCCGGCGCAGCGCCTTCAGGTTCTGTTCGAGCCGCGGAAAGAACGCCGGGCCGCGCCGGCCACCGTCCTCCTGGACCACCTGCGCGGCGGCCAGGCTGCGGCCGTGCTCCCCGAAGCGCTGCAGGCCGAACAGCTCCGCGCGAATGGGCGGCTCGATTCCGCCCGCGGATTGCAGCACGTCGCGTGCATACGGCGTGAGGGCTTCCAGCCAGTCGATGCCGGCGCGATCCGCGGTTTTCAGGTGAAGTACAGCAGCAGCGCCAGACCCGCGGCGCCGAGCAGCGCGCCGGTGCTGACGATGCGCGACGTAACCAGCACGCGCAGCACGCCGCCGCCCGAACGCAGCGAAAAGAAATGGCCTTGCGACTGCTTGCAGGCGTCCATGTGCGACGCCAGTGCCGCCATGTCGGTGGAGACGAACGTGCCGCGGTCTTCAGGCAAGGGTGCCTGTGCGCTCGTGCTGATCATGTTGGGCTTCCGGTGCTTGCGCCGGACGGTTCCACAGCTGATTGTCCGTCTCGGGGCGAAAGGCGCATCTTGCGCCTGTTTGGACCAGGCCGCCTCGGGCGGCGTGTTTCAAGGGGTGCCTACGGGCCGCCCCCGCCTCGTCACCTCTTTGTAAATTTAGAACTCAAGCAGCAAATCAGGGTCCTAGAATGAATCCTGCCTCGAATGACGGTCAGCTTGCTTCGTGCTCGAGCTGGCGCGCAAGTCAACGTACTTGCGCATGGTTCCAAGTTGTCGCACCTCTGGCAACAGGTTGCGTCCACGTGTCTGCTTTTCAATTCGATGCCCGCGGGCACCTGTTCGGGCCCGCCCCGTCCTTTCCCTTGGCGGCAGGGGGAGCCCTGCGCAACAGCACTCCGGTGCAGCGCCGGTGGGCCCTCGTCGTCTGCGTGGTATTGCTGGTCGGCACGGCGTTCCTGTCGCCCTTCGCCAGCGTGCCCCTGCCCAAAATCCCAGGATTTTTTGCCATCTACCAGACCGCAGCCATTGCGACGTGTCTTCTGACGGCTTTCCTGATGTACGGCCACTTCCGGGCGGTGCGCGAAGTGGCCTTGCTGCACCTGAGTGCAGGCTACCTCTACACCGCCGCGGTGCTTGTCATGCAGCTCGCGTCGAGGACGTGCGCCTGGCCGGCGGCCCCCAAACGACGATCTGGCTCTGGTTTTTCTGGCACTTCGTTCCCGCACTGAGCGTGCTTCATCTCGCACTCGCAAAAAGCAGCTTCCTTTTGTCCGCCAGGCACCAGAGGCAAGCGGTGGTGAAGACGGCCGTGTGGCTTGCGCTCGCCCTGGCGGCAACCAGCGCAATGGTGCTTGTCTACCATACGGCGCTGCCCGTTCTGGACGTTGGCGGGGACTACCGCCGCATCATCAGCATGGGGCTGGCTCCGGGCATCGAACTCCTGCTTCTGGCGACACTGGCCGTGTTGTGGAAGATGAGCGGCTTTCGCAAGACCTTGCATGTGTGGCTCGGCATTCTCGTGGTTGCGCTCATCTGCGACAACGCCCTGACCATGCTGGCCGGGCACCGGGACAATTTCGGATGGTACGCAGGAAGAGCTGGTGCGTTGTTTGGATTCTCGGTCCTCGCGGTCGTCTACCTTTTGGAGATCAATGGCGCTTACCTGCAGAACATCAGCGAACTTGCGCTCTCCAATTCACGGCTCGACCTCGATTTCCAGCAGAGCAAGAGGCATGCGGACGAACTGGTGCAGGCCGACATTCGCAAGGACGAGTTTTTGCTGATGCTGGCCCACGAGCTGCGCAACCCGCTCGCGCCAATGAGTGCGGCGGCACACCTGCTATCGGTCGGCTACTCGGACGAAAACTCGTGAAGAGCACGAGCAGGATGCTCAATCGCCAGGTCGCGCAAATGAGCGGTCTCGTGGAAGATTTGCTGGACGCTGCGCGGTTGTCCCGCGATGTGGTCGAGATCAAGAAGATGCATGTGGACGTCAAGCAGGTTTTCAGCCAGTCGGTTGAACAGGCGCGGCCGCTGCTGACCGAAAAAGGCCACGAACTCAACATCCGGGTTCCGGAAAAAAGCCTGTTCGTGACCGGCGACCACCAGCGGCTGGTCCAGGTCGTGACCAACCTGCTGATCAATTCCGCGAAATACACGGAGCCCGGCGGACACATCCTCCTGAAACTCCAGGCGGCAGGCAGCGACGTCGTCATCACCGTGGCGGACAATGGCATCGGCATGCCGCCGGCGCTAATCGCCCGGGCCTTCAGATTGTTCACGCAGGGCCAGCCCACTGCAGCGCGTTCGCAAGGCGGCTTGGGCGTCGGCCTGGCGCTTGTCAAGCGCTTGGTCGAGCTACACGGCGGTCAAGTACGTGCAACCAGCGACGGCGCTGGCATGGGCACCGAAGTGGTTATCTCGCTGCCCGGAATTCGCACGGGCGCAGATGGCCGGCTGTTCAGTTAGGTCCGCCGGCTTTCATCATGGCTTCGATGTCGGCCATGGGCACCATGCCGTTCTTGGTCTTCATCTTGCTCCACATCATGTTGTGATGGGCCTGCCATTCCTTTTTGGAGATCATGCCGTCGCCATTGGCGTCCATGCCCTTCATCCCCATGCCCATTTCCGTGGAACTGGTGCTTCCCATCCCCGAAGCCATCGGCATCGCGCCCGTCTTGGCCTGGGTCTTCATCTCAGCCTTGGCGGCGGCCGCGCCACCCGATGCGGTGGGATTTGCTTCCCCCGACGGACGGGGAACGACGCCGGCGGGCGCTTGTGCGAAGGCGGTGGCGCAGGCCACCGTTGCGAGGGCCAGAATGATCGAATTTTTCAATGGAATGCTTTCTATGGAAGGGCAGATTAACCCTCTCCCATTTACGCATGGCGGGACTGGCGCTCGCGTCAGGGAAACTCGCTTTCGCCGGTCAAGCTGAGTCGCTCTTCAGCGCTTGATCGTTTCAGCCGGCGTGAAGGACCCGGAAACGATCCGGGTCCGCCGGATTCCGATCCACCACCTGCACCGGCGCCCACGCCCATTGCCACACGCCGATGCCCGGCACGCGCGACAAGCGGATGGAGCCGCGGGTGCCCTCCACTGCCAGGTGCGGCCAGGACTGCGCGATGCGCGCCCGGTCCGTGCCGTGCGAACGCAGGATGTCCGCGAGAACGGCGATCGTGTCGTAGCCCTCGAAAGCAACGAAGGACGGTGACTGGGCCAGCTGCCCGCGCAGCGCGGCCTCGACCCGGACGCCCAGGGGACTGAGATGTTCGGGCAGGTAGCGCAGGAAGGGAATCGCGGCGCCGTCGGCGCCCAGCAGCGTTGCCCATGACGGGAGTTCCGGCGGGCCCGCCGGAGCGCCCATCATGATGCCGGCAAGCCGCTTGTCTTGGCGGACGGCCTTGACGATGGGCACCGCCGGCTCGGGGTGGCCGACCAGGAGAAGAAGGGCCGTTGCGCCGCTGCCGGCGAGCTGGTCGCACAGCTGCGCTGGCGTGAGCGTAGCCATGTCGAATTCGGTGACCGTGCCGCCGCGCGATGCGAGGTGCTCCCGCAGGATGCGGGCGCCCGAGGCCCAGTACACGCTCGGCTGGGTGGCGGCGGCGATCCGGCTGTGGCCCGCGCCGAACAGGAAGTCCGCGTAGATCCGCCAGCCGTGCGACTGTGCCGGCGCGAGCCGCGCGACCCATTGCGTCGGCTGTTCGGTCAGCGCATCGAGCACCGCCGACGAACAGAGAAAGGGCAGCCCGAGCGCGTCGGCCCTGGCGGCCACGGCGCGCGCGACCACGCTGTGGTACTCCCCGGCCAGCGCAACCACGCCCAGGCTAGCCAGTTCGTCGACGGCGGCCACGGCCTTCTGCGGATCGGCCGCGGTGTCCCGCACCACGAGTGCGAGCGGCGTTCCGCCGATACCGCCGGCGTCATTGACGTCGCGAACGGCCAGCTCGAGTCCGGCAAGCAGGTGTTGGCCGGCTTCGGTCCAGCCGGGCCGGGTGAGCGGAACGAGAGCGCCGATCTGGTGAAGTGCCATGGAGGCGGATCATATCGAGCGCATCGCGGCAGTTTTTTCAGCCGATGACGATCTTGCGGATCTTGCGGCTGCCCATGTCGGCCACGTACAGCGCGCCCTGCGCGTCGAACACCAGGCCCGCCGGCATGCTGAAGGTCGCCGTGGACGCGTCGCCATCGGCACCGCCCGAATGGCCGGTGCCCGCGAAGACGATCGTCTCGCCTGCCGGCGTCATTTTCAGGATGCGGTTGCCGTAGCTGTCGGCGACATAGCGGTTGCCGTTGCCGTCGGTGGCCTCGTTGGCCGGCAGCGGAAACGCGAGCGGGTCTTGCGCCGGCGTGGTGACGCTGCCGTTGGCGATGAGGCGGGTCAGGTTGCTGTTGCCGTAGTCGGCGACATGGATGTTCGATTCGGCGTCGATCGCCACCGCATGCGGCATCGAGAACTGCGCGGCCTGCGCCGATCCGTCCACGTTGCCGGACTCGCCCGTGCCGGCCACCGTGGTCACGCACACGCTGCCGGCGACGCAGGCCCTGGCCATCGGCGCGGCTGGAGCAGCGTCGCCGTCTCCGCCGCAGCCGGCGATCAGCACGCCGGACAGGCAGGCGGCGGCGCGGAGAATGACATCAAGCTTGTTCATCGTTCACCCTTCTTCCCTGGCGGGTTGGCCCGGACACACCGTTGTCAGGGAAGCGGTCATCCGACATGCACAGACACGTTCGAGCGTACGCCAGTGCACGCCGGGTTGCGAGCTGAACAGTTCTGGCGTTTTTGCAACGCGAGCGCAGGCACATGCGCATCCCGCAAGCACCGCATGCCTCGTTATGCCGGAACCGAGCTAAGGAATTCCGCAGGGGATCGCGCATAGGCTTGCAGTCCACCAGAGCGAGAGATCCCCATGAAACTGAACGACTCCCAGCTGGCCACGCCCTGGACGCTGGCCCGGCGCATGGACCGGATGAACTTCTCCGCCATCCGCGAGCTGCTGAAGCTCTCGGATCGCCCCGGCATCATCAGCTTCGCCGGCGGGCTGCCCTCGCCCAAGGCGTTTCCGGTGGAAGAGATCGCCGCGGCGTGCGCCAAGGTGCTGCGCGACGACGCCAGCTCCGCGCTGCAGTACGCATCGACCGAGGGCTTCCTGCCGCTGCGCGAGGCCGTGACCCGGATGCTGCCGTGGCCGGTCGATCCGGCCCAGGTGCTGATCACCAACGGCTCGCAGCAGGCGCTCGACCTGGTCGCCAAGATGCTCATCGACCCGGGCAGCAAACTGCTGGTGGAGATGCCCACCTACCTGGGCGCGCTGCAGTCCTTCGCGCCGCTGGAGCCGGAGGTCGTGGCCGTGGGCAACGACGCGGACGGCGTGGACCTCGACGACCTGTCGCGCAAGGCGCCGGGCGCGCGCTTCTTCTATGTCCTGCCCAACTTCCAGAACCCGACCGGCAAGACCATGGGCGAGGCCAAGCGCACCGAGCTGATCGCCCGCACGGCCGAAGCCGGCCTGCCGCTCCTGGAGGACAACCCGTACGGCGACGTGTGGTTCGACACGCCGCCGCCGCCGCCGCTGGCGGCGCGCAACCCGGACAATGTGCTCTACATGGGCTCGTTCTCCAAGGTGCTGTCGCCCGGCATCCGGATGGGCTTCCTGGTCTCGCCGCCGGCGGTGAGCGCCAAGCTGGTCCAGCTGAAGCAGGCGTCCGACGTGCACTCGCCGATCTTCAACCAGCGCATGGTCGCCGAGGTCATCAAGGACGGCTTCCTGGACCGCCACGTGCCCAAGATCCGCGCCCTGTACAAGGCGCAGCGCGATGCCATGCTGGCCGCGCTCGAGCGCGAGCTGGGCGGCCTGGGCGCGAGCTGGAACAAGCCCGACGGCGGCATGTTCCTGTGGGTGCGGCTGCCCGAGGGCGTGGACGCGTCGGCGCTGCTGCCCAAGGCGGTGGACAACGGCGTGGCCTTCGTGCCCGGCGCGCCGTTCTATGCAAGCGACCCCGACCCGCGCGCCATGCGGCTGTCGTTCGTGACCGCCTCGGTGGCGCAGATCGACACCGGCATCGCGGCGCTGGGCGCCACCCTGCGCCAGGTGCTGGCGCGCTGAAATGGCCGCAACCGCTGCGGTCCCGGACGCCCAGGCGGCCACCTTGAAACTGATGGAGGCCTTCTCGCGCAGCTGGAGCGACCGGGTCGCCGTGCGCAAGGAGCGGCTCGACCTCACGCAGTACTACGACAAGAGCATCCCCGATTTCCCGATCGAGATCATTCCGTTCGCGCGCGATCCCGAATTCACCGGCGTGGTGGAGCAGGCGGGAACCGAAGCCAGGCTGCGCTACCTGGCCGCGACATGGATCGCCTATAACGAGCGGGTGATCTTCGTCGAGGACGACCTCGTGCAGCCGCTGTGCGGACTGCTGCGCAAGCACGCCCTTCCCGGCGTGCTCGATGCGCGGGTGCAGGAGGTGGTGGCGCAGGTGCAGGTGGATGAGCAGTTCCACACGCTGATGTGCCTGGAGGTCTGCAACAGCGCGCGCGAGCGCCACCAGCTGCACGGCTACGTGCTGCCCGAGCCCTTGCTGGCGCGCAGGATGAAGGCCCGCCTGGCCGCGCACGGCACGCCGCACGACCACGCCCTGATCCGCATGGCCTATGCCGCGATCTCGGAAGCGACCATTCACGAATACCTGCGGCTGCTCTCCAGCAACGAGACCATCCAGCCCGTCAACCGCATGCACACCGAAATGCACCGGCGCGACGAGAGCGCCCACGGCCCCGTGTTCATCGAACTCACGCGCTCCGTTTTCCGCGGACTGGATGCCGGTGCGCAAGGCAGGTTCCTGGTGTTCTTCACCGATGCGCTGCGCGACTCCACCGAGATCGATATCGGGTTCTGGGCGTCGACGCTGCCCTACCTGCAGCAGCGCGACTGGAACCCGTTCGTCGACCGGATCACGCAGGAGCTGAGCGGCAAACGGATCCGACGCGACTATGGCGTGCTGGTGCCGCTGCTGGACGACCTGGGCATCCGCGACAAGATCGAGTTCTCTTTTTCCTGAGGCGCGATGACGGCCAAGCATGTCCTGCGCTACAGCGTGTGCTACCCGGACACCGACTCGGGCGGCGTCGTCAACCACGGGCGCTACATCGACATGGCCGAGCGGGCGCGGCACGACCTGCTCAAACAGGCCGGCCTGTCGTACGCGTTGCTGCGCACCGAGCACGCAACGCTGCTCGTCGTGCACAAGCTCAGCGTCACCTACCACGCGCCCGGCGTGCTGGAAGACGACCTCGACATCGGCACCGAGCTGACGCTCTGCAGCGCGGCGCGGACCACCTGGCTCACCACCATCCGGCGCGGCACGGCCTTGCTGGCCACGGTGCAGGCGGAACTTGCCGCGCTGAACGCCGGCAGCAAGACCGTGCGCCAGCATCCCGACATCCTCCTGGGCAAGCTCGCCGTGTTCTGCAACCGGGATTCCTGAGCGGCCAAGCGGCATGCGTGGGCGGCATGCGCACGGACCTACACTGGGCCGCGCAAAGGGAGGCACGACACGATGACATCCAGAACCGATCCGGTCGCGGTGCCGGTCCATGCGTCGGCCGCCGCGCGCCGCGACAGGCTCATGGGCCTGCTGTGCGCGCTGGTGGTGGTAGCCCTGTTCTCCGGCTTCACGCTGGTGTCCCGCCTCGGGTTCTCCTCGGCGCTGAAGCTGCCCGACGTCGCTGCATTGCGCTTCGGCATCGGCGGGCTGCTGCTGCTGCCGGTGCTGCTGAACAAGCGCCTGGGCGCAGTCACCTGGCCGCAGGCGGCCGTGCTGGCCTTCTTCGGCGGCCTCGGGTTCGCCCTGTTCGCCTACGGGGGCTTCCTGCTGGCGCCGGCCAGCCACGGCGCCGTTCTCCTGCACGGAACGCTGCCGCTCTTCACCTTCGTGGCCGTGCGCCTGTCGCCGTTGTTCCTGAAGAGCCCGCCCGCAGGCGGCGCCCCGCGCTTCAGCCCGGGGCTGGCCATGATCCTGGCCGGCATCGTGGCCATGTCCTGGGACAGCTGGGCAAGTGCCACCCCGCGGCAGCTGGCGGGCGACGGCTGCCTGCTGCTGGCGTCGATCTCCTGGTCCACCTACGGCGTCATCGTCAAGCGGCTGAAGATCGCGCCGGCGCACGCAGCCTCCATCGTCGCCGTGCTCTCGATGGCGGTCTACCTTCCGGTGTACTTCTTCCTGCCCGGCAAGGCGCTGGCCGCCGCGGCCTGGCACGACATCCTGATCCAGGCGGTGTTCCAGGGCGTCTTTTTGGGCGTCGTGTCGATCTTCGTCTACACGCGGGCGGTGGCCCTGCTCGGCGCGCAGGAGACGGCGTTGTTCACCGCGGCGGTGCCCTGCATCACGACCGGGCTGGCCGTCGTGCTCCTTGGCGAAATCCCGACGGCCGCGGCGCTGGTCGGCGTTGCCATCGTCACGGCCGGTATGGTGGTGGCCATGAGGAAAACATGATCGACATCCGTATCCATGAGGACGTTCTCGGCCTCTTTCCCGCGACGAAGGTGTTCGGCCTGCAAGTGAAGGGCGCGGCTGGCGCAGCGCTTGCCGGGTTGGCCGCCCTGCGGCTCGATGCATCCATTGCCCACCTGCGCCAGGCCGTGCCGACCAACGAGGCGCTGGTGGCGCTGCCGGTGATCGCCCAGTGGCGCGAGGCCTACAAGGCCATGGGCGTGAAGGCCTCGGCCTACCGCTGCAGCGTCGAGGCGCTGGCCCGGCGCGCGATCGCCGGCAAGCCGCTGCACACGGGCGTCGCCGCGGTGGACCTGTACAACGCCGCGTCGCTGCGCCACATGGCCTGCCTGGGCGCCTACGACATGCGCAGGCTGGCGGATGCTCCGCTGGAACTGAGGTTCTGCCGACCCGAAACGGATCGTTTCTCGCCGCTCGGGGGTAAGGCGCAAGACATGCCGCTGCGGCCCGGGCTGGTGGTGTATGCGCAGCAGGACGAGGTGTTGTGCTGGGCGCTGAACCACCGGGACAGCGAGAAGACCGGCCTGCGCCCGGACAGCACCGACATCGTTTTCATGGCCGAAGCCGTCACGCCCGAACAGGCCGAGTGCGCGCGGCAAGCGCTCGATGCGCTGCGCGGCGACGCCAGGCAGCTTGGCCTGGACGCGTCGGACGTGCAGGAAGCCGCCAACCCTTGAGGTGCGGCAGAGCGCCCAAGCCGCCCGGGCCGCGGCAGCCCATGCATCTCATGCCAGCACGATGGCCGTGTTCTGGCTGATCGTCTCGGCCATCAAGCGCGCAGAGTTCCCTTTCATGATCCCGTAGTGGTCCGCATCCAGCGCATGCCAGCCGGCCATGCGCGGCAGCAGGG
>NZ_JACCWG010000279.1 GCF_013697775.1 Ramlibacter sp. | reverse complement strand
CGGGCCAGGGCTTCGCGCGTCTCGCCCTTGGCCAGCGGCGCGTCGTCGCCCCGCGCGCCGGGCACGATCCAGTCGATCGCCAGTTCGCGGCCGGTGGCCCTGGGCGTGGCGGGATCGCTCCAGCAGGTGTCGCAGTCGGCGCTGATGAAGCGCTCGAGCAGGGCGGTCGGCTGCGGCCCGCCGATTTCGCTGGAGCACAGTGCCTGGGCGGCGCCGGCGACCAGGGCACAGGCGAGGGCGAGAAGGGGAGCGGCGGCGAGGCGAAGGCGGTGGGGCGGCATGGATGGCATGGCGGAAAGAGGCGAACAGGGGACCGAGGGGCGTCGGGTGGCGCGCGGCTTCCTACAATGCCACATGTTCCCAGAAGTCGCAGACACGTCGCCGCTCTTACAGCACCTCAATGCCGAGCAACTGGCCGCAGTCACGCTGCCCGACGCGCACGCGCTCATCCTTGCCGGGGCCGGCTCGGGCAAGACCCGGGTGCTGACCACCCGGATCGCCTGGCTGATGGGCCAGGGCCGCATCGGCGCGGGCAACGTGATGGCCGTGACCTTCACCAACAAGGCGGCCAAGGAAATGATGACCCGGCTGGGCGCCATGCTGCCGGTGAACGTGCGCGGCATGTGGATCGGCACCTTCCACGGCCTGTGCAATCGCCTGCTGCGGGCGCACTACAAGCTGGCCCACCTGCCCAGCACCTTCCAGATCCTGGACACCCAGGACCAGCTGGCCGCCATCAAGCGACTGATGAAGCAGCACGGCGTGGACGAGGAGCGTTTCCCCGCCAAGGAAACCCAGTGGTTCATCGCCGGCTGCAAGGAAGACGGCCTGCGGCCCGCCGGGGTCGAGGTGCACAACGAGCAGGACCGCCGGAAGGTCCAGATCTATCAGCTCTACGACGACCAGTGCCAGCGCGAAGGCGTGGTGGATTTCGGCGAGCTCATGCTGCGCAGCTACGAGCTGCTGCGCGACAACGACCCGATCCGCGAGCACTACCGCCGGCGCTTCCGGCACATCCTGATCGACGAGTTCCAGGACACCAACAAGCTGCAGTACGCGTGGATCAAGATGTTCGCGGCGACCGGCGAGGCGGCCGCCGGCGGCGCTGACAACAGCGTGTTCGCGGTCGGCGACGACGACCAGAGCATCTACGCCTTCCGCGGCGCGCGGGTGGGCAACATGGCGGACTTCGTGCGCGAATTCCACGTGGCGCATCAGATCAAGCTGGAGCAGAACTACCGCAGCTTCAGCAACATCCTGGATTCGGCCAACGCGCTGATCGCGCACAACAAGACGCGGCTGGGCAAGAACCTGCGCACCGACCAGGGCCCCGGCCAGCCGGTGCGGGTGTACGAGGCGCCGACCGACCTGGCCGAGGCGCAGTGGATGGTGGAAGAGATGCGCCACCTGGTGCGCGGCGACGGCGCGGAGGAGTCCTTCCGGCGTAGCGAGATCGCGGTGCTGTACCGCAGCAACGCGCAAAGCCGGGTGATCGAAACGGCGCTGTTCAATGCCGGCGTGCCCTACCGCGTGTACGGCGGCCTGCGCTTTTTCGAGCGCGCGGAAATCAAGCATGCACTGGCCTACCTGCGCCTGCTGGAGAACCCGCACGACGACACCAGCTTCCTGCGGGTGGTGAACTTCCCGCCGCGCGGCATCGGCGCGCGCAGCATCGAGCAGCTGCAGGACGCGGCGCGCGCGGCCAACTGCTCGCTGCACGACGCGGTGCGCGGCACCACCGGCAAGGCCGGCGCCAACCTGGCGGCCTTCGCCGCGAAGGTCGAGGCCCTGCGCGCGCAGACGCAGGGCATGACCCTGCGCGAGATCATCGAACAGGTGCTGGAGGCCAGCAGCCTCATCGAGCACTACAAGAGCGAGCGCGACGGCGCCGACCGCGTGGAGAACCTGGAGGAACTGGTCAATGCGGCCGAAAGCTTCGTCACGCAGGAAGGCTTCGGGCGCGACGCGGTGGCACTGCCGGTGGATGAGCTGCGGCAGTCGCCGGCGAGCCAGGGAATCGACTTCTCAGCGCAAAAGGAAAATGATTTGTCGGGGAGCCAAGAGACCGTTCGCGCTGAGCCTGTCGAAGCGCTCGACGGGCCTTCGACAGGCTCAGGCCGAACGGATGGGGGGGCAGGCCGAACGGACGTGGAGCTCGACACCGGCGAAACCCTGTCGCCGCTGGCGGCCTTCCTCACGCACGCGGCGCTGGAGTCCGGCGACAACCAGGCCCAGGCCGGCCAGGAGGCGGTGCAGCTGATGACGGTGCATTCGGCCAAGGGGCTGGAATTCGACTGCGTGTTCGTCACCGGCCTGGAGGAAGGGCTGTTCCCGAGCGAGCGCTCGCTGGCCGACCACGACGGGCTGGAGGAAGAGCGGCGCCTGATGTACGTGGCGATCACGCGCGCGCGCAAGCGCCTGTACCTGAGCCACTCGCAGACGCGGATGCTGCACGGCCAGACGCGCTACAACGTCAAGAGCCGCTTCTTCGAGGAGCTGCCGGAGCATGCGCTGAAGTGGCTCACGCCCAAGAACCAGAACTTCGGCGGCTCGGCCTTCGGCTATGGCATGGGCTACCCGTCCACGCGCAACACCGGCTCGCGCGACTTCCCGCGCGACGCGTTCGCCGCCGCGCCGGTGCCGCCGCAGAAGGCGCAGCCTGCGCACGGCATCCGGGCCGGCATGAAGGTGTTCCACAACAAGTTCGGCGAAGGCGCGGTGATGACGCTGGAAGGCACGGGCGACGACGCGCGCGCGCAGATCAACTTCCCGCGGCACGGCTTGAAGTGGCTCGCGCTGTCGGTGGCCAAGCTCACGCCGGTGCACTGAAACGGGGCATAGGCTAGGCAATCTTCTTACTCCGGGCTAGGCAATCGCCCCAAGCCCGCGGCCGGCTTGCATGGTCCACTGGCACATCGCGGGAGCGCATCCGGAAAGAAGAACGTGAACGCCGGACAAAGGACCACGCGCGCGCCCGGCACCGGGTGCGTGCAGGCGGAGCTGGTGGTGCGGCTCAGCCATGAGCTGCGCACGCCGCTCAACGCCATCCTCGGCTACAGCGAGCTGATCAAGCGCGCCGACAACCTCACGCCGCGCCAGCGCGACGGCCTGGGCGCCATCGAGTCCAGCGGCCTGACGCTGCTGGCCCTCATCAACGACCTGCTCGACGTGGCGCGCATCGACTCCGAGGCGCTGGAGCTGCACCCCGAACCCATCTGCCTGCCCGCGTTCGTGCAGGACGTCGCGCAGGCGGCGCGCACCGTCGCGGCCCGCGCCGGCCTGCGCTTCCACCTGGAGGCGGCGCCGGACCTGCCGGCCACGGTGGTGGTGGACAGCCATCGCCTGCGCCAGGTGCTGCTCAACCTGGTGACCCACGCCGCGCAGTGCGCGGGCGGCGGCCATCTGGTGCTGCGCGCCGGCAGCACGCCTTGCGGCGACGACGCCGCAAGGCTGGGCTTCGAGGTGCAGGACATGAGCGGCATGCCGGACCCAGGCCCCGCGCAGCCGTTCACGCCCTTCGCGCCGGCCGGACAGGTGCTTGCGCTGCAGCTGAGCCAGTTGTTGGCGCGGCTGATGGGCGGCGAACTGCTGATGGCCGGCTTGCCGGCGGGCGGCTGCGCGCTGCGTTTCGAATTCGCGGCGCCGGTCAAGCGGTGCGGCGTCGCGGAGGTCGCCGCGCCGATGGACGTGACGGGCTACGCCGGCCCGCGCAAGCGCGTGCTGGTCGTCGACGACGTGGAGATGTACCGCTACATGCTGTGCGATCTGCTGGGCAGCCTGGGCTTCGAGGTGGACCAGGCCGGCAATGGCCAGGAATGCCTGGACCGCGTCGCCGCGCACGCGCCCGACCTGATCCTGATCGACTTGGTGATGCCCGTGATGGACGGGCTGCAGGCGATCCAGAGCATCCGCATGCAGCCGCAGTGGAAGGACATCGCGATCGTGGCGGTCTCGGGCAGCGCCACCGAGCAGCGGCAGCTGCGCACGCTGTCCGCCGGGGCGCAGGCCTGGATCGCCAAGCCGGTCGACCCCGAGGTGCTGATCGCCACGCTGGGCGCGCAGCTCGGCCTGCTCTGGATGCGCGGCGACGTCGCCGCGCACGCCGTGGCGCCATTGCCGCCGGCGCCCGCGGCCGAACAGCTGCACGCGTTCCACCAGCTGGCGCTGGAAGGCAACATGCGCAAGATCCGCGCGTTTGCCGACGCGCTGGCGGCCGGCGACGCGCACGACCGGCCGCTGGCCGACCAGTTGCGGCGGCTGGCGGCCGACTACCAGTCGCGCGCGCTGGTGGAGCTGGCCGAGCGCTACCTGGCCTGCGTGCCGGCGGCGGCATGAACAGCGCTGCCGCCGGCAGCGCCGGCACCATCCTGATCGTGGACGACACGCGGGCCAACATCCGCCTGCTGGCCGAGCACCTGGAGGACCAGGGCTTCGCCGTGGTGGTGGCGCAGGACGGCGAGGAGGGCGTGCAGCGCGCGCGCCGCGTGCGGCCCGACCTCGTGCTGCTGGACGTGAACATGCAGGGCCTGGGCGGCTTCGAGACCTGCCGCCGCCTGAAGGCCGAGCCGGCGACGCGGCACGTGCCGGTGATCTTCGCCACCGTGCTGGCCGACACGCGGTCCAAGATCGCCGCCTTCGAGGCCGGCGCGGCCGACTACGTGACCAAGCCGTTCCACATCGACGAGGTGCTCGCGCGGGTCAACACGCAGCTGGGGCTGGCGCGCGCGCAGGCGCAGCTGGCGCGGCAGAACGCGCTGCTGCAGCAGGAGGTGGCCGAGCGCATGCGCGCCGAGGAGCAGGTGCGCCTGCTCAACGCCGAGCTGGAGGCGCGCGTAGACCAGCGCACCGCCCAGCTGGAAACGGCCAACCAGGAACTGCGCTCGTTTTGCTATTCCATCGCGCACGACCTGCGCGGCCCGCTGGGCGCCATCGACGGCTTCAGCTGCCTGCTGGAGGAGACGATGCGGTCCGCCGCCGATGCGCGCGGGCGCCACTTCCTGGACCGCATCCGCACCGGCGTGCGGCAGATGGACGAACTGACCGAGGCGCTGCTCACGCTGGCGCACCTGTCGCTGCGCGAACAGCAGCGCGAACGGGTGGACCTGGGCGCGCTGGCGCGCGCGGCGCTGCAAAAGCGCGCCGTCCAGCAGCCGCAGCGCAGCGTGCAGGTGGAAGTGCAGACGGGGCTGGAGGTGCAAGCCGACGGCGCGCTCATGGCGCAGGCGATGGAGCACCTGGTGGACAACGCCTGGAAGTTCACCGGCCGCGAACCCTGCGCGCACATCGCCATCGGCCGCGCCGCCGAAGATGCGGGGGGCGCCTACTACGTGCGCGACAACGGCGCGGGCTTCGACATGGCGTATGCCGACAAGCTGTTCAAGCCGTTCCAGCGCCTGCACGGCACCTCGGAGTTTCCGGGCCTGGGCATCGGCCTGGCGATGGTGGAGCGCATCGTCAGCCGGCACGGCGGCAGGGTCTGGGCGCAGGCCGCGCCGGGGCGGGGCGCCGCCTTCTATTTCACGCTGCCCTGAGGCACTACTCCATGTAGTGCCAGTCGGCGTCCGGCAGGCCGCGCAGGAAGGCCGCGACGGGCGTAAGGCCGCCTTTCGCCTGCGCCCATTCGAGCTGCTGGCGCAGGCACAGGCGCTTGCCCAGCGACGAAGACGTGTTCCAGGCCGGCCCCGCCAGAATGCGCGGCGGCAAGCCGGACTGGGTGCGCGCCGCATGCTGCAGCAGCATCTTGTACAGGTCCACCCAGCGCGCCTGCTGCGGACAGACCCGGTTGTCGCGGCGCACTTCGTCCAGCAGGGCCTCCAGCGCGGCACCCGCGGCCGGCAAGGGCGGTGCATCGCGCGAGGCGAGCGCCTGGGTCCAGAGTTCCCAGCCGGTGTCCTGCCCCAGCTCCACGGCGACGGGCGCCGGGATCGCTTCGGGGAACACACGCGATTTTGACGCAGTGCCTGCCATGAGCCGCTCCTTCACTTTGATGTTTCAAAGTGTGTCAGTGCCTTGCATAACCTGCAATCTCATCCGTGTGCAATCCGCACGGGTTCGAGATAATTCTTGCCGCGTCAGTCCAATGTCTGCCGGTACCGCGTCAGCGCAATCACCGCGGCCACCGTCATGAACGCCAGCATCGGCCACAGCTCGCCGGACAGGTCGGCCACGCCGTTGCCCTTGAGCATGATGCCGCGCACGATGCGAAGGAAGTGCGTGAGGGGCAGCACCTCGCCGATCCACTGCGCCCACACCGGCATGCCGCGGAACGGGAACATGAAGCCGGACAGCAGCAGGCTCGGAAGAAAGAAGAAGAACGTCATCTGCACCGCCTGCAGCTGGTTGCGCGCCAGCGTGGAGAAGGTGAAGCCCACGCCCAGGTTGGCCACGATGAATACGCCGATCATCGCCAGCAGCAGCGCCATGCTGCCGGCCATCGGCACGCCGAACAGCAGCAGGGCCGCGCCGAGGATCACCACCAGCTGCACGTAGCCGATCACCACGTAGGGCAGGATCTTGCCGGCCATCACCTCGGCCGGCAGCACCGGCGTGGCCAGCAGGTTCTCCATGGTGCCGCGCTCGCGCTCGCGCGTCATCGCCAGGCCGGTGAGCATCACCATGGTCATGGTGAGGATGGTGCCGACCAAGCCGGGCACGATGTTGTAGCGCGAGAGGCCTTCGGGGTTGTAGCGGCGGTGCACCACCACGTCGAAGGCGGGCGGCTGTGCCTGCAGGCGGTGCAGCGGCCCGTTCAGCTCGCGCTGCAGGGCCTGGGCCGCCGCGCCGTTCAGCGC
>NZ_JACCWG010000267.1 GCF_013697775.1 Ramlibacter sp. | reverse complement strand
GGCGGCCCCCGCTCGGGCGGCGGCGGTGGTGGTGGCGGCTACGGCGGCCGCAGCGGCGCGCCGGCCAAGACCTACGGGCGCTGAGCCTGCGCTCCGGCGCCATGGCCACGTCGAACCGAACCGTTCTTGTGGCCGGCGCCACCGGCCTTGTGGGCCGCGAGATCCTGCAGCGGCTGCTGGCTGACGACAGCGTGGTGGCGGTCCATGCATTGGGCCGCCGCGCGCCCGCTCTCCAGCATGCCAAGCTGCATGGGCAGGTGGTCGATTTCTCGGCCCTGCCCGCGCTGCCGCCCTGCGACGAGGTCTATCTCGCGCTTGGCACCACCATCAAGGTGGCGGGCAGCCAGGCGGCGTTCCGCGCCGTCGATTTCGATGCCAACGTGAACGTCGCGCGCGCTGCATTGGCTGGCGGCGCGAAGCGGCTCGGCCTGGTCAGCGCCATGGGCGCCGACGCGCGCTCGTCCATCTTCTATAACCGCGTGAAGGGCGAAACCGAGGACACCATCGCGGCGATGGGGTACCAAGGTTTCGTGGCCGCGCGGCCGTCGTTCCTGGTCGGCGACCGCACGCTGCTGGGGCAGCCGGTGCGCTCAGGCGAAGGCCTGGCGCTGCGCATCAGCACCCTGCTGCGGCCGCTCATTCCGGCGAACTACCGCTCCGTCAATGCGTCGGCAGTGGCGCAGGCGCTTCTCGCCAGCGTGCCTGCCGCGTCCGGCAAGCGCGTGCTGTTCTCGGGCGCGATGCACTCGTTCACCGGCTGACGCGCACCACCGCGTCCTTGCGCTTGGGCAGGTCGGGCAGCAGCTCGATGCCGAGTCCCGGCTTGCCGTTCAGCGAAATCATTCCATTCTTGACCGTCGGCAGTTCGGTCACCAGTTCCTTGTACCAGCCGGTGTAGAAGGCGCGCACGCTTTCCTGGATCAGCGCGTTGGGCGCGTGCAGCGACAGGTGCGTGGATGCGGTCCACACCACGGGGCCGGTGCAGTCGTGCGGCGCCACCGGCAGCTGCCAGGCATCGGCCATGGCGGCGATCTTGCGTGCCTCGGTCAGGCCGCCGCACCAGCTCAGGTCCAGCATCGCCACGCCGGCCACGCCGGTTTGCAGGTAGTCCTTGAAGCCCCACTTGTAGCTGAGCGTCTCGCTGGCGCACACCATCGCCTCGCAGTCCACGGCGTACTGCTTGAGCAGGTCCAGGCTGTCGATGCGGATCGGGTCCTCGTGCCAGAAGGTATTGAACGGCTTCAAGGCACGCGCGATCCTGCGCGCCATCGGCAGGCGCCACAGGCTGTGGAACTCCACCATGATGTCCATGCGCCCGCCGACCGCGTCGCGGATCTTGGCGAATGGCTGCAGTGCGGCGTCGAGGTCCGCGTTGCTGATGTACTGGCCGTGGCTGCGTTCGGCCGCCATGTCGAACGGCCAGATCTTCATGGCCGTCACGCCTTCGGACAGCAGCGACTGCGCGAGTTCGTCGGCGTGGTGCAGGAAGCCCTGCAAATCTTCGTACGGCCCGCTGGTGTTGCCGACACCCCAGTTCGACGAGGTCTGGTTGGCATTGCCGCGGATGTACTGGTAGCCGGCGCAAGTGTTGTAGATGCGGATGCTATCGCGGCTGGCGCCGCCCAGCGCCGTATGCACCGGCATGCCGGCGGCCTTGCCGAAGATGTCCCACAGCGCGATGTCCACCGCCGAATTGCCGCGCGTCTCCACGCCCGAGCCGCGCCAGCCCAGGTAGCCGGTCAGGTCGCGGTTGCGCGCCTCGATGGCCAGCGCGTCCTGGCCGAGGAGGCGAGGCGCCGCCCATTCGTGCAGATAGGCTTCAACGGCCTCGGCGCCCATGAAGGTTTCGCCCAGGCCAACCAGGCCTTCATCGGTGTGCAGCCGCACCCAGAGGATGTTGGGAAACTCCCCCAGGCGCAGCGTCTCGAGTTCAGTGATCTTCATGGCGCACCACCCTCACCCCTGCCCTCTCCCGGAGGGAGAGGGAGGAACTGCCTTCAGCCGCCGCGGGCCTTCTTGAGCGCATCCAGCACCACGTTCACCGCTTCGGCGCCGATGGTCGGCACGTTCTTGTCGTAGACCGGCTTGACCTTCTCGAACATGCGGCGCTGCTCGGCGACGCTGATTTCATTGACCTGCATGCCCTTGGTTCTCAGGCTGGCCAGCGACTTGGCGTTGAGGTCGCGGTTGGCCGCACGCTCGACCTTCTGGCCTTCCATCGCCGCTTCGCGCAGCACCGCCTGCTCCTGCGGATTCAGCGTGTCCCACAGCTTCTTGCTGTAGAGGATCAGGAACGGCGTGTAGGCGTGGCGCGTGACCGACAGGTACTTCTGCACCTCGTTGAACTTCGATGTTTCGATGGTGACGAACGGGTTCTCCTGACCGTCGATGGTCTTGGTTTCCAGCGCGGTGAACACCTCGCCGAAGGCCATCGGCACGGCGTTCGTGCCCAGCGTCTTGAAGGTGTCCAGGAAGATGTTGTTCTGCATCACCCGCACCTTCACGCCCTGGAAGTCCTCGACCTTGTTGACCGGGTGCTTGCTGTTGGTGAGGTTGCGAAAACCGTTCTCCCAGTACGCCAGGTTCACCACGCCGGCGTCTTCCAGCTTCTTGTTGAAGTACTGGCCGGCCGGGCCGTCGAGCACGGCGTCGGCCTCCTTCTCGCTGCCGAACAGGAACGGCAGGTCGAACACGCCCAGTTCCTTCACGATGCCCACCAGCGGCGAGGACGAGGTGCACACCATCTCCTGCGTGCCGGCGCGCAGCGCCTGCGTGGCCGGCAGGTCGCCGCCGGCGGCGCCGCCCCAGAAGGCCACGATCTTCATCTTGCCGCCGGTCTTGGCGGCCAGCACTTCCTGCATCTTCTTCACGCCCAGGCCCACCGGGTGGTCCTCGTTCACGCCGTTGGTGAACTTGATGGTGCGGTCTGCGAATTGCGCAAATGCCGGGGCGGCTGCGAGCAGCGCGCCGGCCACCAGTGTTACGAGAGTGCGTCGCTTGAACATGGCTTGTCTCCTAGGTTGATAACGACAGATTAAATTGAAATTCTTGCGGCCGGCTCAGTGCATCCACCACTTCAGCGGCACCATGACGATGTCCGGCACGAACACCAGGGCGAACAGCACGATGAGCTCGGCGATGAGGAACGGCATCACGCCCTTGAACGAATCGTCCATGCTGATGCGCGCCACGCCGCACACCACGTTGAGCACCGTGCCTACCGGCGGCGTGATCAGGCCGATGGCGTTGTTCATGATGAACAGCACGCCGAAGTACACCGGGTCGATGCCGGCCTTCAGCACCACCGGCATCAGCACCGGCGTGAGGATCAGCACCGTGGGCGCGAAGTCCAGCGCGGTGCCGACGATGACGATCAGCACCATCATCATCAGCATCAGCAGCGTCTTGTTGCCCATGAAGGGCTCCAGCAGGCTCACGATCTCCGCGGGGATGTTGGCCACCGTGATCAGCCAGGCGCTGACCATGGCCGCGGCCACCAGGAACATCACCACGGCGGTGGTCTTGCCGGCCGCCAGCACCAGTTTGTACAGCTCGGACACCTTCAGTTCGCGGTAGACGAACATGCCCACGACGAAGCTGTAGACCGCCGCCACCACGGCCGCTTCGGTCGGCGTGAACACGCCGGCCTTCATGCCACCCAAAATGATGACAGGCAGCGCCAGAGCCAGGCTGCCGCGGCCGGTTTCGCGCAGGCGCTCGGCCATCGGCACGCGCGGCGCCGGCTGCACGTTCTCGCGCTTGGCCACCCACCACCAGGCGATGCCGATGGCCAGGCCCATCAGCACGCCGGGCACGATGCCGGCCAGGAACAGCTTGGTGATGGAGACGTTGGCGGCGACGCCGAACAGGATGAAGCCGATCGACGGCGGAATGACCGGCGCGATGATGCCGCCGGCGGCGATCAGGCCGGCCGATCGGTGCAGGTCGTAGCCGGCGCGCTTCATCATCGGGATCAGCAACGCCGCTAGTGCCGCCGTATCGGCCACGGCGGAGCCGGACAGCGAGGCCATGATGATGGCGGCGATCACCGCCACGAAGCCCAGGCCGCCGCGGAAATGGCCGACCCAGGCCATCGCCAGGTTGACGATGCGGCGCGACAGGCCGCCCGCGTTCATGAACTCGCCGGCCAGCAGGAAGAAGGGCACGGCCAGCAGCGGGAAGTTGTCGGCGCCGTCGACGAAGCGCTGCGCAATGATCTGACTGTCGAACGCAGGCAGCCCGCCGGTCATGGCCATCAGGCTCATCAGCGCGACACCGCACACCAGCAGCGCGTAGGCAATGGGCATGCCCAGCGCCATGGCGCCCAGCAGGCTCAGGATGAAGGTGGCGACGGTCATACCTTCACTTCCTTCAGTTGTTCTTCCGCATCTTTCAAGCCTTCGGCTTCCACCACCTGCACCAGCTGCTCCTCGCTCAGTTGTCCCGTGAACAGCAGCCACAGCTTGTGGATGTTGATGGCGCCGATCACCACCGACACCACGTAGCCGATGCCGTAGACCCAGATCATGGAAATGCCCACCACCGGCGAGACGTTGGTCACCTGCAGTTCGTGCATGCGCCAGGTGCCGATCAGGAACAGCGCATTGCAGAACAGCATCAACGATTCGGACAGGAAAAAGCAGATCTTCTTGCCCGCCAGCGGCAGGTGCTTGACAAGCGTGTCCACGCCCAGGTGGCCGCCTTCGCGCATGGCCACCATGGCGCCGATGTAGGTGAGCCAGATGAAGAAGTAGCGCGACATCTCGTCGGACACGGTGATGCCCGAGTTGAAGCCGTAGCGCAGCACCACGTTGCCGAACACCATGATGACCATGGCCACCATGGCCACCACCACCAGCAGTTCGAGGAATTTGAAGAACAGGTCGATCGCGCGCTTCATGCGTGTTGTCGTCGTTGTGTTGTTGTCGTCTCGTCAGGCGGCCGCGCGCAGCAGCGGCGCCGGCATGTCCAGCTTGGGCAGGCGCCGGCGCGAGCCGAGCACCAGCTCGATGTCGTCGCGCGCGCCGTCGATCAGCACCCGGATGGCCGTCTCGGCCGAGCCAGCGTCGTGCGCGGCGACCGCGTCCAGCACCGCGCGGTGCAAGGGCAGCGACAGCTTCGCGCCGTCCTTGCGCGTGGTGGAAATCTCGAAACTGGTGCGCAGCAGCGGCGACAGCGCCTTGCTCATCTGCACGATCATGCGGTTGTGGCTGGCGCGCAGCAGGCCGCGGTGAAAGCGCAGGTCGGGCGCGACGTAGTCGCCGCCCTGCTCCACCGCCTTTTTCATGCCGGCGAACGCCGTGGCGATCTCCGCCACGTCGGCCGGCGTGGCGCGCTCGGCCGCCATGCGCACCGCCGCCGGCTCCATCACGCGGCGCAGCTCCTGCAGGTCGCGCAGGAATTCGCGGGTGAGGCCGGCCTGCGCCTGCCAGCCGATGACGTCGGGATCGAACCAGTTCCACTGCTCTTCCGGCAGCACCCGGGTGCCGACCTTGGGGCCGGTGGACACCAGGCCCTTGGCGACCAGCGACTTCACCGCCTCGCGCACCACGGTGCGGCTGACGCCAAGCTCCTCGCCCAGCACGGGCTCGGGCGGGATGCCGCTGCCGGCGGCGTAACGCCCGGCGACAATGGCCGCGCCGAGGTGGTCCACCGTGTTGCCGTGCACGTTCTTGATCGTCATGGTTTGCCCGAATCGCGGTCGGCAATGGTATGACGATAAGATGATTGATCTTTCAGGACTAACCCTTATGACTTCGCCCAAGAAGAAACCCGAAGAACTGCGCTCACAACAATGGTTCGGCCGCCAGGACCGCGACGGCTTCGCGTACCGCAGCTGGGTCAAGGGCAAGGGCGTGCCGCACGACCAGTTCGACGGCCGTCCCGTCATCGGCATCTGCAACACCTTCAGCGAACTCACGCCCTGCAACTCGCACTTCCGCACACTGGCCGAGCAGGTCAAGATCGGCGTGTACGAGGCCGGCGGGTTCCCGCTGGAATTCCCGGTGATGTCGCTGGGCGAGACGCTGCTGCGCCCCACCGCCATGCTGTACCGCAACCTGGCCAGCATGGACGTGGAGGAGTCGATCCGCGGCAACCCGATCGACGGCGTGGTGCTGCTCATGGGCTGCGACAAGACCACGCCCTCGCTGCTGATGGGTGCCTCCAGCGTCGACCTGCCGACCATCGGCGTCTCGGGCGGGCCGATGCTCTCGGGCAAGTGGCGCGGCCAGGAACTGGGCTCGGGCACCGGCGTGTGGAGCATGAGCGAGCAGGTGCGCGCCGGCACCCTCAAGCTGCAGGATTTCTTCGAGGCCGAGAGCTGCATGCACCGCAGCCACGGCCACTGCATGACGATGGGAACGGCGAGCACGATGGCGTCGATGGTCGAGGCGCTCGGCCTCGGCCTGCCCGGCAACGCCGCCTATCCGGCGGTCGACGGCCGCCGCAACGTGCTCGCGCGCATGGCCGGCCGGCGC
>NZ_JACCWG010000263.1 GCF_013697775.1 Ramlibacter sp. | reverse complement strand
AGCGGCCCCGGCGGATTCGCCAGCAGCCAGCCGCCGGCCGGCTGGGGTGGCGGCGGCCCTGCGGGCGGCGGCATGGGTGGCGCCACCGGCATGGGCGCCGGCGCAGCAATGACCGGCCCGGGCGCTGGCGGCTATGCCGGCCAGGTTGCCGACGAAACCCGCATGATGACGTCCACCACGCCGCTGGCGCGGGCCCGCGCGCGCGCCAGCGGCGTGCTCGGGCAGCTCAAGCGGCTGCTGAGCGACAAGGTGGCCGGGTTCGACCCGCAGCATGTGACCCGGCCGTCGCCCGACCTGGCCGATGCGATGGCGCTGCACGCGACGCAGGTGCAGACGCAGGTCCAAACCCGGGCACAGGGCCAGGCCTCCCCGTCCGACGTGATGGCGTACGACAACGAGGACGTCCACCAGGTCGCGCAGGACCTGCGCCAGCGCACCGGCGAGCTCAAGCGCAAGGCCGCTACCTCGACCGAGAAGGCCACCATCGAGATCGTGGCGCTGATGTTCCAGAGCATCCTGTCGGAAGAGCGCATTCCGCCCGCGGTGCGGGTGTGGTTCGCGCGCCTGCAGATGCCGGTGCTGCGCGTGGCCATCGCCGAACCCGAATTCTTCGGCTCGCTGGAGCATCCGGCGCGCCAGCTGATCGACCGCATGGGCTCGTGCGTGCTGGGCTTCGATTCGGTCACCATTTCCGGCAGCGCGCTGGAAGTCGAGATCAAGCGGGTGGTGCAGGTGATCGAGCAGTACCCGGAAACCGGCCGGCGCGTGTTCCAGCTGGTGTACGACGAGTTCCAGAAATTCCTGTCGCGCTTCCTGACCGAAACCGGCCCCGCGCAGAAACTGGTGAGCGTGGCGCAGCAGGTCGAGCAGAAGGAGACGATGGCGATCCAGTACACCATCGAGCTGCGCAAGATGCTGGCCGACATGCCGGTGCGCGACGAGATCCGCGAGTTCCTGTTCAAGATCTGGGCCGAGGCGCTGGCCGTCGCCGCCATCAAGCACGGGCCGCAGCACGTCGAAACCATCGCGCTGAAGAAATCCGCCGCCGACCTGGTGTGGGCGGCCAGCGCCAAGCCCAACCGCAACGACCGCGCCCGCGTCATCAACGACCTGCCGCAACTGCTGCAGCGGCTGCGCCAGGGCATGGCCCTGCTGGGCCTGCAGACGGGCGCGCAGGAGGTGCACATCAAGATCATCGGCGACACGCTGGCCGACGCCTTCCTGTCCAAGACCGAGGCGATCTCGCCGGCGCTGATCGAGGACATGGCCAAGCGTCTGGCCAACCTGGAGGATTTCGTCAGCGACGACGCCACCACCGACCTGCCGCTGGACAAGGACAGCATCGAACTCATGCTGGGCATCGACGCGACCCTGATCGAGGTGCTGGGCGACGGCGGCTCGCAGCCTGGCGCCGCCATGCTGGCCTGGGCGCAGGAACTGCAGGTGGGCACCTGGCTCACGTTGGACCACAACGGCCAGACCACGCAGGTGCAGTACGCCTGGCGCAGCGACCGGCGCCAACTGCACCTGCTGGCATCGCCCGACGGCCGCAGCTACCTGGTGCAGCTGCGCCGGCTGGCGGCCTATTTGCAGGCCGGCCTGCTGGTGCCGAACGAAGAGGAAGCGCTCACGGTGCGCGCCACGCGCGACGCGCTGGCCAAGCTGGACGCCAATCCGGAACGGCTGCTTCAGTAGAAATCGCGACGCGCAGTCGCTACGCCGCTTTCTTGCCGAGCAGCTGCGTGGTTGTGCGCACGAGTTCCCGCACGAACGCCGCCACCGCAGGATGGTCGCGTTCGCCGCGCCGGTAGGCCGCTGAAATCTGCCGCCGGACGCCAGGGCGCAGCCGCACCGCCTGCAAGCCGGGGCTGGGCCGCAGCAGCCGCAGGCCCGGCACGACCGACACCGAACAGCCCGCGGCGACCATCGCCGCCACCATCTCGAAGCCGGTGCAGCGCGCGTTCACGCGCGGCTCGTACCCGGCGCGGCGGCACAGGCCGATGACGACATCGCCGAAGGCACTGGCCGTGGAGTCCATGGCCCAGGCTTCGCCACGCAGCTCGCCCATGGCGAGCGAGCGCTTGCCTGCCAGCGCGTGCGCCTGTGGCAGCAGCGCATAGAGCTGGTCTTGCGCCAGCGGCACCAGCTCCAGCTTGTCGTCGCCCTGGCCCGCGAGCGGCGCCGCCAGGTCGTCGATCAGCGCCACGTCGGTGCGCCAGGCGCCGAGCGCCGCCAGCCCGTCCAGCGGTTCCATCTCTTCCAGCACCACGTCCAGCCGCGGAAAGGCCGCGCGCAACGCCTTGATGGTTTCGGGCAGCACGGCCGACGCGATGGTCGGGAAAGCCGCGACGCGCAGTTCGCCGGCGATCTCGCGGCGCAGCTGCGCCATTTCGGAGCGGGCTTCGCCCAGCACGGCCAGGATGCGTTCGGCATGGCCCACCAGCGCCTCGCCGGCCGGCGTGAGCCGCACGC
>NZ_JACCWG010000273.1 GCF_013697775.1 Ramlibacter sp. | reverse complement strand
CCCGCGCGGCTGGCGCGCCTGGCGCCGCAGCTGGCCGAACGCATCGAGCGCGGCCTGCAGAGCGTCGACTTTCCGCACACGCAGATCCGCCGCGTGCTGGACCACCTGGGCGCGCTGCACCGCGAGGTGCTGCAGCCGGGCGCGCGCGAGCCGGCGCCGGGCGTGTTCAGCCGCGAGGAGCTGGACGCGCAATTCGCCGCCAACGACGAGGACACCGCCTGGCTGGCGCCGACCGAGGCGCAGCACTCGGGCTTCATCCACACCCGGCCGTCGGCGCTGCCCAAGCCGCTGTTCCAGCCGACCGACGTGGGCTTCAGCCACACAGTGCCGCAGCCGGCGTCGCAGGAGGCCGGAGAAGGCGGCGCCGAGGGCGGCATGCCCGCGGCGGAACTCGGCCTGAAGCCGGGTGCCTGGATCGAGATGTTCGACGGCGCCTGGGCGCGCTGGCAGCTCACATGGGCCAGCCCGCACGGCACGCTGTGCATGTTCACGCATGCTTCCGGCAAGACGCAGTCGATGACGCGCCGGCTGCTGGAAAAAATGCTGGCCAACGGCACCGTGCGCCGCGTGTCCGACCAGGCCGTTGTGGACGGCGCGCTCGATGCGGTGGCGCAGGCGGCGTTGCGCAACAGCGCGGAACAGAAATCCTGAACCCCCTCTCCAACAGCCTTCACCGCAGAGGCGCAGAGAAATTGTTGTTCCTCTGCGGCCCTCTGTGCTCTCTGCGCCTCTGCGGTGAATGACCCGCATGCTACGCCTGCCACACCCCGTAGCCAGCTTCCCGTAAGGCGATGCCCAGCTCCACCTCCATCTCGCAGGCGGCGCGGTACGGCATGGGGTTGTATACGGCGTAGAGGTCGGGGCGCAGGCGCAGGCCGTGCTCCTGCACGAAGCGGTTGGCCTGGATGCCGGCCTTGTGCTTGTCGAAGCGCACGTCGGGGTCCAGCCCGGTCATGCCGACGTACACGAAGGGCTTGCCCAGTTCGTAGTCCGAGTTGGCGCGGCGAAAGCGCGCGTTGCTCCACACCGCGTCCGCCAGTTCGACGACGTACACGTGGTAGTGGTGACCATGTGCGCGAGGCATTGGGCATTGTCCTACGCCCTCGATCCGTGGCGCCTGACGGGGCCGCTTCGGCACGCTGCCGAATCCTTCTGATATCCGATTTGCAGTCACCAGAAGGAATTCCCCATGAAGAAAGCCACCCTGCTTGCCATTCCGCTGGCCGTCGCCACCGTGCTGTCCGCCGGCTGCGCGGCCACCATGTCCACCGGCATGGGCGCCGCGCCCGCGCCGGTGGGCGCCGCCAGCCATTTCAGCACCACCGACCGCGAGTTCGCCACGCAGGCCGCCGGTGGCGGGCTGTACGAAGTCGAGGTGTCGCGCATCGCCGCGGCACGCGCCGCCGATCCGCAGGTCCAGGGCTACGCGCAGATGCTGGTCGCGCACCATACGGCCGCCAACGACCAGCTGATGGGGATTTTCAAGGTCAAGAACTTCCAGCCGCCGGCCAGCATGCCGGCCGACAAGCAGGCCAAGCTGGCGCGCATGCAGGCGCTCTCCGGGCCGGAGCTGGACCGCGAGTACATCCGCACCGTGGGCCTGGGCGACCACCAGAGCGACATCGCGCTGTTCGAGCGCGCGGCGCGCGATGCGGCCGACCCGGACCTGAAGGCCTGGTTCGCCAAGACGCTGCCCACGCTGCGCAGCCACCTGCAGGCGGCGCAGGCGCTCGCCGGACGCATGGCGGGCTGACGCGCGCGAGGCGCAGGACGGGGGGTACGGCATACCCCCTGTCGCATCGCGCCGAAGTCCTACAGCTCATGGGTAAGCGCGGCCCTAGATTGCGTGCACCATGACCGGACCTGTGAATTCAATGAAAGCGTCGGCGCGCTCCCTCGCCCTCGCAAGCGGCGCCGGGCTGCGGCGCGCAGGCGCCGCCATCCGGCGCCATCCCATCGTCAGCATCGCGGTGCTTCCGGTCCTCGCGCTGCTGTACGTGCTGGCGCTGATCCCGTTCACGCCGGCTATCGCCGACCTGAAGAAGGCCAAGTCCGAGCAGCCCACCATCGTGCTCTCGGCCGACGGCAAGGAGCTGGCGAGCTTCAAGCGCGCCAACCGCGACTGGGTGAAGCTGGAGGACATGTCCCCCGACGTGGTGGAAGCGCTGGTCGCCACCGAGGACAAGCGCTTCTACCAACACCACGGCCTGGACCTGCGCCGCACGGCGGGCGCCCTGGTCAACACCGTGCGCGGCACGCGCCAGGGCGGCTCCACGCTCACGCAGCAGCTCGCGCGCAACCTTTATCCCGAAGACATCGGCCGCGCGCCCACCATCACGCGCAAGCTCAAGGAAGCGATCACGGCCGTCAAGATCGAGGCGGTTTACTCGAAGAAGGAAATTCTCGAGACCTACCTCAACACCGTGCCCTTCCTCTACAACGCCTGGGGCATCGAGATGGCGGCGCGCACCTATTTCGACAAAAGCGCGCGCCAGCTCGACGTGCTGGAGGCCGCCACGCTGGTCGGCATGCTCAAGGGCACCAGTTACTACAACCCGGTGCTCAACCCCGAGCGCGCGCTGGAGCGGCGCAACATCGTGCTGGCGCAGATGGCGCGCGCCGACAAGATCGCGCCCGGCAAGCTGGAGGAACTGCGCAAGAAGCCGCTGAAGCTGGACTTCGAACGCCAGCAGCCCGAGGCGCTGGGCCCCGCGCCGCATCTGGCGCAGGCGGTGCGCCGCTGGCTGATCGAATGGGCCGACCGCAACGGCTACGACATCTACACCGACGGCCTGGTGGTGCGCACTACCATCGATTCGCGCCTGCAGGCCGTGGCCAACCAGGCGGTCGAGCGGCAGGCCGACAAGATCCAGCAGCTGGCCACCGCCGCCTACGGCAGCTGGACCGCCAACCGCCGCATGGCCGACGTATTCGTGCGTGAGACGGCCGACTACCGCACGGCGCGCGACTCCGGCCTGGACGACGAGGCGGCGCTGAAGAAGATCACCGCCGACGCTGCCTTCATGCAGGCGCTGTGGCGCGCCAAGACGCAGGTGCAGGCCGGCTTCCTGGCGCTCGACCCCGGCACCGGCCAGGTGCGCGCCTGGGTCGGCAGCCGTGACTTCCAGCAGGACCAGTTCGACCACGTGCAGCAGGCGCGCCGCCAGCCCGGCTCCACCTTCAAGCCCTTCGTGTACGGCGCCGCGTTCGAGCAGGGCATCAGCCCCGACCAGGTGTTCATGGATGCGCCGGTGGAAATCCGCATCGACCGCAGCCAGGTCTGGCGTCCCACCGACGTGGAGCCGCCGACCAACCAGCCAATGTCGCTGCGCGATGGCCTGGCGTTTTCCAAGAACACCGTTACTGCGCAGCTGATGCAGCAGGTCGGGCCCGCGCGCGTGGCGCAGCTCGCCCAGGCCATGGGCGTGCGCCAAAGCAAGCTGGATGCCGTGCCCTCGCTGGCGCTGGGCACCAGCCCCGTCACGCTGCGCGAGATGGTGAGCGCCTTCGGCACCATCGCCAACGGCGGCAGCTACATCGCGCCTTCGTTCGTGATGCGCGTGGAGGACCGTCAGCAGCGCGTGCTGGAAGAGTTCCAGCCAGGCAGCGGCGAGCGTGCGCTGTCCAGCGAGGCGGCGCTGACGCTGGTGGACGTGCTGCGCGGCGTGGTGGACAAGGGCACGGGCGTGGGCCTGCGCAGCCGCTTCGGCATCAAGGCCGACATCGCGGCCAAGACCGGCACCACCCAGGACAACACCGACGGCTGGTTCATCGCCATGCACCCGCACCTGGTAACCGGCGCGTGGATGGGCTTCAACGACAACCGCGTGACGCTGCGCGACCCCTGGGGGCAGGGCGCGCACAACGCGCTGCACATCGTGGGCGACTTCCTGCAGCAGTCCTTCAGCGCCAAGACGCTGGACGCCGATGCGCGCTTTGCGACACCGGTGCGCGCGCAGCCTGGCGCCGGCGGCGACATGTGGGGCCGCGTGGGCGAGTGGTGGAACAGCGTGACCAACAATGGCAGCGGCGCGCCCATGCCGGGCGACCCGATGACGGCTGGCGTGCCGCAGCCGCAGGTGATCACCGTGCCCGACGTGCGCCAGCCCGAGCCGATGCGCCTGCCTGAAGCCGAGGCTCAGCAATCCGGCTCGCCCGTTTCCCCGGGCGGCAGCGTGGTGGTGTCCGGGCCGAATGGCGGCGTCGGCAACAGCGTGGTGCAAACTCAGCCGCAGACACGCTACAGCGGCAATGCACCAGTCATCGTGATGCCGCCGCGTGACACAACAATACCGGCGGGAAGCATGCGCACCATCACCATCGATGCGCCGCCTTCTCGCTCGAGCTCAGCGGACGCGCCTGCCCAGCAGCAGGAAACAAGCGGTACTGCGACCGGCTCTCCTACAGCGCCGCAAACTGAGTAGTAAATAAAAAAGACGCTTCGTTACTTTTGCCCAGATGCAGCGCAGATGCGGCCTGCGCCTGGATGAGGAGCAGGCGTTTCCGCGAGAGTGTTTCAGCGGGTGAACTTTAAGCGCGTCCTACAGGTCCCTAGGAGACTTCCTACAAGAAGGGGACCCATGTTCAGCTTGAGTGATCGACTCTCTTTCGGCCCTGCCGCGATGCTGATTTGCCTCGTTGCCGCCGCCGGCCTGAAGAGTTCCATGCCCGACGTTTCGGCGTTCCGTGTGTCCTCCCTGCGCGAGCAGGCCGCGCGCGTCACGCAGTTCGTGCCGGCCATGGCGCGGCAAGCCCTGGCGCTGAGCGCGCCCGCCGTCGCGGCAAAGGCCGCGATGACCACCGGCACCAGCGCGGCGTCCAAACTCAGCAGCACCGTGAGCGCGATCAACACGTCCTACAACTGGCTGCGCGGGCAGATCCGCTGGAAGACGGTCAAGCACGGCAACACCGAAGTGCAGACACCCGACAAGGCCTCGCGCCTGCTGCTGGTGCAGGCTGCGGCCAAGAGCGTGGGCCTGAGCGAAGTGGGCCTGGGCTTCGAGGACGTGTACGGCGTCATCAACGCCGAGACCTCGTGGCTGCCGCGCACCGGCGTGGGCAAGAACGGCACGCTCAGCTACGGCTTGGCGCAGTTCGAGCCGGCCACCGCGCGCGCACTGGGCCTGCAGGACCCCAACGACCCGGTGGAAGCCGTGCACGCCGCGGCGCTGCATCTGAAGCAGGCCGCCACCTGGAGCGCCAACCGTATCGAAGGCCTGAAGCTCACGCCCGAGGAGCGCGCCGAGAAGCTGCGCGAAGGCGTGTCGATCTACTACAACCTGTCCAGCAAGGGCCGCGCCAAGTGGAATGGCGAGAACACCGAGCGCATGCCGGTGGAAACGCGCCGCCACATCGCCAACAGCCAGATCGGCGCGCGCGAAGCCACCTACCTGGCCGCGCAGCTGCAGATCATCCAGCACTACGGCACGGGCGCCAGCGGCGCCACCACCGTCGGCTACACCAAGACCAGCGCCCACGGCTCCTGAGGGAGTCAGGCAGCCACGCGGCGCTTGACCGCCTGGATGTTGTTGCGCAGCGCGTAGAGCTCGTCCGCGTACGACAGCGGCACGGCGATGTGCCCGGCGTTGGCGTCCAGCGCATCGAGCTCCTTGAGAAGCGCCTGCGTGTTGCCGGGCTCGGCTTCCATGCGGTGCTCGATCTCGCGCAGCTGCCCGTACCAGCGGAACACGCGCGAGCGGATGCGGAATTCGTACAGCGGCGGCACGACGCGCGACAGCGGCAGCAGCGCCGCCAGGATGATGCCCAGCACCAGCCACATGCGCTCGACCAGGTTGGCCACCCAGAACGACAGCCAGCGCTGCAGGAACGCCGGGCCGTTGCGGATCACGCGCTCGGCTTCGCGCGAGACCGGGTATTCGCTCTGCTCGGTGGACGGGAAGGTGCCCGCGCGGTTGAACCATCCGGCCGGGCCGTGCAGGTCGCGCGCCGCCTGCGCGAACAGCTGCAGCAGCGCCGGGTGCGTGCCCTGCCGGGTCAGCAATGCCGTGGTGGTCGCCACCAGGTGCACGTCCGCCGGCGGCATGTCGCGCGCCAGGTCCACCACGCCGCGCGGCAGCGTCACCGGCGTCAGGAACGGGAAGCGGCGCGAATAGGCTTCGCCCTGCGCGATGTCCAGCAGCTTCACGCCGGGCGTCTGCAGCAGCATCTGCACCATCAGCGATTCGGGCGCCGAGGCGAACACCAGCGCATCCAGCTCGCCCGCAAGGAAAGCCACCGTGGCCGGCGTCTGCTCCAGCCGCGACAGGCGCAATTCGCCGCGCTCCACCTTGTTGGCCTCGAACAGCTTGTCCATCAGCAGCGGCACGCCGCTGCCGGCCGTACCGACGTTGACGCGCAGGCCGCGCAGCTGCGCCACCGAGGTCAGCGTGCCGCGCGGCGTGCCCTTCTTGACCGCGTCCTCGCGGTAGAACAGCCACACCGGCTCGACGAACAGGCTGCCCAGCGACTGGATGCCGCTCTCCTCGTTGGTGGCGCGGTCGCTGCTGCCGCCCTGCACGAAGCCGAGATCGGCGCTGGCGTCGCGCAGCAGCTGCAGGTTGGCCGACGAGCCTTCGCTGGGCACCAGCACCACCTCGATGCCGTTCGCCTCCAGCGCCTTCTTGTAGCGCTGGCCGAATTCGTCGTAGGCGCTCTGCGCCGGGCCGGTGGCCAGCCGCACGCGCCTGGGCGGCGTGGGGTCCAGCCACAGGTAGGCCAGCACCAGCAGCGTGGCGGCCAGCAGGGCCACCGGCCCGGCGGAGATCAGCAGGTCGCGCAGCGACAGCAGCGTGTGGCGCAGTGCTTGCGGCATGGCGTTCAAGGCAGGTCGCGGGCGGCGGGAATGCGCACGCCGTCGGCCTCGATGCCGCGTGCCTGCGTCACCGCGCGCACGGTGGCCAGCGCCACCACCTCGGCGGCCAGCGTGCACAGCGTCATCATGTCGATGGCGGTACCGGCGCGCCCGGTGGCCAGCGCGAACAGCGCGTCGCCGTCCAGCGGCGTGTGGGCCGGGTTGATGCTGCGGGCGAACCCGTCGTGGCCGACGGTGGCCAGGCGGGAGGCCTCGGCCTTGGTGAGCACCGCGTCGGTGGCGATCACGCCGATGCTGGTGTTGCTGCCGGGCGCGACGCGCGTCGGCACTTCGCCGTCGAGCATCGCGCGGCGGGCATCGAGCAGGGCGCTGCCGTCGGCCGTGCGCGCGCCGGCCAGCACGCGCCCGGTGGCGGGGTCAATCACGTCGCCCAGCGCGTTGCAGGCGACCAGCGCGCCCACCGTGATGCCGCGCACGCGCACCGAGGCCGTGCCGATGCCGCCCTTCATCGCGCGTTCCATGCCGAAGATCTTGCCGACCAGGGCGCCGCTGCCGGCACCGACGTTGCCCTCGGCCGGTGCATCGGCCGACGCCGCGGCGCAGGCGGCGTAGCCGGCGTCGGCATCGGGGCGCACCGACAGGTCGCCCAGGTACAGGTCGAACAGCACGGCCGCGGGAACGATGGGCACGTGCGTGCGGCCCACGGGCAGGCCGATGCCGTGCTCGCCCAGCCAGCGCATCGCGCCGCCGGCGGCGTCCAGCCCCCAGGCGCTGCCGCCGGCCAGCATGACGGCATGCACGCGGTCCACGGTGTTGGTGGGATCCAGCAGGTCGGTCTCGCGCGTGCCGGGCGCCGCGCCGCGCACATCGACGCCGCCGACCGCGCCGCCGCGCGCCAGCACCACCGTGCAGCCGGTGTGCCGCCGCGTGTCGCTGAAGTGGCCGACCTCGATGCCGGCGACGTCGGTGATGGAGGAATGCATCGGCGGCATTATGGAAGGGCGAAGCTGCCGTCGTCGAGTGCGCGCACGCGCCCTTGCGCGAGCAGCTCGTCCAGGTGCATGCGGATGGTGTTGCGCTCGGCGCAGTCGATGTAGGGCAGGGTGGCTTGCGCCGGATAGAGCAGGCGCCTCTTCACCAGCGCGTCCAGGCTGTGCGGCCTCTCCGCCAGCATGGCGCACAGCTGGTCGCTGCGCTCGTCGATCCGCGCGGCGAAGCGCGCGAGTTCGCGTAGGAACTCGGCGCGGTCGGTCACGGCGCCCTTGTGGTGGGAGGTGATCCAGACCTTCGCATCCAGCCGGGCGACGGCTTTCAGCGTGCGGCGGAACTGCGCGAGCGACGAGGTCGCGTCGCCGTAGTACGGCCCGAACCCGGACAGGTCGATGTCGCCAATGAAGGCCGCGCCCTCGCTTTCCTCCAGCAGCACGCAATGGCCCGAGGTGTGGCCCGGCATGTGGTGCGCGCGCACCCGCACGCCGCCGCCGAGGTCCCAGCTGGCGCCATCGGCGTAGCCGGTGGCGTCGGGGCGCGGGTGGTAGTGGAAGTCGGCCTCCAGCATGGGCTTCAAGGCCGCGAGCACTTGCGCCGGATAGCCGTAGTGGCGGCTGAGCCCGTCCCACGACTGGCAAGCCGCGAGGTCGGCCTCGTGCACCTGCACCGGCGCGTCGGGCACGCGGTGCAGTCCCGCCATGTGGTCCTCGTGCACGTGGCCGAGCACGACCAGATCGACGCCGTCGAACGCGGGGCCGATGCGGTTGGACACGAGCGGCGTGTCGAACGCAACGCGCATCTCGCCGCCCTGCACGATCACCTGGTTGCCGTCCGGGTACTTGCCCTGCCTGCCGCCGAAATGGACGGTTACCGCGCCGAAGCGCGCAAAGTCCTGCATGCCATGGACCTCCTTGGCGGTGCAGCATAGAGCAAAGCCGCGGCCGGCCCGCTCAGGGCTGCGCTTCCAGCTCGGTCACCGTGTACTGCGCGCCTTCCTTTCGACGTGGAAGCGCACCTTGTCGCCGACCTGCACCTTGTCGAGCAGGGCAGGGTCCTTTGCGATGAAGACCGATGGTCATCGGCGGCATGTCCAGGTTCTTGATCTCGCCGTGCTTGAGCGTGATCTTGCCGGAGCGAGTGCGGCGGCGAGGATGAAAGTGGAAACGTGGCGGATTTTCATGTCTTGTTGTACGAAGTGAAGACGCGCGCCTCGGCCGATCTGGACACCAGCAGCACGTCGTAAGCGTCGCGGCGGCCGCCGTACGCGGCGCCGTCCATGCCAGGCGCGCCGACCGGCATGCCGGGCACCGCGAGGCCGACGGCCTGCGGCCGGTCCTTCAGCGCGATGCGCACCGCGGTGTCGGCATCCATCGGCCGGCGGGCCAGCAGCGCCTGCACGGTGTCGCCGGCGCTTGGCTGGGCGACGCCGGGGCGGTCCTGGGTCAGCTGCCGCACATCGGCGCGCAGCGCTTCGGGCGAAGTGGCGCAGGTGCATGTCCACTCCTTCAACGCCCGCGGGCGGCGGATGCGGGGCGCGCGGACCTTGCGCGTTCTGCGCTTCTTCCCACTTCGGCCAGTCGGCATGGCCGTGCGGAAAGCGGCCGACCTCGGCATTGGCTTTCACGCCGCGTCTCCACGCCGCGCGGCGTGTCCTCGAACACGGAGCGCTCAGGCGGGCGCGGCTGGGCCTGGGCCAGCGATGCGGCGGCAAGCGCCGCGATGGCAAAAAACTTCACAACGATCTCCGGAACACGAACGGGCAGGGGCGCAATGCGGCGATGTCGCCGATTGCGGACGCACTTCGGGTGGGGAGATCAGGAAATGGGCGGCTTGCAGCCCAGGCGCAGCTCGGCGCTGGCGAAATGCAGCAACTGAGCGGCGGGCGGTGGGTGGCGGAACTCGATTACCGGCCGCGGGCAGGTCGAAGCCGAGGCAACCGAGGAACAAACCTGGCAGCTTGCGCAGGTGTTGCAGCCGGCATCCGGCAACTGCGCGCCGGCATGGGCATTGCGTCCGAATGCGCGTGGCCGGCGCATGAGGGAAATCATAGCCGCGTCACAAAGGCCGAGTTGATGGAAGGAAAAGTCCTACGCTGCTGACGAGCCTTCACCGACAACCTTGCATCCCTGGGCTTTCTACAGTCAAGGTGTTCGCCGGCGGTGCCGGTGTGTCCGTGAAATCCACTTAAAAGAGGAACCATCCATGAACGGTGAAACATCGCAGAGCCCCTTCCCCACCAGTGGCGAATCCGGCAGCAGCACCTCCAGCTTCAGCAGCGGCGCGTCCGGCTTCAGCGCCGATAGCGATACCAGCGACACCACCGTGCGCCGCTTCGCGCAGAAGGTGCACGAAGCCGTGGACACGCTCGAGCAGAAGCTGGGCATGGGCAGCGAGAAGGTGATGGGCCTGCAGCAGGAATACGGCGACATGGCACGCGAGCAAGTGCGCGCCAATCCGCTGGCGGCGTTGGGCACGGCCTTCGCGGTCGGCTTCATCTTCGCCAAGCTGTTCACCGGCCGCTGATCTTCGTCAGCGCAATTCGCGGCGCGCCTGGCCCCACACGGCCCAGCCGCCCGCGAATGCCAAGGCCGCCATGATGGCGGCCACTCCCAGGTCCGGCCATGCAGTGCCTGTACCGAACACCCCCGCCGCGGCCAGCAGCACGGCCACGTTGCCGATCGCGTCGTTGCGCGAGCACAGCCACACGCTGCGCATGTTCGCGTCTCCCTCCCGAAAAGCATAGAGCAGCGCCGCAACACCCACGTTCGCGGCCAGCGCAAGCGTTCCCACCACGCCCATGGTGAGCGGCTCGGGCGGGCTGCCGCCTGTCACTGCCCATGCGGCGCGTGCCAGCACCAGCAGCGCGAACAACATCATGCTGGCGGCCTTGACCAGCGCCGCGCGCGAGCGCCACACGGTCGCCATGGACAGCACGGCGAGCGACAGCGCGTAGTTGGCCGCATCGCCGAAGAAATCGATGGCGTCGGCCAGCAGCGACACCGAACCCGACGACAGGCCCGAGGCGATCTCGATGCCGAACATCGCCGCGTTTACCAGCAGCGCGATCCAAAGCACGCGGCGGTAGCCGGGCGGAATCGGCTGGCCGTCGGCGGCCAGTCCGTGGTCGTGGTGATGGTGGCCGGCATGGCCATGGCCATCGGAACCGTGGTGGTGCGGAAATCCCATGCAACTGCCCTCAGGCGCTCGGCGTCGCCACGGCGACCGGCCGGCGCTGGCCCATCCACAGCGTGGCCAGCGCCAGGCAGGCGAACGGCACGCCCACCCACGACAGCCGCGCGAACCCGAGCGAGCCGATGAAGGCGCCGCTGATCGCCGCGCCCAGCGCCGTGCCCACGTAGAGCATGGAGCCGTTCAGGCTCATGAGCATCGGCGCCTGCTGCGGCGCGGCCGATGCCAGCAGCAGCTGCTGCGGCGCCATCATGCCGAAGCCGGCAACGCCCCACACCACGAACACCAGGATGGACAGCGCGAGGTGGCCCTGCGTGAAGGGCACCACCACCATCGTGGCGGTGAGCGCCAGCAGCTGCATGCGCATGCTGCGGGTCGGCCCGAAGCGGTCGGCCGCCCAGCCGCCCACGATGGTGCCGGCCACGCCCGAGAGGCCGAAGCTCACCAGCACCAGCGACAGCTGCGTGGGCGTCAGGTCGTTCAGCGCCTGCAGCACCGGGCCGCAGTACGCGAACACGCTGAAGATGGCGATGAAGTACAGCAGGGTGCGCGCCCACACGCGCTGCACCGCCGGCTGCGCGGCCGCCTGGCGCAGGCCGCGAAAGGCGATGCCCGGTGCCTCGATGCGCGCGGGCAGCAGCGCCACCAGCAGCAGCGCCATCGGCACGCAGCAGGCGGCGACCAGCCACACCGGCGTGCGCCAGCCGAAGCCGAACCCGAGCCAGGTGCCCAGCGGCAGGCCGACGGCGTAGCTCAGGCTGATGCCCAGGAAATTGATGGACAGCGCGCGGCCGCGCCGCGGCGCGTCGACGATGGCGACCACCACGCCCGAGGCCAGGGCGGAGAATACCGAGCCCGCGCCCATCAGCACCCGGCCGACCAGCAGCATGCCCAGCGATGGCGCAAGCGCGCTCAGCACGCAGCCCATCGCGAACAGGGCAAGGGCGAACAGCATGGCGCGCTTGCGCGGCCAGCCGCCGGTGGCCACCACCAGCAGCGGCGCGAGCAGGGCGGCCGACAGCGCATAAACGGTCATGGCCTGGCCGGCGGCGGCCACGCTGACGCCGAGCGAATCGGACATCGGCACCAGGATGCCGGTAAGCACGAAGGCACCGGTGCCGATCACGAGATTGGTCAGCGCGAACAGGTAGAGCAAGGGCGGCATGGGCGCGATTGTGCCCGGCCGCGCCGGGTGCGTGCGCCGGACTACACTTTGCCCGCACATCACAAGGAGACAGCCATGCCCAAGGGTTACTGGATCGGCCGCGTCGACGTCGGCGACGAGGAGAAATACAAGGCCTACATCGCCGCCAACGCGGCGCCGTTCGCGGCGCACGGCGCGCGCTTCCTGGTGCGCGGCGGCCAGTTCCATGCGGGTGAAGGCACGGCCCGCCAGCGCAACGTGGTGATCGAGTTCCCGAGCTACCAGGCGGCGCTGGACTGCTGGAACAGCGCGGGCTACCAGGCCGCGCGCGATCTGCGCATGGGCGCGGCCGTCGCCGAGATCCTGGTCATCGAAGGCTACGAAGGACCGCAGCCGTCCTGAGCGCCGGACTCAGCGGGCCCCGCAAGGTGGGGGATTTTCACAGCCGGCAGAGGTGCGGCGTGGTGTCGCCGCAATGTCGGCTCCGACCTACACACGAGCTAAGCCAGCGACGTTAGAGTCCGATGGCAACGCCCATTTCGGGCGCGTGTCCGCGCACTGGATGAAACCGAACGCCGCTTCTTCGCTGAATCTTCCCGTCCAGGAACGGGTTTCCACCGGCATCGCCGGACTGGACGCCGTGCTGGGTGGTGGCCTGCCGGTCAGCCACCTCTACCTGATCGAAGGCAATCCGGGCTCCGGCAAGACCACGCTGGGGCTGCAGTTCCTGCGCAACGGCGCCGACGGCGGCACTCCCGGCCTCTACGTCACCCTCTCTGAAACCTCCGAAGAGCTGCATACCATCGCCGCCTCGCACGGCTGGTCGCTGGACGGCATCGAGGTGTTCGAGCTGGTGAGCAACGAAGGCCTGGGTCCGGAGGCCGAACAGTCCATCCTGCATCCGTCCGAGATCGAGCTGGGCGAAACCGTCAACGGCGTCATGGCCGTTGTGGAGCGGCTGAAGCCCAAACGCGTGGTGTTCGACAGCCTGTCGGAGATGCGCCTGCTGGCACAGAACCCGCTGCGCTACCGCCGCCAGGTGCTGGCGCTGAAAAAATTCTTCGCCACCCACGCCTGCACCGTGCTGCTGCTGGACGACCGCTCGGCCACCGAAAGCGAGTTGCAGATGCGCAGCATCGCGCACGGCGTGATCGCGCTGGAGCAGGTCACCGACCAATACGGTCCCGAGCGCCGGCGGCTGCGGCTGATCAAGATGCGCGGCATCAAGTACCGCGGCGGCGACCACGATTTCAACCTCGACACCGGCGGCCTGTTCGTGTTCCCGCGGCTGGTCGCGGCCGAGCACCGGGTCATGTCCGACAGCACGACGGTGAGCACCGGCGTTCCCAAGCTGGACACGCTGATGGGCGGCGGCGTCACGCGCGGCAGCAACATGCTGTTCGTCGGCCCGTCGGGCGTCGGCAAGACCACCACCGCCATCGCCTGCGTGCGCGCGGCCCTGATGCGCGGCGAGAAGGCCGCCTACTACCTGTTCGACGAAGGCCTGTCATCGCTGCTGCTGCGTTCGCGCGCGCTCGGGCTGGACGTGCAGCCGTACATGCGCGACGGTCAGCTGAAGGTGGTGCAGCTCGACCCGGCCGAGGTGTCGCCCGGTGAGTTCGCGCAAATGGTGCGGCAGTCGGTGGAGGACGACGGCGCGCACGTGGTGGTGATCGACAGCCTGAACGCCTACCTGCACGCCATGCCCGGCGGCAAGTTCCTGCTGCTGCAAATGCACGAGCTGCTCACCTACCTGAACCACCGCAACATCGTCACCCTGCTGATCATGGGCCAGCACGGGCTCATGGGCGAGTTGCGCAGCGACGTGGACATGAGCTACCTGAGCGACGGCATCCTGCTGTTCCGTTATTTCGAGGCGCGCGGCAACCTGCTGAAGGCGATGTCCACGGTGAAAAGCCGCTTCAGCGCGCACGAGCAGAGCATCCGCGAATTCCGCCTGGGCCCGACCGGCGTCGAGCTGGGCCAGGCATTGACCGATTTCGAGGGCGTGCTGGTTGGCGCCACGGTGTACCGCGGCCAGCTGCCGCTGCTGGGCGAGAAGAACGACAACAAGAAGGAGCGCGCCTAGTGGAGTTGCGCGTACTCATTTTCGCGCCGCGGGGGCGCGACGCAGCCGTGGTGCGCACTGTGCTGCAGGCACAGGGCACCGACTCGTACGCATGCAGCACCCAGGGCGAACTGGTTGCCGCGCTGCAGGAAGGCGCCGCCGGCGCCATCCTCACCGAGGAATGCCTGCCCGAGCTGCTGGCCAACGCGCAGCTGCTCGACTGGCTGCATAACCAGCCGCCGTGGTCCGACTTTCCCTTCGTGGTGCTGGCCGCGCGCCGCGAGGGCCGGCGGCCCATCAAGGATTTCGATTCGCTGCACAGCCTGGGCAACCTGATCCTGCTGGAGCGGCCGCTCAACGCCGAGACGCTGGCAAGCGCGGCCGAGTCGGCGGTGCGCGCCCGCAAGCGCCAGTACGTCACGCGCGAGCACCTGCAGGAGCTGGGGCGCACGCGCAACGCGCTGGAGCACCTGAACGAAGAGCTGGAAAACCGCATTCTCATGCGCACGCGCGAACTCGCGTCGGCCAACGACCGGCTGATGAAGGAGATCGCCGAGCGCGAGCGCGCGCAGGCGGCGCTGACGCAGGTGCAGAAGATGGAAGCCATCGGCCGGCTCACGGGCGGCATCGCGCACGACTTCAACAACCTGCTGCACGTGGTGAACATGAACCTGGAACTCGTCTCGCTCTATGCGAATGACGAGAAGGTCAAGCCGGTGGTGGAGCGCGCCAAGAGCGCGGCGCGGCGCGGTGCGCGTCTGACCGGCCAGCTGCTGTCGTTCGCGCGCAGTCAGTCGCTGGTGCCCAAGCCGACCAACGTCAACCAGCTGCTGGTGGGCATGAAGGACCTGATCGAGATCTCGGTCGGCTCCGGCGTGGAAGTCGAGCTGGACCTGTGCGAGAACCCGGCGGCTGTGGTGCTGGACCCGAGCCAGCTCGAGATGGCTGTGCTGAATCTCGCGGCCAACTCGCGCGACGCCATGCCCGATGGCGGCAAGCTCACCATTTCCACCTGTGGCGAGGACCGCGAGGCCGAGCAGGAACTGCGGGCCGGCCACTGCGTGGTGGTGCGCGTGAGCGACACCGGCAACGGCATTCCGCAGCAGCTGCTGCCCAAGGTGTTCGACCCCTTCTTCACCACCAAGCCGCTCGGCCAGGGCACCGGCCTGGGCCTGAGTCAGGTTTATGGCTTCGCGCGGCAGTCCGGCGGACTGGCCTACGTGAAGAGCGAAGTCGGCAAGGGCACCATCGTGGAGCTTGTGTTTCCAACCGTCCCCGGCGATGCCGAGCCGATGCCAGAGGCGCAAGCGCAGGCGCCGGCGGTGCCCGAGCCGGCCAAGGCCTCGCACATCCTGGTGGTGGAAGACGACCCCGACGTGCGGCGCGTGATCGTGGAGTGCCTGAGCCTCATCGGCTACCGCGTGACGGAAGCCGCCAATGGCAATGAAGGCTTGGAAGCGGTTGCCGCGTCCAAGCCCGATTTGATGGTGGTGGACTACGCCATGCCCGACATGACCGGCGCCGAAGTGATTTCGCGCGCGCGCCAGCTGGTGGGCGAGCTGCCGGTGATCCTGGCCACCGGCTATGCCGACATGGCGGCGGTGGAGCGGCTGGCGGGCAAGCTGGCGATCCTGCGCAAGCCGTTCGACATCGCCGCACTGGGCGACGCCGTCAATGGCGCGCTTGAAAGCTCGCGCGAAAAACTGAGCGCCCTCAGCGCTGGATGAGCGGGGCGCCATTGCGCCGCGCCGCCCAGATGCTGCCGGCCGCCAGGCCTAGCGCGAAGCAGCCGGTGTCAGCTTGAATCCACGAAGCAGGCAATGGCCGATGTGGCGGCCGCGCCGGCCAGCGCCGGGCCGGGCTGCATCCGCTGTTCGCGGCCGTTCCAGGCGCGCGCATGCAGCACGCCAAGAACATGGCCGCGCCATGGTGGATGAGGTAGCTGGTGGCCGTGTGGCGCAGGCTGGGCCGGTCCTGGTGCAGCCTGCGGTCGCCCCAGATCCACGCCGCCGCCAGGGTCGTCTGGAGTTTCTAGACGACCGGTCTAGTTGCTGCTAGAGTCCGGTCCCATGTCTCCGACCGCCGCGATTCCCGACGTCCGCCAGCACATCCTCGATGTTGCGCGGCCGCTGCTGCTGCGCAAGGGTTTTACCGGCGTCGGCCTGGCCGAGGTGCTGGCCGCGGCGCGGGTACCGAAGGGCTCGTTCTACCATTACTTTGGCTCCAAGGAAGCCTTCGGCGAGGCGGTGCTGGAAGCCTATTTCGCCGAGTACCTGGCGCGCATGGACGAGATGCTGGCGCAACCGGGCCCGGCGTCCGAGCGGCTCATCGCCTACTTCCAGGACTGGCTGGATTCGCAGACCGGCGACGACGCGCAGAGCCGCTGCTTCGTGGTGAAGCTGGGTGCCGAGGTCTGCGACCTGTCGGAAAGCATGCGCACGGCGCTGGAGCGCGGCACGGGCGGCATCACCGAGCGCCTGGCGCGCTGCATCGAGGCCGGCTGGGTGGATAACTCGCTGCCTGCCATGCCGGACGCGAAGGCGGTCGCCGGCACGCTGTACCAGACGTGGCTGGGTGCCAGCCTGATCGCCAAGATCTCCCGCAGCCGCGCGGCGCTGGACGCCGCCATGGCGGACACGCGGCAGGTGCTGGGGATCGCCACGCAAGCTGCCTGAAGGCGGGACATGCGACATGCAGTCCCGCCTTTTTGACGCCTTGTTTCTAGACGACCGGTCTAATAAATCAATTCAACAACCACAGGAGCCTTCCTTGCCTCAAAGCGATTCCACCAACCGCCGCCTCCTCCTCACCGCGCGTCCGCGCGGCCTGCCAACGCCGCAGGATTTCCGCCTGGAGGAAGCGCCGATTCCCACGCCGGCTGACGGCCAGGTGCTGGTGCGCACGCTGGTCCTCTCGCTCGACCCCGGCCTGCGCAACCTGATGGACGAGGCCGGGCCGGTGTACGCGCATTCGGTTCGGCTGGGCGAGCCCATGGCCGGCGGCACCGTCGGCCGCGTCGTCGCGTCCCGGTATCCGCGGTTCGGTGCCGGCGACCTGGTGCTGGGCCGGGCGGGCTGGCAGGACTACGCCGCACTGGACGGCGACAGCCTGACGCCGCTCGGCGACTTGGCGCAGCCCTCGCTGGCGCTGGGCGGGCTCGGCATGCCGGCGTTCACCGCCTACGTGGGCTTGCTCGACATCGGCCAGCCAAAGGCGGGAGAGACGGTGGTGGTGGGCGCGGCGACCGGCGCGGTCGGCTCGGTGGTCGGGCAGATCGCCAGGCTGAAGGGCGCGCGCGTGGTCGGCGTTGCCGGCGGTGCGGACAAGTGCCGCCACGCGGTGGAAGAACTCGGCTTCGACGCCTGCATCGACCGGCACGGCCCGCAATTCGCCGAGCGCCTCGCCGCCGCCTGCCTCGATGGCATCGACGTGTACTTCGAGAGCGTCGGCGGCGCGGTGCTCGACGCGGTGCTGCCGCTGCTCAACGTCGGCGCGCGCGTGCCGGTGTGCGGCTTCATCGCGCACTACAACGACGATGCGCTGCCCGCCGGGCCGAACCGCCTGCCGGCACTGCTGTCCACGCTGCTGCAAAAGCGCGTGCGCATGGAGGGCCTCATCATCCTCGACCATTACGCCGGGCGTTTCGACGCGTTCCGGCGCGACATGGAGCGCTGGCTCGCCGCGGGGCAGGTGAAGCTGCGCGAAGACGTCGTCGACGGGCTGGAGAACGCACCCGCGGCCTTCATCGGCCTGCTGCAGGGGCGCAATTTCGGCAAGCTGGTGGTGCGCGTCAGCGGCGCCTGAGCCGGGGCGCTTGTGCCAAGATCGCGGCGCGGCAGGTGCCGCGACCTTGCCCAAGAGAGCGCCGTTGGATTCGACGACCATGCCGGACCACCATGCGCGGCCGCCCGGTGCGCCCGGCCTGTGGCGCAGGTGCTCGGGCTGCGGCGCTTCGGGCTACGGCGCGGAAGCGAACTTCTGCCAGATCTGCGGGGCCGGGCTGGATCCGCCTTGAGGCTGCTCAGTTCAGGGCGCGCTTGTAGACGCGCTTGAACGTCGCGGCGGTGGTTTCCGTCTCGGGGACCAGCTTGCTTTGCGTCGTCTTGTCGCCCAAGCGGAACAAGGCACGTGTGCCGGTCGAGGTAATGATCAATTCCGGCCGGCTGGACAGCGCGTCCGCCAGGAACTCGCCGGCGCTGTAGTAGGTGTTGCCGCCGACGAACCTTGCCACGGCGCCACCGGTCAACGCGTCCAGGTAGAACGCCATCGAGTAGCCGCCCGGGTTGCAGATCTGGTTGGTCGGCACGTTGATCGCCATGACCAGTGTTCCACGGGGGGAGAGTTTGCCTTGCGTGTACACCCGGGCGTTTGCGATCGGGATGTCGATGTACCACCCCCGCTTGGCGGCAAGGTCCACGCTGGTGTGCGTGGCGGTGACGTCGCCCCGCGGCGGCGCGGCCTGCGTGGCCAACTGGCAGACGAAGTCTCCGTCCCCGCCATTGGCAGGGCAGGTGCTGCCGTTGCTGCGGCGGATGTTGGGCAGGCTGGGGCTCGCCACCGTGGTGTCGTCCACGATGCCGTAGATGGTTTCGCTCTGGGTGGCGTAGGTATTGGGCGCCGCGGTTCCCGGCACGTCGTCCACGGAAAAGTACTGGCCGGTGCCGACATAGACGAAGAACTTGGACGCGTTGCCGCTCACCGGGTTCACGACGGGCACCGAGGTCACCGGCTGGGCCGTGCCGGCCCCCGAAGCGAGGGCCGCAATGCGCGCCGGCGCGCTCAGGGTCGCGGCGTCCAGATCGAAGCGCCACACGTTGCCCTGCAGGTCGCCTGCATACACGTAGCGCACCACCGCGTCATCGGCCGCATTGGCTTGCTTGCCCAGATGCGCGAGGCCGAGCGAGGCGGAAGCGCCACCGAAGCCGACAGGCGTGATGAACTCCTTGTCCACGCTGCCGTTCGCCGGATTGACCAGCCACACGTGGCCCCGTCCGTCGCCGCCAAGGCCGCCGGAGGCGGTGTCGTTGCGCAGGCCCGAGGCGAGCACCACGCGCCAGCCCGCGGCCGTGTTGACGATCAGCGGTGTGCCGAAGGAATAGCCCATGTTGGTGGGCTTGAATTCCCACAGGACCTTGCTGGCGGCGGCTGCTTCGTTGGCGGCCGTGCCGGAGGTGATGTCGAGCGCGTAGTAGCCGGCGCCACCCTTGCCCAGGCCGCCGACCAGGATCTGCGCGATGCTGCCGGTGTTGATCTGCGCGACGGCGGGCGTGCTGTCCACCAGGTACTGGTGTTCAACGGTGGTGCTGGCCCGGTCCGCGAGCTTGCCGTGCACCAGCCGCGGCACATACGCCCAAAGCTCCTGCCCGCGGGTGGTGACGCCGGCCCCGATCCGGCCGTCGATGGCGTGCAGCATGCCGTCGTTGGCAGCCTGGTAGACCACCGCGCCGGTGGCGTAATTCACCACCACGGCTTCGGCATTGACGATGTCGCCCAGCAGGTAATTGCGCTGCCGGTAGGTCGTGCCTTCGCCGGTGCGCACGCCGCGCGTGTAGTCGATCACGCCGTCGGTCAGGGTCGCGGCGGTGGTGCGGAAGCCAGCGCCGTTGCCGGTGGTGAAGCCCACGCCCGTGGTGCCGTTGTACGAGGCGATGAAGCGGCTGGACTGCGCTTCGAGGCGGTCGCGGAACGACCACTGCACCGCGCCGTTGCGCAGCCCGGTGCTGAGGTCCAGCGAATAGGCCTCCAGGTCGCCATACCAGCTGCCTGAGTTGTAGCTCGATTCGTAGCCCACGCTGCCGGCGGTGATGCGCGCGCTGGTCACCGTCACGGCGGCCGAGGCCGCGTCCTTGGCCAGCGCGTCGGCGATCACCTGCTGGAACGCGACCTGCAAGGAAGGCCCGTCGCCGGCCGCGATGAACTTGCCGCCGCCCTGGCGTGCCGTGTTGATCAGCAGCGGGTCGTTCTGCACCTCGGGGTCGGCGAAGCCGATCATGTAGGTGGTGATGTTGTTCTTCGCCGCGGTGGCCGGTGGAACCGGAGTGGGCTTGGTGAGGTCGGGCCGCCAGTCCACGTCGTACATCAGCTTGGCCACGTCGTCCATGTAGTCGGATCCGAAGGCCTCGTACGTGCGCGCTGCCTTGCGGTCCCAGGAGCCGGCGGCGCCGCTGGACGTGCAGGTCGACGCGTTGGAGCCGCTGCAATCGCGGTCATAGTCGCGGATGTACGTGTTGTTGTTGAAGCCGCGGTCGAGGTTGGGCCGCCCGTCGGTGACGGCGAACAGCGCGGTGCGCTGGCACCAGTACTGGATCGGCTTGGCCGAGTTGGTGTTGCTGCACGAGGGCGCGCCGGACAGGCAGGCATCGCGTGCCGTGTTGTCGGTGCCGTCGATGCGCAGCAGGGTGTCGATGTTGACGCTCGCGTCGTTCGCCGTGGCCACGTTGCCGTTGTAGCCGGTGGACATGTAGCGCGCGATGTCGGCGAAGGTGGTGGCCAGCGGCGTGTAGCCGCTCGCGCTCAGCGTGTCGATGCTGTTCTTGATGGTGGTTCGCTTGGCCGATGTGAGGTCGCCCATCGCCACCTTGAGCGCACCGCCGTTCGAGCTATAGGTGGACAGGCCCACGCGCACGGCGGCCGACGCACCGGTGGCTGGCGGCAGCGGCAACACGTCGATGGCGTTCTTGGCCGAGGTGCGCGCGATTTCCATGCGCGTCTGCACCGTGCCGCTGGTCAGGAGCTTGCGGTCCGTCCAGCCGGTGACCGGGCCGCCGTAGTTGCCGAAATACCAGTTGAGAAAGTGGCCCGAGTAGTCCGTGGGGGTGTAGCCGCCGCTGGGCGACCGGGTGCTGCCCGAGCTGCCATCGGCCAAAAGCTGTGCGCTGTAGGTGGCGCTGTTGTTGAAGCAGCGCGCCGGCTGGGTGCCGGTGACGGTGCTGTGGGTATAGGTGGTGCCGCTGTACCGGATGCGCGGCTCGCCGCTCACGACATACAGATCGATGCTGGCGCCGCCGGGAATCAGGGAGGTCCCGGAGCAGCTTGTCTGGTAGGTTCCGTTCGCCGAATAGGGCGTCGTCGGCACGATGTTGAGCATCGAGCCGGACTTGTCGATCATGAACATGAAGTTCGGCGCGACGTTGTTCTTCACCGCCGGCGGCACGTCGTCGATCTTCTGCGCGAGGACCAGCCCGCAGGCAAGCGCGGTGGCGGCGAGAAGGGCCGTGCCGCGCAGCGCGTTGAAGGGTTTGTGCTCGGGCATGGGTTGCTCTTTCTTCAGGTGGAAGCCGGGCCGCTCACCACGGCCTCGTACCAGTTCTCGGTGCCGCGCGGGCCGCGCACCCGGATCAGCACCCGGTAGTGCACGCCGATGCTGTTGGGTGCCATGGCCGAGGCGCTGGCGTCGTATTCGCATTTGGCTCGGATGTCCGCGATGTCGGTCAGCGTCGGATTGGCCGAGCACATGCGCTCGACCACGTACTGCACGCGGTAGTTGCCGCTGTCGGCCGCGCAGTCGGCGATCGCACCGCCTTTTTCGTCGACGCACGGCACGCTGGCCCAGGTGACGGAGTTGGGAATGCCCCGCGAATCGACGGAGCTGGACACCACGGAGATGTACTGGTTCGCCACGTCCGTGTTGCCGGCGTCGCCCGCCACGCGGTTGGCGATCACCGACATCGCATCCGTGATCGCACGGTCGGATGCCTGCGCGGAAGCCTGCTGGAAAGTGAAATTTCCCGAAATGACGTTGCCGGTGTCGGCCGCCCGCATGGCGCCCATGCCTGCGACCATGATGATCATCAGCACCACCAGCACGACGATCAACACCATGCCTCGCTGGCGTGCTCCCCGCATGCCAGGCGTGCGCGCCTGTACGCCGCGACGAACGGGCCGGCTCATGAATTGCTCCAGATCACGTTGCGAAGGGGAATCACCGCCTTGTGCACGCGGTAGCGGTAGTTGCGCCAGGTCTTGCCGGTGGGCAGCGCCAGGCCGCTCAGGTCGATGACCGGCGCTGCCGCGTCCTGGAACGAGCAGGGGCCGGTGTTGGCGACGCTGGCCGCGTTGGTGCACGGCGCGCTGATCTGCGTGCCTTCGGCGTCGCGGGAGCGGGCCACCAGCACCACGCGAATGGCCTTGATGCGCGCCACGTCGCCCGCGGCCGGCGAGGCCCAGGTTCCGGTGGGCTCCACCCAGCTGGCAACGACGTTGTCGGCCGCGCTGGCGCTGATGCCGTACTGTGCCTGCAGCATCACGATGTCGGTGGCGACCGCGTCCACGCCGGTGCCGAAAGCGAGCGGGTTGGCCGTGCAGGCGGGCACTGTCGTGGTGGTGAAGGCGTTGTAGCGCACAAGCGCGTTGCACTGCACGGCGAAGGCGTCCTGCCGGAAGCCGCCAGCGGAGGTGCCGATGCGGCTTACCACCGCCGGTCCCACCGTGGAACCCGCCGTGTCGTAGCCGTAGGTGGGGGTGGTGGTGAAGTCGGTCGGATTGGGATTCAACCCGTTGTTGGGGTTGCGCACCAGCACGCGGCACGAGGGCGCGTTGCCGCCGCAGGACGCCGCCGTGGTCGGCGCGCCGATGACCTGGAACAGCGTGCACGGCACCGTGGTGGAGCCAGGCACGCCAATCACCGCCAGGTCGCCGGCGGCGATGTTGCCTGCATCGGTGACCTTGATCGAATTCCCGGACGCGGCTTCCAGCACCGGCAGCGACGACAGCGGGTGGGAGCCTCCGCCAGCGGTGAAGGTGATGGTGTCGGACACCGTGCCGCTTGCGCCAGCCGTGATGCGCACGGGCATCAGCACGCCGTTGTCCGCAACCACGGCCGTTCCGTTGTAGGCGTTCCAGGTGGAACAGATCGACTTTCCGTTGTTGTAGAAGCCGGCGCCCGCGGCGCGGCCGGCCGCATCGATCAGCGAAATGCCGATCTGCGCGCTGCTTTGCGCCGTGGCGTTGGAGCCGAGGATGGAGAACTGCCGCCCCATGGTCATCACCGAACCGGTGACGGCCAGCACCACGAGCAAGCCGATGGTTCCGGCGATCATCAGCTCGATCAGCGACATGCCCCTGGCATGCCGGCGCGCGCGGGGAGACGCGGACAGACGCGGGTTGTTCATGGCCATTGCACCCGGTTGCTGACTTCGAGCACGTGCGGCGTGTCGCTCTCGCCGTTCTTCCAGCACAGGCGGATGGTCACTTCGTCGGGCGGCGTGCTGCCGCCCGACACGATGACCTGCTGTTCGTCGGCCTGCGCGCGCGGCAGCGTCGCCGTCACGTCGGCCAGCCATTCGGTGACGACAGCGTTGGTCGAAGCCGAACCGCCGGGCGCACAGGTCGCCCCCACGGTGGCGTAGTGGTTGAAAGTGGAGGACGTCGACTTGTTGGAGATCAGCAGGCGCGCGAGCAGCTGGTCGGCCAGGAAGGCGGCCTCGGCGCGCTGCTGCGCATCGGTGGACATCCGGATCGCACGGGCCTGCATGCCGACCGCACCGAGGATGCCGATGGAGAACAGCAGCACTGAAACCAGCACCTCGATCAGTGTGAAGCCTCCTTGTGCCTTGCGTGGCGCGGCGGTCCTCGCGTGGTGTGCGTGCATCAGCATTTCCTCGGGTCGGAAGCGGTGGTCACGCCCGGGTCGCACATGCGGATCAGCCCGCCGCCGAAGATGTTGATGCGCCGCGTCTGGGTGTTGCTCGCCGGGCTGGAGATGTTCACCTGGGTCATTTGCGTGCCCGACTGCACCAGCCCGGTGGCAACGAACGTCACCGAGGTGGCCGAGGAGCTGGAAGCCACTGTGGCGCCGGCAAGGTCGGCGGCGGAACGCGAGAGCAGCGTCGAGGAAGTCGACACCTGCTGGATCGTCCAGCCGCCGTCGGTGGCAAGCGCAAAGCTCACCGGCGAGTTGCGCCTCGCGGCCTCTCCGCGCGCGAAATTCAGCCCGGAGACGATTGCCTCCGCGACGCCGCGGACCTTGTAGTTCGCCAGCAGCTGCGCGATGCCGGGCGCGGCCAGCTTGGTGCCGATGGCCGCGATGGCCATCACCACCAGCAGCTCCACCAGGGTCATGCCGCGCGCGCGCCTCAGCATGTGTCGCCCTTCTTGCGCAGCCAGCAGGTGTCGGTGGCGGTGGCGCCGAAGAATTGGGTGGTCCGCTGCGCGTTGGCGTCGTCCACCGTGTAGGCGAAGCCGGTCATCGCACCGCTGCCGGCGGCCGTGGCCACGAAAGTCTGCGAGTTGCTGGTCGAGCCCCAGCTGCAGCTGAAGCTGAATGAGGTCGTGGACGGCATGGCCACGCCGCAGGTGCTGGCGGTGGAGCCGTAGTTGCGGTTGTCCTGGTAGTACTGTTCCAGCCGCACGCGCACGGTGCTCAGCTCACCGAGGGCCTCGGCGATCTTGCCGCGCCGGACATGGTCGCCATACGCCGGATAGACGAATGCCGCGATGATGCCGATGATGCCGACGACGATCATCAGCTCGATCAACGTGAAACCGTGCAGCCTTGTTCGCGAACCCACTGGAAACTGCATCCCAAACTTCCTTCACACCGCATTGATGCGAAAGAAGTTTGGGAGAGCTGCTGAGTCACGTCAAATGGGAACTTAAACCATTGCAGGGATATTTCACCGTGTCCGCGGGAGTGGTGGGTTTGAATGGGAATTAAGCCCATTCAAAAAAATTCCCCCTCAGCGTGGCTCGATATCGGACACCACGCGTGCATATCTTTGCTTGCTCCAATATGCCGATGCCCAATCGATCAGAACCACGATCCGGTTGCGAAATCCGATGAGGAAGTAGATGTGCGCGAACAGCCAGAACAGCCACGCCGGAAAACCGGTGAAGCGCAGCGGGCCGAGAGGCGAGGCGATGTCCACCACCGCGCTGTTGCGGCCGATGGTGGCGAGGTTGCCGTAGTCGCGGTAGCGGAACGGCTCCGTAGGCAGCCCGGCAATGCGGCACAGCACCATGGTGGCCGCATGCCGCCCCATCTGCTTGGCCGCGGGCGAAACGCCGGGAACCGGCTTGGGTTCCTGGCCCGGGGCATGGCTTTTGGCGGCCGCCAGATCGCCGACGACGCTGATTTCGGGGTGGCCGGGCAAGCCGAGATCCGGCTCCACGAGCAGACGACCGGCACGGTCCAGCGGACAAGCGGTTGCCTCGGCCAGATGGCGGCCGAGGGGCGAAGCCGCCACGCCGGCCGCCCACACCACGCAGTGCGTGCCGATGCGGTAGTTGCTGCTGCTGTCGCCAGAGCCACCTGCCGGCGCTGGAACGGACACCTCCACACCGGAGCCATCGATGCCGGTCACGCGCGCGCCGGTGCGCACCTCTACGCCCAGCTTTTCGAGCTGCCTGCGCGCGCTCTCGCTCAATGATTCCGGCATGGCGGCCAGCACGCGTGGTCCGCCTTCGACCAGCAGCACGCGCGCCTTGGCCGGGTCGATGTGCCGGAACTCGCCGGGCAGGGTGTCGCGCGCGATCTCGGCCAGCGTGCCGGCCATCTCCACGCCGGTCGGGCCGCCGCCGATCACCACGAAGGTGAGCCAGGCGGCGCGCCGCTCGGCATCGGTTTCCCGTTCCGCCTGCTCGAAGGCCAGCAGGATGCGCCGGCGGATCTCGAAGGCATCCTCCAGCGTCTTCAGGCCGGGCGCGTGCGCCGCCCATTCGTCGTGCCCGAAGTAGCTGTGCGTGGCGCCGGCCGCGACGATCAGGTGGTCGTAGGGGAGCACGCCGCCGTCCTTCAGCAGCACGGTCCTGGCCCGCGCGTCGATGGCGGTGACGTCGCCCAGCAGCGAGGTGACATTGGCCTGCGTGCGGAACAGGTGGCGGACCGGTGCGGCGATGGCCGGCGCCGAGAGCCCGGCGGTGGCGACCTGGTAGAGCAGCGGCTGGAACAGGTGGTGGTTGGTCTTGTCGACGAGGGTGATGCCGACATCGGCACCGGCCAGTGCACGCGTGGCTTCGAGTCCGCCGAAGCCGGCGCCGACGATCACGACCCGGGGCTTGTTGTTGTTCTGTGTCGCCATGGCTGGGGATTATGCGAGGGTGCTGCGGGGCGGGTTGGCGGGGGTCTTTGTTCGTTGCTTGGGTGGCAGCGGCCGGCGGCCGGGGTGGGCCAGGCTCCGGGATCACGCTCGCGGGCGTCTGCCCTGG
>NZ_JACCWG010000270.1 GCF_013697775.1 Ramlibacter sp. | reverse complement strand
CAGTTCCTGCTGGCGCGCGGCGCCGCGCTCATGCTGATGCTGGGCGCGGTGTGGACCGCGTGGGAGGGCGTGAAGCGGCTCTAGTCCCGCGTCACGCGCACGACCTCTTCGCGCGAGGTGATGCCTTCGCGCACCAGGCGGTCGCCGTCCTCGCGCATCAGCGTCATGCCCGAGGCCAGCGCGGTGTTGCGGATCTCGGCCTCGGAGGTGCGGTTGTGGACCAGCGCACGGATCGGGTCGGTGGCCACCATCAGCTCGAACACGCCGGTGCGGCCCTGGTAGCCGGTGTGGCCGCAGGCGCCGCAGCCGCGCGCCGTCCAGGTGCCGTCGTGTTCCTCGCGGCAATGCATGCACAGCTTGCGCACCAGCCGCTGCGCCAGCACGCCCAGCAGCGAAGAACTGAGCAGGAACGGTTCCACGCCCATGTCGGTCAGCCGCGTCACCGCGCTGGCGGCGTCGTTGGTGTGCAGCGTGGCCAGCACCAGGTGGCCGGTGAGCGAGGCCTGGATCGCGATCTGCGCGGTTTCGAAATCGCGGATCTCGCCGATCATGATGATGTCCGGGTCCTGGCGCAGGATGGCGCGTAGCGCCTTGGCGAAGTCCAGGTCGATCTTCGGGTTGACCTGCGTCTGGCCGACGCCGGGCAGCTCGTACTCGATCGGGTCTTCCACCGTCATGATGTTGCTGCTGCCGGCGTCCAGCCGGCTGAGCCCGGCATACAGCGTGGTGGTCTTGCCCGAGCCGGTGGGGCCGGTAACCAGGATGATGCCGTGCGGCTGCGCGATCAGCTCGACGAAGCGGCTGAGCGTGTTGCCGGTCATGCCCACCGACTCCAGGCTGATGCGGCTTTCGCTCTTGTCCAACAGGCGCAGCACGGCGCGCTCGCCGTGCGCGCTGGGCAGCGTGGACACGCGCACGTCCACCGCGCGCGTGCCGATGCGCAGCGAGATGCGGCCATCCTGCGGCAGGCGCTTTTCGGAGATGTCGAGTTCCGCCATGATCTTCAGGCGCGAGATCAGCGCCGCGTGCAGCGCGCGGTTGGGCTGCACCACCTCGCGCAGCGCGCCGTCGACGCGAAAGCGCACGCTGGAGTGGCGCTCGTAGGGCTCGATGTGGATGTCGCTCGCGCCGTCGCGCGCCGCCTGCGTGAGCAGGGCGTTGAGCATGCGGATGATGGGCGCGTCGTCGCTGGCTTCCAGCAGGTCTTCCACCGCCGGCAGCTCCTGCATGATGCGCGACAGGTCGGCGTCGTTCTGCACCTCGCTGACCACCGTGGCGGCGCTCGACTCGCCCTGCGCGTAAGCGGCGCTGATGCGCTGCGCCAGTGCGCCGGCGTCCAGCTGCTGCAGCGACGTGCCCGGGTACTTGCGCATCACCTCGCTCCAGGCGCCCGAGGCCGCGCCGCCGGCGTGCCACAGCACCAGCCGGCCGCCGTCGTCTTCCAGCAGGAGCTGCTGGCCGCGCGCGAAGCCGTAGGGCAGCGGATACCGCATGGCGCTTACCTCGAAGGATCCGGCGTCTGCGGCCGCACCGGGGTGACCACGGTGCCGGGGGCGGCCACGCGCGGGCGCGTGACCGGCGGCATGACCGGCGATTCGTTGACCGGCACCAGGCTGCTCTGCTTGGGCTGGTTCTCGGGCTGCTGCTGCTTGGTGCGCATCAGGTCGTAGCGGTCCAGCGAGAGCTCGTCGGTCTGCGCGGCGTCGCGCACCACCACCGGCCGCAGGAACACCATCAGGTTGGTCTTGCTGCGCCTGCGCGTCTCGGTGCGGAACAGGTTGCCGAATATCGGCACGTCGCCGACGCCGGGAATCTTCTCTTCGCTGCCCGCGTAGCTGTCTTCCAGCAGGCCGCCCAGCACGATGATGCCGCCGTCTTCCACCAGCACGTTGGATTCGATCGCGCGCTTTTTGGTGATCAGGCCGGTGCTGGAGGTGAGCGAGGAGGCGTCCACGCTGGACACTTCCTGGAAGATCTGCATCTTCACCGTGCCGTTCTCGCTGATCTGCGGGCGCACCCGCAGCGTCAGGCCGACGTCCTTGCGCTCGATGGTCTGGAACGGGTTCACCGTGCCGCCGGTGCCGGTGTTGGAGTTGGTGTACTGGCCGGTCACGAAGGGCACGTTTTGGCCGATCACGATCTTGGCTTCCTCGTTGTCCAGCGTCAGCAGGCTGGGCGTGGACAGGATGTTGGCCTGGTTCTGCGTCTGGATGAAGCGCGCCAGCAGGCCCAGCACGTAGGTGCCGTTGATGTTGCGCGCCACGCCGAAGTTCAGGCCGGACGCCGGCGGCGTCGTGCCCTTCGCCGCGCCCACGTTCAGCGTGATGATGTTCTGGCCGCCGCTGTTGAAGTTGGTGCCCAGAAAGCCCACCAGCTTGCTGCTGGTGGTGCCCAGCACGTTCTGCCACTGGATGCCGAACTCGGCCGCCTTGTCGGCGTTGACTTCGACGATCAGGCTTTCCACCAGCACCTGCGCGCGGCGCGAGTCCAGGGCGTCGATCACCGCGCGCAGCTGGCGGTATTGCGGCTCGGGCGCGGTGATCACCAGCGAGTTGGTGGCCGGGTCGGCCTGGATCTGGCCGCCGGTGGACGGCTGCGCCGCGCCCTGCACGGGTGCCGTGGCGGCGTTGTTGCCGGACGACGCGGACGAGGACGCCAGCGCGCCCCCGGTTCCCGGCGCCGAAGCGGGACCGCCGCCACCCCCGCCACCGCTGGTGGTGCCGCCGGCATTCACCATCGCCGCGCGCAGCACCGTGGCCAGCCGCGTCGCGTCGGCGTTCTTCAGATACACCACGTGGATGTTGCCGGAGGCGCTCTGCGAGGAGGGCTGGTCCAGCCGCTGCACCAGCGAGCGCACCAGGTTCAGCCGCGCCGGGTTGGCCGCGCGCACGATCAGCGAATTGCTGCGCGGCTCGGCGATGACGGTGGTGCGGAACGCGGTGTCGCCCTGTCCCTGTCCCGGGATGCCGGCCGGCACCGCGCCGGCGCTGCCGCCGGACTCCACCAGTCGCTGCACGATGGGCGCCAGGTCCTGCGCCAGCGCGTAGCGCAGGTTGAGCACCTCCACGTCGGTGGCGTTGGAGATGTCCAGCGCGGCGACGATGCGGCCCAGGCGCTGCAGGTTGTCGGCGTAGTCGGTGATGATCAGCGAGTTGTTGCCGGGGTTGACGTTGATGGTGTTGTTCGGGCTGATCAGCGGCCGCAGGATCGGCACCAGGTTGGCCGCGCTCTCGTAGTTGAGGCGGAAGATCTGCGTGACGATCTGGCCGCCGCCGGCCGGTTGGCCCAGCGACACGCCGCCGCCCTGCAGCTTGGCGTCGGCTTCCGGCACCACCTTCAGCAGGCCGCCGGAATCCACCACCGTGAAGCCGGACAGGCGCAGCGTGGCCAGGAACTGGTTGAAGGCGGCGGCCGGCGGCACCGGCCGCTCGGTGGACAACGTGATGGTGCCCTTCACGCGCGGGTCGACCACGATGTTGCGGCCGGTGATCGCACCCATGGTGCGCGCCACGGCTTCGATCTCGGCGTTGACGAAATTGAGCGTCACCGGTTCGGTGGAGCGCTGCGCCCACGCGGGCGCGGGCAGCGCCATGCACAGCAGGCAGGCGGCGAGGACGGCAGCAGCAGGACGAAAAAGCATGTCAGCCTATGGTGATGATGGAACGCGGGCCGTTGCGCCGCCCGATGATGTTCAGCAGGTTGGACAGGGCCGCCTCGCGCTCGGGCGCGGCCGTGGCCTCGCCGGCGAAATGCAGCCGCTGGCCGACCCATTGGCCGCTGCCGGACAGCCGCAGGCTGCCCTCGATGGTGTCGAGCCGCAGCGTGGGCGTCGCGCCCCCTTGCAGGTTGATGCGGTAGGTGCCCATGGGCCTCAGGGTCGACAGGCGCGAAGACAGGTTCTGCGCCACGAGGTCCGCCTGCCCGGAAACCAGCAGGCGGCGTTCGGCCCATTCTACTGAAAGGCCCCGCGTGGTCAGCTGCAGATCGCCATCGAGCTGCAGCGTGTTCCAGGGCGTGCCCAGGCCGGCCAGCAGCGCGGCCGGCCAGCGCATGGCGCCGTCGCCGACCTGCAGCGAGGCACCGCCGAAGCGCCAGCGTGCAGCCAGCGGCAACGGCAGCGCCATGCAGCACTCGGCCTGCACCGTGCCCGCCACCCCTGTAATGCCGGGGCGCAGCGTCCAGCGCACGCGCTGGGGCAGCGCGATGGCGTCGTTGCTGCCGGCGCCGCCGGTCAGCAGCACCTGGGCCGAGCCGTTCCACACGGTGCCCAGCGGCTCGTTCAGGATCACGTGGCCGCGCGACGCGTCGCGCACCGCCTGCGCCACCCAGCGCGCGGGCGCGAACAGCAGCACGGCGGTGCAGATGCCCAGGAGGGCACCGGCCAGCGCCCAGGACCAGGGACCGATGCCTGCAGTGCGGGACACCGCCGCGCGCGACGCGACGCGGGTGGCCATCACCTTGGTGGCAGGGCCAGCACCAGGGTGCCATCCCACAGGCCGGCCGGATTGCGGGTGAGCCGGGCCTCGCCGGGCAGCGCGTGCGCGTTGACACGCGCCTGCGTCAGCCACTGCGCCAGAGCTTCGGACGTCACGCCCGACAGCGTCACCGTGGCACGTTCGGCGACAAGGGAGTAGCGCGAACCGGTGCCCAGCTGCGCCATGCTGGCCTGCAGGGCAGCGGCGGCTTCGTCGTAGCTCTGCTTGGGCTGCGACTGCATGGCCTTGGCCTGCGCCTGCAGGCGCAGCATCTGCTGCAGCTGCGTGTCGAGGGCCTGCCGCTGCTGCTGCGCCTGCGACAGGGTGCGCAGCGCCGGACCCAGTGCGATCCACCAGAGCAGGGCGAACAAAATTACGCTTGCCGCCGCCGCGGCCAGCGCCTTCTCGCGCGGGGCCAGCGCGTTCCAGTGCGCGCGCAGCGCCTGCAGCCGCTTCATGGCGCGGCCTCCTGGGCGATCACCAGCACGTCGCCTTCCAGCGTGGCGCTGTAGCCGTAGCTGCGCAGGTTGATGGCGGCGGTGCGCGCGGTGTCGGGCGTGAGGCCCATGCCGCGCACGCGCAGCCGGTCGCCGCTGAACTCGAGGACCGAGACGGTGCGCCCCGGGGGCGCTGCCACGCTGAGCGCGGCCAGCATGGATTCCAGGTCGCGGCCGGAACTGGTGCCGGTGCGCTGGCGCAGGGCGTCCAGCTCGCGCTGCATCTGCAGCGGCGCATCCACCACCACCGTGACGGAGGGAAAGGTTTCCACGAGCGTGCGGCGAACCGCATCGCGCCGCGCATCCAGCGCGCTGCGTTCCTTCCAGGCCCAGGCGTTGAGCCCCACCAGGTTGGCCAGCACCAGCAGCGCCAGGCCCCAGCGCGCCGGCCTCCAGCGCGGCGCGCGCAGCAGGTCGCCTCCGGTGGTCGCCAGCTTCTTCAGCGTGCGCGTACGTGCGGAATTGGCGAATTCGAACTGCGCCAGCTCCCAGCGGGTCTGCGTGGCCTGCAGCCAGCGCTGCGGCGCCTGCAGCAGTTCCACCTTGTGCTGCAGCAGCTGTTCGGCCTGCGCCGCCACCGCCGGCTCGGCCAGCCGCGGCGCGTCCTGCGTCCAGGCCGGCAGCATCGCCAGCGAGGCTGCGGTCATGGGCAGCATCAGCACGCCGTCGGCACCGGCGGCCACCACCCAGGGCTGCTGCGGCTCGCCGACCGCGTACAGCGCACCCGTGCCTTCGGGCGCGAACTCGGGGACGATGCGGTTGACGGCGCGCCCGGCGGTTTCCAGCACGAGCAGGGCGCCGCGCAGCCAGGCGCGTTCGCACACCGCCACCCATTGCGGCTCGCCGGCGGCCGGCGGCCCGAGCGCGAAATGCAACGCCTCCGGGTCGTCGAGCAGCTGCTCTTCCAGCAGGCCTTCCAGCACGCCGCGCAGCCTGGGCGCGCCGGCGGCCACGCCTTTGGGCAGCGCGACCCGGTGCCAGGAAAGCGCCTGCGCCGGCACCACCGCGATGACTTCGGCAGCGGCTCCCTGCGGGCGCGGCAGCAGCGCGGCCGGCGCGCTGCCGTGCGACTGCGGCGCGCGCGGGTCGCCGGTCAGCAGGTAGGGAAACTCGCTGGACGCGCCCACCGGTTCGGCGGGAAGCAGGACGATCAGGGAACTCATGGAATGCGGCGGATTGTAGGGGCCGGCCTTGTCAGCGGGCGGGGGTGGCGCGCGCGAAAGCGGCCGGATCGACGACGCCGCGCTCGCGCGAGACCGTCTTCACCTCGGCGCCGTTGCGGCGCACCAGCGAACGTTCCTCCAGCACGCTGTCGCCCAGGCGGATGCGGCCGCGCACCTCGAAGAACGTGGAGCCCATGCCCATCTGGCTGTTCGCCTGGAAGGAGTCGGTCAGCGCCAGCAGCCGCCTGGCCGCGCCGAGGTCTCGGAAGGGGTCGCGCTCGCGCTCGGCCACCAGCCGCTGGGCCTGGGACATGCTGATGCCGCCGACGGCCGCGTAGATCACTTCGGCGCCGGCGGTGTTGATGTTGATGGGCCGCCGCTCGGGCAGCACCGTGACGTAGGGGCGCAACGCCGCCACGGTGGCCTCGGACAGGCCCAGCCAGGCGAGCTGCTCGACGCGCTGCGGCGGCAGCGGCGCCTGGCTGGCGCCGGGGTTGTCGGTGGCGATCTCCTCGGCCCGGCGCAGGTTCTCGGCCAGTTTGTCCAGCTCGGCCGGTGGCAGGCTCAGAAGTTCGAACAGCCGGGCGAAGGCGCGCAGGTCGCCTTCGGAAATCTTGCCCGCCTCCACCAGGTTGGCGACGTTCAGGAACGACTGCTGGTCGATGATGTTGCCCGACAGGAACACGTTCTCGGCGTCGCTGTCGGTGGCGGCATTGTTGTTGGTGTCGGCCGCGAGGAAGGTGGACAGGCGCGCTTCCTGCAGCGGCACGGCCCAGGGCTCGCCCAGGTGGTCGATGGTGCCGGCGCGCGCGTCCTCGCGCAGGATCAGCCGCGCCCAGTCGAGCGCGCCGGTGAGGACCCAGGACGACTGCGTGCGGGCGCGCTCGGCCGTCTCCACTTCGACGCTGCGCCACTGCTGCCACAGGGCGGCGGAGGCGAAGGTGGCGACCAGCGTCACCGTGAGCATGGCGGCCAGCAGCGCCGCGCCGCGCTGGCGTGCCGGTTGCGGCGGCCGCGGCGCGGTCACGACTTGCCTCCGCCGACGCGCGGGTTCACCCAGTCC
>NZ_JACCWG010000198.1 GCF_013697775.1 Ramlibacter sp. | reverse complement strand
CTTTCTGTCCCCGCTCGAGCGGCGCCCCCACGGTGTGCATGCAGGGCACGAATTCGCCGTCTTCGCCCAGCACCTCCAGCACCGGCCGCCCCATGCGCGTCATCAGTTTCATGTTGACGGCCACGTAGGGCGAGTCGCTGAGCTCGATGCCGATGTGTGCGATCGGCGAGCCGAGCGGGCCCATCGAGAAGGGCACCACGTACATCGTGCGCCCGCGCATGCACCCCTTAAAAAGGGCCGGCGTGCCATCGGCCCGGCCGGTCTGCAGCAAGGCGCGCATCTCGGCCGGCGCCATCCAGTTGTTGGTCGGGCCGGCATCGTCCTGCTGGTCGGAGCAGATGAAAGTGCGGTCCTCGACGCGGGCCACGTCGCTCGGATCGCTGCACGCAAGGAAACTGTTGGGACGCTTGGTCTCGTCGAGCTTGCGAAACGTGCCCGCCGCGACGAGTTGCGCGCATAGCCGGTCGTATTCCGCCTGCGAGCCGTCGCACCAGTGAATTGCCTGCGGCTCCGTCAACGCAGCCATCTCGGAAACCCAGGCGATCAGCCGTGCGTTCTTGACATAAGCCGGCGCATCGATGCGCAGACCTTGCATTGCGGGATGGTTCATCGCGGTTCCAGTAAGGGGTTGAGGGATCTCGCCAGTTCCCGTCGAATCAGACGCTGGCGGCATCCATCGCACGACTGACCGAGTTCATTAGGCACAGGCGTTCATAAAAGTGTAGAGATGTGACTAAGCCATGACAGCGGCCCTTCATGCGCTTTATGCATAGCGACATGCGCCGGGCTTTAGCAAGGCGACGCATGAGGACGGCCTACCCCTATAGCGCTCTTAATATGTGGCCATGTCCGCCGTCGATTTCGGTTCCTTGCAGCGTCGGCACCTGGCCGGCGTGCTGGCAGTCTGGGCGCTGCCCGCTTGGGCGCAGCGCCCCGCTTCCAAGCGTTTGCACGTCGCGGTGGAGGGCGCCCTGCTGAGCTCCGGGCTGGCCCATCACCTGCAGCAGGCGATCGGACGCGATACCGGCTTGGCGATCGAGTGGCGCCCCGGCCCGGGCGGTGCGCTGCTGCCCTTGCTGGAACGCGGCGAAGTCGACGCCGCGCTCACCCAGTCACCCGAACACGAACTGGCTTTGGAACGCCGCAACCTCTTGCACGACCGCCGGCCGGTGGCGCGCAGCGAAGTGGTGCTGGTCGGGCCGGCGCCGCGGCGGACGGGCCGCAAGCAGGTAGCCGACGGCGATCCGGCCGGGATCGCCGGGGGTCGCGATGCCTTGGCAGCGCTGCAGCGCGTCGCCCAGGCCGGGGCCAGCGGCACGGCTGGATTCGTCGCCCATGGCGAGCCGAGCGGCACGCGTGAAGTGGAACAGGCGCTGTGGAAAACGCTCGGCCCGCAGCCGCTCGGTCCCTGGCTCCGCACGGCCGCCGCAGGTCCCACCGCGGTGCTTGACCTCGCGCAGCAGACGCAGAGCTATGCGCTGATCGAGCGCGGCGTGTGGCAGGCGCGCGGGGCGAAATCAGGCTTGGCAATCATGGTCGCCGGCGATGCGCGCCTGGCGGCGACCTATCACATCATGCGATCCTTTCGCGTCAATCCGCCCGGCGGCAAGCTGCTGGTGAATTGGCTGGCCGGCCCTAGCGGGCAAGGCGCGGTGCGCAGTTTCGGCCGGGGCTACCGGCCGGCCGCCTGAGCGGGCCGCCGCGCGGCACCGCCCCTGGAGCCAGCCGCGATGAACACTGCCGCCACGAACGCATCGAGCGCCCCGCATGCGCCCACGGGCGCTGCGCCATGACGGCGGCGCCGCGCTTGCTCAGCGTGAACGTCGCCATGGCGCAGCCGTTGCGCATCGGCAGCCGCGAAGTGCTCAGCGGCATCCACAAGCGTGGCGTCGCCGGAGACGTCGAGGTCCGCCCGCTCGGCCTGGCCGGCGATGAACAGGCCGACCCCAGCCTGCACGGCGGCCTGGACAAGGCGGTGTACGCCTATCCCAGCGAGCACTACCGCGTCTGGCAGACCGTGCGTGCACAAGCCGGGCTGGCGACCTGGGACGCCGAACTGCCCGCCGGCTTCTTCGGCGAGAACTTGACACTCGAAGGCCTGCTCGAGAACCAGGTCTGGATCGGCGACGTGCTGAAGTTCGCGCACTGCGAACTGGCCGTGGCGGGTCCGCGCCAGCCTTGCTTCAAGTTCAATGCGGTGATGGGCCTCGGGCAAGCGAGCAAACTGATGGTGCAGTCGGGCTACTGCGGCTTCTATCTGGCCGTGCGCACACCCGGCACGATTGCTGCCGGCGAAGCTTTCGAGCTGGCACCCGGTCCGCGCGAGGTGGGCATCCCCGAGCTGTTCCGCTCGGTCAGGGCCAAGCACCGATGAGAGCACCGCCGCGTGCCTTCGCCGTCCCTTTGTCGCTGGCGCTTGCCGCGGTAGCCTGCGTCGCGCCACCGGCGCCCGGGGGCGCGGCCGAGCCGAGCGTGCGGGTGCCCGCCAGCACGGCAGGGCCTGGCGCCTTGCGCGCCGGCTGGCCTGCCGCCGAGGTGCTGCTGATCGGCGAGCAGCACGATGCGGCCGAGCACCAGCGCCTCGCCGCACAAGTGGTGGAGCGCCTAGCAACACAGGGCCGCCTCATCGCCGTCGTGCTCGAGATGGCCGAGCAGGGCCGCAGCACCGCGGCCCTGCGCCACGATGCGGACGAAGCACGGATGCGCGCCGCACTCGCCTGGGACGAGCGCGGCTGGCCCTGGGCCGCTTACGGGCCGATCGTGATGGCCGCCGTGCGCGCCGGGGTGCCGGTGATCGGCGCCAACCTGGCGCGCAGCTCGCTGCGCGAGGTCATGCGTGATGAGCGGCTCGACACCGAGGTGAACGACGCCCTGCGCGAGCGCCTGCTCACCGACGTGCGCGACGGGCATTGCGGCCTCCTGCCGGCGTCGCAGCTGCCGGGCATGACGCGGGTGCAGATCGGCCGCGACCGCGCGATGGCCACCGCACTGGCGGCGCAGGCGAAGTCAAGCGGTGTGGTGATGCTGGTGGCCGGCGCCAACCACGTCGACAAGACCCGGGGCGTGCCTGAGCACCTCCGCGCGCAGGCGCCCGGCTTGCGCGTGCATGCGCTGGGCCTGGCGGCCGGAAAGCCCGAGGGCGCCGCCGCCGCCGGCTTCGACGAGATCTGGGTCACGCCCGCGCTGCAGCGCCCCGATCCCTGCGAAGGGCTGGCCGAGCGCTTCGCGCCGGCGCGCTGAGCCCGCGCCTTCGTCTTCGGACCGCGCGCCACAACCCTCGCGGGGGCGGCTCGATGCCCGCGATGGCGAGCCCCTGCCATCGGCCGCCAGCGAGCGCCGCGGTCAGCCCTCGCGCCGACCGTCGTCCCTGCGGCGCCCACCGCTCCGAGCGCACGCGACAATCGCGCCATGCTTGCCTACCGACACGCCTTTCACGCGGGCAACCACGCCGACGTCCTCAAGCACACCGTGCTCGCACAGGTGCTGCGCCACATGGGGCAAAAGGACAAGCCTTACTGGCTGATCGACACCCATGCCGGCGCCGGCGGCTATTCGCTCGCAAGCCCCGAGGCGAAGAAAAAGGGTGAGTTCGAGCACGGCATCGCGCGGCTGATGGAGCGTGATGACCTGCCCGAAGCGGTGGCTGATTACGTGGCGCTGGTGCGCGCCTTCAACCCCGAAGGCGGGCTCGGCCGCTACCCGGGCTCGCCTGAGATCGCGCGCGCGCTGCTCCGCCCGCAGGACCGGCTGCGGCTGTTCGAGCTGCACCCGGCCGACGTGCGCATCCTTGCCTCGCACCAGTCGGCCGGGCCCAACACCGAGGTGCACCACGAGGACGGCTTCGAGGGCCTGAAGGCGCAATTGCCGCCGCCCTCGCGGCGCGCGGTGGTGCTGATGGACCCGTCCTACGAGCTCAAGGCCGATTACGGCCGGGTGGTGGCCGCCGTGCGCGAGGCGCTGCAGCGTTTCGCCGAATGCGTGGTGGTGGTCTGGTATCCGCAGATCAACCGGCTCGAATCGGCGCAACTGCCCAAGCGGCTGCAGTCGCTCGCTCAGGAGGTGAAGACGCGCAGTTGGCTGCACGCCCGGCTCACGGTGCAGCCGCTCGACCGGCTCGGCTTCGGGCTGGCCGGCAGCGGGGTGTTCGTGATCAACGCGCCTTGGACGCTGCACGCCGCGTTGAAGGACAGCCTGCCCTATCTGGCGAAGACGCTGGGGCAGTACGAGGGCGCCAGCCAGCTCCTGCAACACAAGGCGGTCTGAGCGCTGCGTCGAGCAGAAGATGCGGGCGCTTGCGCGACACTCGCGCGCAACCAAAGCCCCCTTGTGAGCCTTGCCCCTCCCCGCGCCGACCCCGCGCTCCACGAGCGTGCGAACCAGTTCTCGCTGCTCACCCAGCGCCGCTTCGCGCCCTTCTTCTGGACCCAGTTCCTGGGCGCCGGCAACGACAACCTGTTCAAGTTCGCCCTGACGGTGCTGGTGACCTACCAGCTGCAGCTCGCCTGGCTGCCGCCGGCACAGGCCGGCGTGGTGATCGGTGCACTCTTCATCCTGCCCTTCCTGCTGTTCTCGGCCACCTGCGGGCAGCTGGCCGACAAGTTCGAGAAGTCGCGCCTGATGCGCTTCACCACGAGCCTGGAGATCGCCATCATGGCTCTCGCCACGCTGGGCCTCCTGTGGCAGAACGTCCCGTTGCTCCTGGCCTGCATCTTCCTCATGGGGGTGCAAGCGACCCTGTTCGGCCCGGTCAAGTACGCCTACCTTCCGCAGCACCTGGGCGAGCGGGAGTTGACGGGGGGCAACGGCATGGTGGAGATGGGCACCTTCGTCGCCATCCTGCTGGGCAACGTGGCGGGCGGGCTGCTGGTCGCGCTGCCCGACGTCGGGCCGACTTACGTCGGCTGGAGCTGCATCGCGCTGGCGCTGGTGGGGCGCGCGGTGTCGCAGGCAATTCCTCCGACGCCGGCCACCGATGCCGCGCTGAAGATCAACTGGAATCCGTTCACCGAAACCTGGCGCAACCTGAAGCTGGCGCATGGCAACCTGGTGGTGTTCCGCTCGCTGCTGGGCATCAGCTGGATGTGGTTCTTCGGCGCCGTGTTCCTCAGCCAGTTTCCCAGCTTCGCCAAGGAGGTGCTGCACGGCGACGAGCAGGTGGCATCGCTGCTGCTGGTGGTGTTCTCGATCGGCATCGGCACCGGCTCGCTGCTGTGCGAGGTGCTGTCGCGCCGGCACGTGGAAATCGGCCTGGTGCCGCTGGGCGCCATCGGCATGAGCGTGTTCGCGGTGGACCTGTACTTCGCCTCGCGCGGGCTGCCGCCCTCGGCCGTGATGACGCTGGGGCAGTTCGCGTCGGTGCCGGCCCACTGGCGCGCCATGGCCGACCTGGCGCTGCTGTCACTGTTCGCGGGCCTGTACAGCGTGCCGATGTACGCGCTGATCCAGCTGCGCGCGCAGCCCACGCACCGCGCCCGCGTGATCGCGGCCAACAACATCCTGAACGCGCTGTTCATGATCGCCAGCTCGGTGCTCGCCGGCCTGCTGTTGAAGTCGGGCGCCACCGTGCCGCAGATCTTCCTGCTGACCGGCCTGGCCAACGCGGTGGTGGCGTTCTACATCTTCCTGCTGGTGCCGGATACCTGCTGCGTTTTTTCGCCTGGGTGCTGACGCGCGTTGTCTACCGCTTCGAGGTGACGGGCGAGGCGCACATCCCGGTGCAGGGCCCAGCGGTGCTGGCCTGCAACCACGTGAGCTTCGTCGACGCGGTGCTGCTGATGGCGGCCAGCCCGCGGCCGATCTACTTTTTGATGGACCACCGCATCTTCCGCATCCCGGTGCTGGGCCGGCTGTTCCGCCTCGCCAAGGCGATCCCGATCGCGCCGCGCGGCGAGGACCCGGCCGCCTACGAAGCGGCCTTCGCGGCCGCCGCCAACGTGCTGCGTGCGGGCGACCTGCTGGCGATCTTTCCCGAAGGCTCCATCACCAGCGACGGCAGCCTGCAGCCGTTCAAAGGCGGCATCGTGAAGGTGCTGGATTCGGCACGCGCGAACGGGCTGGAGGTTCCGGTAGTGCCGATGGCACTGGTGGATCTGTGGGGCTCGTTCTTCAGCCGCGTGGAGCGGGGCCGCGCGATGGTGCGGCCGTTCCGCCGCGGCCTGTTCAACCGGGTGGGGCTGCGCGTGGGTAAGCCGATGCCCGGGGCGCAAGTCAGCCCGGAAGCGCTGCGCGAAAGGGTCGCGGCGCTGCTGGTGGTGCACTGATGCACGCTCGGCACCTTCGTCGCCGCCGCGCTGGTCGCGCGCGGTGCGTATGGCCGCGAGCGGCTCAGCAAGGTGCTGCGCTGGACGCCCGTGGGCGGCGGTATCCGCCACCATTGAGCGCGGCCGCGTCAGGCGGACTCGATGTGGAACACCTGGCGCAGGTACGAGAGAAAGGTCTCGTCGTCGCAGATCGTCTTGCCCGGTGAGTCCGACAACTTCGCCACCGGCTGGCCGTTGGCGGCGGTGAGCTTCATCACGATGTTCAGCGGCGTGAGGCCCATGTCGTTGGTCAGGTTGGTGCCGATGCCGAAACCCATCTGGATGCGGTCGGAGAAAGTCCCGTGGATGCCGAGCGCCTTCGGGATGTCCAGCGCATCGGAGAACACCAGCCGCTTGGTGTGCGAATCGATGCGCAGCCGCTGGTAGTGCGCCAGCGCCTTCTCGCCCCAGGCGATGGGGTCGCCCGAGTCGTGCCGCAGGCCTTCGAACAGCTTGGCGAAGTACAGGTCGAAGTCGGCCAGGAACGCATCCATGCCGACCACGTCGGTCAGCGCGATGCCCAGGTCGCCGCGGTATTCCTGCACCCAGCTCTCCAGCGCGGCGCGCTGGAATTCGCGCAGCTGCACGCCCACCGCCTGGTAGGTCTGCAGGTATTCGTGCGCCATGGTGCCGATGGGCACCAGCCCCAGGTCCCTGGCCAGCAGCACGTTGGAGGTGCCCTTGAAGAACCGCGGCGCGCCGTCGCGCAACGCGGCCACCACCTCGCGCTGCCACGCGCCCGAGAAGCGCCGGCGCACGCCGAAGTCGAAGAACTCGAACGGGTGCGCGCGCGGCGGCAGCGCGGCGAAGTCGTGCAGGACTTCCAGCTTGGCCGCGAGCCGGCGCCGGCCTTCGGCGATGGCCCCGGCCTGGTCAAAGCGGCGGAAGTAGAGCTCGTTGACGATGGACAGCACGAACACCTCGAAGGCCGTCACGTGCACCTGCGGCCCGGCGGCGCGGATGTGCAGCCGCCCGGCGGCATCGGCCGTGGCATGGATGAATTCGCGCTGGAACTGGAAGATGCGCAGGAAGTCGACGAAGTCGCTCTTGATGAAGCGCAGGCTGGCCAGGTAGGCCAGCTCGCCGCGCGTGAAGCGCAGGCTGCACAGGTGGTCGAGCTGCGCGTTGACATCGTCCAGCAGCCCGGCCAGCGGATGCTCCGGCATGTTGCGGCACACAAAGGTGTATTCGGCCTGCGTGGCCGGATGCCGGTGCAGCATCGCCTGCCACATGGTGAACTTGTAGAGGTCGGTGTCGAGCAGGCTGCGGATGATGGGCTGCATACGGCCAGGATAGCGCCGGCGCATTCCCTGGTGTCGCCGAGCGCTGTCGAGCCACACGCACCCGCGCGGCGATGCTATCTTGGTGTATCTCGCGGAAGTGGCGCGGCTGTCGCCGCCGGGCATGGCCAGCGCGGCCACCGGCGGCGCGCTGGCCGTGACCTTCCTTGGCGTGGTGCTGGGGCCCGTGCTGTTCGCAGCGCTGTCAGGCGCTACCGGCAGCTACCGCGCGGGCTATGCCGCGCTGGTACTGCCGGCGCTGCTGTGCTGCGCCGGGCTGCTGCTGCGCCGCGGCGTCCGGCCCGCTTAGGGCCGGCGCGCGTCCGGCCTCAACGCTGGAACAGCGTCAAGTGGGTTTCGCTGGTGGAGCCGGCCTTGGTGGAGACCAGCGTCACTTCGTAGCGCGATCCCGGCAAGGGAAAGCGCGGCGTGAAGCTGAACGAGAAGTTGCCGTTGGCATCGGCCTGCAGCGTCTGCGCGTACAGCTGTTGCGCGACGCTGAAGCCGCCGGGCACCTGCGCGCTTCCGTCCACCTTGGCCTGGATGGTGGCGAATGGCGCGGTGTGGCCCTGCACCATGGTGCTTCCGCTCTGGACCACGCCGTTGTTGCTGTGGTTCACGATCTGCAGCGGCAGCGCCACGGGGGCTTGCAGCACCAGGGGCGTGCCCAGATTGGCGGTCGCCACGCGGTCGCCGATGCGCACCGTGGCCACGATGGGACGCGAGGGCGCGATGTTGTCCGCGCGCCGCAGCGTGTAGCCGCCCTCGTAATGGCCGGGGCGCAGTTCGCGCAGCGCCACGTCGTCGGCCACACCGGGCAGGTCGATGAGCACCGTCGCGCCGGGCGGGCCTTCGAGCACGAAGCGCAACTCCGCACCCGGCTCCAGCCGCTCGATCGGCGTGACGCCGAAGCGCTCGATGCGCAGCGCCGGCTGGGCCATGGCAGGCGGCGGGGGCGGCGGCGGAAGGTTTGCCACCGGCGGCCGCGTGGCCATGACTTCGGCCAGCGTGTAGTCGGCGGCAGCCGTGCGGTTGCCCAGCCGCAGCGCCACGCGGACTTCACGGTCGTCCTGCACGGCGTCGGTGCGCTTGAGGGTGTAGCGGCCGGTGTAGACGCCGGGCGAGACTTCGCGCAGCGGAATGCGTTCCCGGATGCCCTGGATGCGCACGGAGGCCTGGCCGCGCGGGGTGGCGACGGCGCGCAGGTTCAGGCGCGTTCCGGGGCCAAGGTCGCCGTCGGAGCGCACTTCGAACGAGCGGACCTCCGCGGCAGGCTGCGCCAACGCGGTGGCGGGCAGCGCGGCAACGGTGAAGACAGCGGGCAGCGCCAGCATTAGTGCCGCAATGGGGCTGCGCAGGCCCGCGGTGGAAAAGGTGGTGGATTGCATAGGCATGGATGGATTATGAAATCAGTAGGCCGCGACGTATTCGACGGCGCCGGTGTCGCCATCCAGAATCATGTCGTAGGGGTACCAGTAGATGTACTCGTCGCCGTAGTCGTCGTAGTACGCATAGCCGATGTACGTGGTGCCCAGGTACTGGTCCTGCACCCGCATGTACCCCACGGTCTGGATGCCCCCGGTCCCGGCCTGGGCCATCTTGCGCTTGGTCTTGTATTTCTTGACCGCAACGTCGCCCTTCTTGTCGTGCTTGACCCGCATGCCGGCGATCTTTCCGTCCTTCACGTCCAGCGACACGGTGTGCGGGCCCTTCTTTTCCAGGACGTGGTTGCCGTTGGACTTGATCTTGTCGCCCAGGAGCTTGGCCCCGTTCTGGTGGTGCGGCTTGCCTTTGGCGGCAGCGGCCCCGAGCAGGCCGAACAGGCCGGAAAGTGCGATGCCGCTGGTGAACAGGCGCCGGGTAGGGTTCATGGGGAAGTCTCCTTGATTGATTTGCACGTGCACGCTGCAAAGGCAATGTGCTGCTGAGTGGATCGTGGGGCCTCCCACCGCTGGGTTGGTGTAGGACGGCGGCGACGAATGGGAAAGGATTCCACGCACAAGACCGATGCGGTCCTGCGTTCAGCCGCCGCCCGCCCGGTTGTCGGTGATGGCACCGTGGTCGCCCGAGGCCATGGCATTGTCGGAGAAGATCATGTCCGCCTCGTCGACATCGGCAACGTCCTCCACCGTGCCGCGCGGGAACGGGCCGATGATGACGTCGGCGGCGGTCTCCTCGCCCGGCACCTTCACTTCCACGTGCGCGTTCTTCAACCCGCGCAGCGGCATCTCGGTGGAACGCGCGCTGCCCCGCGGCGCATTGGCCAGCGCCTGCAGCACGGCCTCGCGGAAGTCCTCGATGTCGAACGGATCGCTGTCCTTCCCGCGCTTGGCCAGCAGGCCGAACCGGTCCAGCATATTGGCCACGTCGCCCGCATGCGGCGCACGGTGGCCGGTGAGTTCGATCAGCACGTACTGGCCGTCATCTTCGTCGATCGGGTAGGCATTGCGGATCGGCGAGTCGCCCTCGGCGAACTGCGCCGTCGCGTCCATCGGCGCGTGCGCCGGGCCGAACATGGCCTGCAGCAGCTTGCGCTGGGCCGCCATGCGCGGCCTGGCATGGATGCCCTGGATCGCCCGGGCCTGGGCTGGCGGCGCGATGCCCGCGGCCGCGCCTCCTCTCTGCGCCCGCGCCGCAGACGCTGGCGCCCAGGCGGCTGCCTGCGAGAGCTGGGCCGGCTCGGCGGAAACCGCCGAGGCCTTGGAAGTGATGTCCTGCGAGGGCAATGGAAGACCGGCTGGAGTGCGCCTAGCTTCGCAGGATAGCGGCCGGGGCCTGCCGCGCCATCGGCAGATTGCTGATTCGGCGTGGCGATTTTGCTGAGACGGCTGGTGTCCCGATCGTTGGGACGCGCAGCCTGGTCTAGCGCTGCGCCGGCCGGTGGATTGCGATGCCGGCGGCCACCAGCAGCACGCCGCCGGCTTCGATCATCGACAGGCGCTGGCCCAGCACCAGGTAGCCAATCAGCGTGGCCATCGCCGGCAGGATGGCCAGCATCAGCGCGAACGAGGCCTGCGGCAGCCGCCGCATGGCCAGCTGGTCGCAGATGTAGGGCACCACCGACGACGACACGGCAACGCCCGCCGCCGCCAGCAGCAGCATCGGGTTTTGGAACGCCGGCAACGCGTCGCCGATGCCCAGCGGCAGCGCGAACACCGTGGCCACCGCCATCGCCGCGGCGAGCCGGTCGATCGGCTGGTGTCGCTGGCCGACGACGCGACCCGGTGGCCGATGGCGACATAGGCCGCGAACAGCGCCGCATTGGCAAAGCCGAACACGAAGCCCAGCGGCTCGCCGCCCAGCCGCAGCTGCACCAGGCACGCCAGACCCGCCACCGTGACGGCCAGCGCCAGCCAGTTCCTGCGGCTGCGCATGCCGAAGGCGGCAAGCAGGATCGGGCCGACGAACTCCATGGCGCCCACGGTCGCCAGCGGCAGCCTGGCAATGGCGAGATAGAACACCGAGTTCATCGCCGCGAGGATCAGCCCCAGCACCACCACCAGCCGGCGGTCGCGCGTGCCCAGCCGCGCGAACACCTGCCACGGCCGCTTCCACAGTCCGAAGATCACCCCCGCGATGGCGATGCGCAGCCACGCCACGCCCAGCGGCGCGATGCTGGCGAACAGCAGGACGGCGAACGAGGGACCGAGGTAGTGGAAGACCGCGCTGCCGACGAAATACGCGTGCGGCGGCACGCGGTCGGCAAGGGCGGGCGGGTGTTGCGCTTGAAGTTGCATGCGGTATTCTGGATAGCGCCCAAGGCGTCGTATATGGGCATTCGGAGGGCAAATGCCGCATCCGGCTTCCGATTCCGAAGGAAATGGCATGACTTCTTTTCCGGTGCACGAATTGCTGCGCGACGCGCGCAACACCGAGCTGCTGCGCCACTTGCAGGCCGACCCGCGCGCCTCGGTGGCCGACCTCGCGCGCGCCATCGGCGTGTCCGCGCCGACGGTGCGCGAGCGCATTGCGCGGCTGGAGGAGGCCGGCGTCATCAAGGGCTACCGCGTCGAGCTGGACGCGACGGCGCTGGGCTGGCCGCTGACGGCGTTCGTGCGCATCCGCCCGGTTCCGGGCCAGCTGAAGAAGATCGCCGAGCTGGCCGGCGCCATGCCGCAGGTGGCCGAGTGCCACCGCGTGACCGGCGACGACTGCTTCATCCTGAAGGTGCACCTGGCCAGCATCGCCAGCCTGGACCAGATTCTGGATCGCTTCCTGCCGTTCGGCCAGACCACCACCTCGCTGGTGCAGTCCACGCCGGTGGCCGCGCGGCCGCCGCCGCTGGCGTAGCCCTTATGCGGCCGCCGGCAGGCAGCGCCGCACCAGCGCAGCCCAGTAGCTCACGCCGATGCCGATGATGTCGTCGTTGAAGTCGTAGCGGTTGCTGTGCAGCAGGCAGCCGCCGTCGCCGGGGCCGTTGCCGATCCACACATAGCAGCCCTGCTTGGCGCTCAGCATGTGGGCAAAGTCCTCGCAGCCCATGCTGGGCGGCAGGTCGGTCTTCACGTTTGCCTGGCCCACCACGTCGGCCGCGGCCAGCGCGGCGATGCGTGCCGGCTCCGGGCTGTTGACCACGGCCGGGCACTTGCGGTCGTACGTGAATGCCGCCTTCAGCGCGTGCGCGGCGCACAGCCCGTCGATCAGGCGCCGCATGCGCTCTTCCACCACCTGGCTCATGGCGGGATTGAAGTAGCGGCAGGTGCCCTGGAGCACGGCGCGCGGCTGCACCACGTTGAGGTTGTTGCCGGCATGCACCTGCGTGACGCTCAGCACCACCGATCCGCCGGGATCGACGGCGCGGCTCACCACCGTCTGCAAGGCGGTGATCAGCTCGCCCGCCGCCACGATCGGGTCGTCGCCCAGGTGCGGCATGGCGGCGTGCGCGCCAGTGCCCGACAGCTCGATCTCGAACAGGTCGACGGCGGCCATCGCCGCGCCGGTGTGCACGCCGAAGGTGCCGACGTCCACGCCCGGCCAGTTGTGCATGCCGTACACCGCTTCCACCGGAAAGCGCTCGAACAGCCCTTCGTCGACCATCACGCGGCCGCCGCCCTCGTTCTCCTCGGCGGGCTGGAACACCAGGTGCACCGTGCCGTCGAAGTTCGGGTTCTGCGACAGGTAGCGCGCGGCGCCCAGCAACATGGTGGTGTGGCCGTCGTGACCGCAGGCGTGCATCACGCCCGCATGCTGCGAAGCGTGCGGCTTGCCGCTGCGCTCGACGATCGGCAGCGCGTCCATGTCGCAACGCAGCGCGATGGCGCGCTTGGAGCTGCCGGCCGAGATGCTGGCCACGATGCCGGTCTTTGCGATGCCGCGCTCGAAGCGGATGCCCCATTCGGCCAGCCGGGCCGCGACGATGTCCGACGTGCGGGTCTCCTTGAACGCCATTTCCGGATGGGCGTGGATGTCCTGGCGCACGCCGACCAGGTCGCTGATCAGGGAGGCGGGAATGTCGATGGCTTGCATGGCGCGGGGTCCTTCCATAGGATGTGTCGGGAACGTGTCGGTGATGGGCCTGAAGGTACCGTCCGGCCCCCGCGGGGGTCTTGTAAAAACGTTGCGGGCGCGGGTCCGCGAAAGGCGGTTGTGCGAGCGAAGGTCAGATACTGGTTGGCGCCGGGCCTGCGATCGGTCGAGCTGAGCGCGGCCGACTACGGCGCGCAGCGCTTCTCGCAGCACTGGCACACCGGCTTCGCCGTGGGCGTGGCGACACGCCATGCGCAAGGATTTCACGCCAACGGCCGCGAATGGACGGTCGGCGCGGGCGACCTGATCGTGCTCAATCCGGGGCAGATGCACAACGGCTATGCGCTTCACCCCGAAGGCTGGTCCTCGCGCATGGCCTACATCCCCGAAAACGCCTTCGCCGTCCTGGCAGGCGCGCACCTGCCGGGCTTCGCGCTGCGCTTTACCGACCCGGTCGTCGCGTCTCCCGCGCTGGCGCAGGATTTCCTGGCGTGGCACTGCCTGTCCGAATCGGCGGCCGACGTGCACGGGCATGCGCTCACGCAGCAGCTGTTCGCGGGGCTCGCGGCACTGATGCAGCCGGTTGCCATGGACGCGGTGCCGGAGAGCGCGGCGCCCGCGTCCGGCCTGCGCGAGCGCCTGCGGGCACAGGCCGGGCAGGGCGACGCATCCGTCGCCAGCTTGCATGCCGGGCTGCACCTGTCGCGCTCCGGATCGTGGCGACGCGTGAAAACCGAGCTGGGCGTGGCGCCCAAGCCGCTGCTCAAGCAGTTGCGGCTGATGTCGGCCAAGCAATTGTTGGCGCAGGGCTGCCCCGTGATCGAGGCCGCGCTGGACTGCGGCTTTCACGACCAGAGCCACTTCTCCAACCAGTTCGCCGCCGCCTACGGCTTCACGCCGGCGCAGTTCCGCCGCGCGCAGATGTCCTGAACGCGCTGTCGTCCTGCGCGCGGTGTCGGCAATCCGGACGGCGTGCCACCGGGAGGAGGGCGGCTACGATGGCCGCATCACCCCCAAACCAGCGCATGCATAACCGAGACCACCTGCTCCACGTGCTCGCCGAAGCCGCGGAGCTCGAGCACAACATTCTCTGCACGTACCTGTACGCTGCGTTCAGCCTCAAGCGCGAGCAAAGCGAGGGGCTAACTGCCGCGGAACTCGCCAAGGTGGACAGCTGGCGCAAGGCGCTCCTGTCCATCTGCGTCGAGGAGATGATGCATCTGGCGCAGGTCGCCAACCTGATGGTCGCGGTCGGTGCCCGGCCGCATTTCAACCGGCCGAATTTCCCGGTCGGCAAGGGCTACCACCCGGCCGCGATCGAGCTCGCACTCGCTCCCTTCGACCTGGACACCCTCGAACACTTCATCTTCCTGGAGCGGCCGGAGCGCGCACCGGAGCACGACGCCAAGCCCCTGGGCGTCGAGGAAGGACCAGAGCGGCCCGCGCCTTCGTCGCGCGCGCTCATGCCCTCGTCTCCGGACTACGAAACCATCGGCGAGTTCTACGCCTACATCCGCCAGGGCATCGTCGACCTTAGCGCAGCCATGGGCGAGCAGGTCATGTTCTGCGGCCCGGCCGACTACCAGATGCGCGGCGAGGAACTGAAGTCTGCCGACCTGCTCGTTGTCCGGGACCTGGCGAGCGCCACCGCGGCCATCGACCTGATCGTCGTGCAGGGAGAAGGCTCGCCGGGCCACGGCGAGCAATCGCATTACCGGAGGCTGTCGGAGATCAAGCAGGAATATCTTCAGCTGCAGCGCGAGCGCGCGGAGTTCCTGCCGCACAGGCCGGTGGCACGCAACCCAGTGATGCGGGCGCCGCATGCGCGCGATCGCGTTCCGGTCACGGCGGCCGGAGCGCGGCAGCTGCTGGACGCCGCCAACGGCGCCTACGCGGCGATGCTGGCCACGCTTGGCGCGGTGTTCGACACCGGCCGCACGCAGGAGCGCGCCGTGCTGATCGAAGGTTCCCTGGCTCTCATGCACACGCTGGGCGCCTTGTCGGACCGGCTCACCAGGCTGCCCGCGTCACAGCAGGACGCGTCGGTCAATGCAGGCGTCACCTTCACGATGGCCCGCAGCACCGAAGGCGCATGTCCGGGCGCGGATGGCCTGGCCCTGGCCGGTGAACGTTTGGGCAACGTGCTCTCGCACCTGCAGGCTCTGGAAAAAACGGCCGACAGCACGCCGGAACTGACGGGCGAGCTGGCGAGCGCCGTCAGCAAGCTCGAGGCCGTGCGGCGCACCACGACTGCCTAGTGTAGTGCGCGCGAATTAGTTGAACTTTCGCTCGAAGGCATACTCCGATGGCCAAGGGGGTGTGATGCCATGCGGGTCGCCAAGTCGATTGAGCTGGATGGGCAGACGCAGCAGGAGCTT
>NZ_JACCWG010000119.1 GCF_013697775.1 Ramlibacter sp. | reverse complement strand
CCATCATGGCGATGGCCGCGGCCAGGTTGCCGCCGGCCTCTTCGCCCGCGATCACCAGCGGCGCGCCGGCGCCGGCCATGCGCGTGCGCTGGCGGTGCAGCCACTCCAGCGCGGCGTAGCCGGCTTCCACGGCTTCGGGAAAGCGGTGTTCCGGCGCGAGCGGGTAGTGCAGCGACGCCACCACGCAGCCGGCGTCGACCGCCAGCAGGGCCAGGCAGGCGCGGGCCAGCGCGTCGGCGCAGACGAAGGCGCCGCCGTGCAGGTGCAGGACCAGCGGCACGGTCTTGCCGCGCGGCTTGCTGCCGCGCACGTGCACCGGCAGGCCCAGGCCAGGCAGGGTGAGCACGCGCGGCTCGGGGGCACCGCCGGACGGGCGGTCAGTGGACGCATCTGCAGTCATGGTGCCAAGCATAGGCGTACGGCTTCTGCGGATAAAGCGGGGTGGCGCGAGTTCTCTGTTTCCAACACGTGAACAATGCGTCCCTTGAATTCGCCGCGGCAAGCAGTACGGAACAACAATCCATGGACCAACTTCAAGCGATGAGGGTGTTCACCCGTGTGGTGGAGACGGGCACGTTCACGCGCGCGGCCGAATCGCTGGATCTGCCCAAGGGCACCGTGTCCAAGGTGGTGCAGCAGCTCGAAGGCCGGCTGAAGGTCAAGCTGCTGAACCGCACCACGCGGCGCGTGACCGTCACGGCCGACGGCGCCGCCTACTACGAGCGCACCGCGCGCCTGCTGAACGACTTCGACGACATCGAAGCGGCGATGACGAATGCGCAGGCCAGCCCCAGCGGCCGGCTGCGGGTGGACGTGGGTGCGTCGGTCGCGCGGCTGGTCATCATCCCGGCGCTGGGCGAGTTCCATCGCCGCTTTCCCGACATCCGGCTGGACCTGGGCGTGAGCGACCGCCCGGTGGACATGATCGGCGACAACGTCGACTGCGTGATCCGCGGCGGCGAGCTGACCGAGCCCTCGCTGGTGGCGCGCCGCGTCGGCAACATCCAGCTGATCACCGTGGCGTCACCCGAGTACCTGAAGGCGAACGGCACGCCGACCGATCCCGAGCAGCTGGAGGACGGTCACAGCACGGTGAACTACTTTTCCTCCCGCACCGGTCGGCCGTATCCGCACATGTTCGAGCGCGACGGCGCGCTGCTGGAGATCGGCGGGCGCTACAAGGTGTCGGTCAACGAGAGCAACGCGCAGCTGGCCGCCGTGCTGGCCGGCCTGGGCGTGGCGCAGGTGGCGGTGTTCGCCGCCGCCGACCACGTGGCGCGCGGCGAGCTGGTGCGCATCCTGCCGGAGTGGACGCGCCCGCCGATTCCGCTGCACGTGGTGTACCCGCCGAACCGGCACCTCAGCGCCAAGGTGCGCGCCTTCGTGGAGTGGGTGGCGGAGCTGCTGGCGCTGCATCCGCACATGCAGCGCTGAGTGCGCCCTCTGCGTTCAATCGGATGTTGAACGCAACGCCACCGGAGCGGCAGCCGGCGCCCTGCGCCGCTGGAACCCCAGCGACACGAGGCCCGCGGCGGCCGACAGCACCGCCGTCAGCACCAGCACGCGGCTGAAGCCCGCGGCGAAGGCGGCCGGCGTGCCGGTGTCGCCGCCGCTGGAGAACACCACCACCGACGCGGCCGCGCCGAAGGCCCAGCCCAGCTGCCGCATGGTGTTGAACACGCCGGCGGCCTTGCCCATGTCGGGCGGCGCCACGGAGCCTAGCACCACGCTCTGCACCGCGGGCATGGCCAGCGACAGGCTGGCGCCGGCCAGCAGCATCGGCCCGATCCAGGCCGAAGGCGCATGCACGGAGGGCGCCAGCATCGACATCCACACCAGGCCCACCGCCTGCAGCAGCAGGCCGACTGCCGTGGGCAGGCGCTCGCCGATGCGGCCGGCCAGCGTGCCGGCGAACGGCGCCACGAAGAACAGCGTGGCGGTCCAGGGCAGCAGGCGCCAGCCAGCGCCGCTGGGGCTGGCGTGGTGCACCGCCTGGAAGAACTGCGCCATGAACAGCAGCGTGCCCATCAGGCTCATGTACATCAGCAGGCAGACCAGGTTGCCGCGCAGGAACGCCCAGGAGTGCAGCAGCCGCGGCGGCACCAGCGCATGCGGTGTGCGGTGCTGCCCGCGCAGGAAGCCGGCGAACGCGGCCACTGCCAGCACCAGGGCGGCCAGGACAGGGCCGCTGGTCCACCCGAGCGCCGGTCCCTGCGACACGCCCCACACCAGGGAGCCGGTCGCCACCGTCAGCAGCAATGTGCCCATGATGTCCAGCGGCACCGGCGAGCCGGCGCCTGCCGGCATCTTGCGCGCGGCCAGCCAGGCCGCCGCGGTGCACAGCGGCACGTTGACCCAGAACACCCAGCGCCAGCCGAGCCCGTCGACCAGCACGCCGCCGATCACCGGGCCGGACAGCACCGCCAGGCCGGTGATGGCGGTGAACAGGCCGAGCGCGCGCGGCCGCTGCGCTGGCG
>NZ_JACCWG010000050.1 GCF_013697775.1 Ramlibacter sp. | reverse complement strand
GCCGATGCGCGAGCGCATGGCGCAGGCGGCCGACGAACTCGGCCAGGCGCCGGCGGCGGTGCCGCCCGGCGTCGTGAGCGAAAGCCAGGCCTTCCTGCGCTGGCTGTCGGAGGACCACTTCACGCTGCTCGGCTACCGCCAGCACGACCTGGTGGAAGACGCCGGCCAGCCGGGCCTGCGGCCGGTGCCCGGCAGCGGCCTGGGCCTGCTGCGCGAAGACGCCTCGGCGCCGCTGTCGGCCAGCTTCGCCGCGCTGCCGGCCTCCGCGCGCGAGCTGGCGCGCGCCGCGCTGCCGCCCGTGATCGTCACCAAGGCCAACACGCGTGCCACGGTGCACCGCGACAGCTACACCGACTACATCGGCGTGAAGCGCTACGGCGCCCAGGGCGAAGTGGTCGGCGAGCACCGCTTCATCGGCCTGTTCACCTCCACCGCCTACAGCGCGCGCGCCGGCGAGACACCGCTCTTGCGCGGCAAGATCGACGCCATCGTGCAGCGCGCCGGCTTCTCGCCCGGCGGCCACCTGGCCAAGGCGCTGCAGCACATCCTGGAAACCTATCCGCGCGACGAGCTGTTCCAGGTTCCCGAAAACGAGCTGTTCGACACCGCGCTGGGCATCCTGGGCCTGGGCGAGCGGCAGCGGCTGCGCCTGTTCGCCTGGCGCGACCCGTTCCAGCGTTTCGTCTCCTGCCTGGTGTTCGTGCCGCGCGACGTGTATTCCACCGACCTGCGCGTGAAGTTCCAGCGCATCCTGATGGCGGCGCTCAACGGCAGCAATGCGGAATTCGACGTGCTGCTGTCGGGCACCACGCTGGCGCGCATCCACTTCATCGTGCGCACCGTGCCGGGCCAGGCGCCGGCGTTCGACCGCAAGGACCTGGAGCGGCGGCTCGCCGCGGCGGCGCGCCGCTGGGACGACGCGCTGCGCGAAGCGCTGCTGCGCGCCGAAGGCGAAGCCACGGGCCTGTCGCTGTTCAAGCGCTGGGCCGATTCCTTTCCGGGCTCGTACCGCGAAAGCGTGGCCGCGGCCGACGCCGTGGCCGACATCCGCAAGCTGGCCGCGCTCACGCCCGAGCAGCCGCTTGGGCTGGCGCTGTACGCGAACGGCACGCCGGGCGAGCTGGGCCTGAAGGTCTGGCGCCTGGGCGAGCCGCTGGTGCTGTCGGACAGCCTGCCGATGCTGGAGCACATGGGCGTGCGGGTGATGGGCGAGGCCAACCACCGCATCGGCGACGGCAGCACCACGGTGTGGCTGCACGACTTCGCGCTGCAGGCGCAGCCGGCCGACGAGATCGAGCCGCAGACCCTGGCGCGCCTGTTCGAGGACGCCTTCGCGCGCGTGTTCCGCGGCGAGGTGGAGAACGACGACTTCAACCGCCTGGTGCTGCGCGCCGGCCTGGCGGCCGAGGACATCGTGATCCTGCGCGCCTATGCCAAGTACTTGAAGCAGATCGGCTTCGCGCAGGCGCAGTCGACCATCGCCGCCACGCTGTCGGTGCACCCGCGCATCGCGCGCATGCTGGTGAGCCTGTTCAAGCTGCGCTTCGACCCCGATCGCAATGACGCGGCCGGCGCGCAGGCGCAAGTCAACGCGATCGAGAAGGCGCTGGAAAAAGTCAGCAACCTGCAGGAAGACCGCGTGCTGCGCCAGCTGCTGGCGCTGGTGGGCGCCACCCTGCGCACCAACTTCTGGCGCACCGGGCCGGGCCACTCCGGTGCCCCCGGCCCGCGCCGCGCCTTCCTGAGCTTCAAGCTGGAATCGGCCAAGGTGCCGGGGCTGCCGCAGCCGGTGCCGCTGTACGAAATCTTCGTCTATTCGCCGCGCTTCGAGGGCATCCACCTGCGCGGGGGCAAGGTGGCGCGCGGCGGCCTGCGCTGGTCTGACCGGCCGGACGATTTCCGCACCGAGGTGCTGGGCCTGGTGAAGGCGCAGATGGTGAAGAACACCGTCATCGTGCCGGTCGGCTCCAAGGGCGGCTTCGTGCTGAAGAAGGCACCGCCGGCCACCGACCGCGACGCCTGGATGAAGGAAGGCATCGCCTGCTACCAGGACTACCTGCGCGGCCTGCTGGACCTCACCGACAACCTGCAGGCCGGCCGCACCCTGGTGCCGCCGCAGGTGGTGCGCGTGGACGGCGACGACCCCTATCTGGTGGTGGCGGCGGACAAGGGCACGGCGACCTTCTCCGACTTCGCCAACGCGATCAGCAAGGAGTACGGCCATTGGCTGGGCGACGCGTTCGCCTCGGGCGGCAGCGTGGGCTACGACCACAAGGCCATGGGCATCACAGCGCGCGGCGCCTGGGAAAGCGTGAAGCGCCACTTCCGCGAAATGGGCATCGACACGCAGGCCACCGACTTCACCGTGGCCGGCATCGGCGACATGTCGGGCGACGTGTTCGGCAACGGCATGCTGCTGTCGCCGCACGTCCGGCTGGTGGCCGCGTTCGACCACCGCCACATCTTCATCGACCCGAACCCCGATGCGGCGCGCACTTTCCCCGAGCGCGAGCGGCTGTTCCGCCTGCCGCGCTCGTCCTGGGGCGACTACGACGCGCAGCTGATCTCCGAAGGCGGCGGCGTGTGGGCGCGCTCGGAGAAATCGATTCCGGTGTCGCCGCAGGCGCGCGCCGCGCTGGGCATCGCGGCCGAAGCGCTGACGCCGGCGGAGCTGGTTTCGGCCATCCTGAAGGCGCCGGTCGATCTTCTGTACAACGGCGGCATCGGCACCTACGTGAAAGCCGCCGGCGAAACGCATGCCGACGTCGGCGACCGCGCCAACGACGCGGTGCGCATCGACGGCGCCGAGCTGCGCTGCAAGGTGGTGTGCGAAGGCGGCAACCTGGGCTTCACCCAGCGCGGCCGGGTGGAGGCGGCGCTGGCCGGCGTGCGCCTGTACACCGACGCGATCGACAACTCCGCCGGCGTGGACACCTCGGACCACGAGGTCAACATCAAGATCCTGCTGGGCATCGCCGCATCCGAGAACCGGCAGACCGAAGCCGAGCGCAACGCCTTCCTGCCGCTGCTGACCGACGAGGTCGCGGCGCTGGTGCTGCGCGACAACTATTTTCAGACGCAGGCGCTGTCCATCGGCCGCAGGCAGGCCGCGCAGCAGCTGGACGAGCAGGCGCGCTTCATCCGCTACCTGGAAAAGACCGGCCTGCTGCACCGCGCGGTGGAGTTCCTGCCGTCCGACGAGGTGCTGGCCGAGCGCAAGACGCACAGCCTGGGCCTGACGGCGCCGGAACAGGCGGTGCTGCTGGCCTACGGAAAGATGTGGTTGAACGACGCGCTGATCGACTCCGACGTGCCCGAGGACCCGTGGATTGCCACCGCGCTGGAGCGCTACTTCCCGTCGCGGCTGCGCGAGACCTTCGGCGAGCTGATCGCGCGCCACCCGCTCAAGCGCGAAATCATCGCCACGCATGTGGTGAACAGCATGGTGAACCGGGTCGGCCCGACCTTCGCGCACCGGCTGAGCGAAGTCACGGGGGCCTCGGCGCCGCAGATCGTGCGCGCCTACCTGGCCACGCGCGAAGTGTTCGGCCTGGTGCCGCTGTGGCAGCAGATCGAGGCGCTGGACAACCGCGTGCCCGACGCGGTGCAGGCCGAGATGGTGCTGGCGCTGCGCGAGCTGATCGCGCGCGCCACAGCCTGGTTCCTGCGCGCGCGCCGCTGGGAACACCCCACCGACTGGCAGGTGCGCCGCTTCGCGCCGGCCGTGCAGGTGTTGCGCGCGCAGCGGGAGGCGCAGACTGCGCGCTCGCAGCGCGCCGACGCCTGGATCGCGGCCGGCGTGCCGCAGGCGCTGGCGCTGCAGGTGGACGCCGCCGGCATGCTGGCCGGCGCCCTGGACATCGCCGAGATCGCGGACACCGGCGCGCGCGACGTCGCCCAGGTGGCGGGCGTGCATGCGGCGGTGGGCGAGCGCCTGGGCCTGCCGGTGCTGCGGCGGCAGATCGAGGGGCTGGCGTCGGAGAACTACTGGCAGCAGCTCGCCAAGCTGGCGCTGGCCGACGACCTGGACGACCTGCAGCGCTCCATCGCGCTGCAGGCGGTGAGCCGCCACACCGGCGACGCCGCCCAGGTGCTGGACGCCTGGCAGCAGGACAACGGCCAGGCGTTCGAGCGCGCCCAGCGCCTGCTGGCCGAACTGCGCGACGCGCCGGGCGGCGGCGACCTGGCGATGCTGTCGGTGGCGCTGCGAGAACTGCGCAACCTGGCGTGATGCACACGCTGTGACACCGAAGCGGCGGTGCCGCCGCAGCCCGGCGGTATCATCCCCGCACTCTTCACTCCCCTAGGAGCAGCCATGGGCCTGATGGACTTCATCAAGAAGCAGTTCATTGACGTCATCCAGTGGACGGAATCGGACGAGGGCACGCTCGCCTGGCGCTTTCCCATGGCGGACATGGAGATCCAGTACGGCGCCTCGCTCACGGTGCGCGAGTCGCAGATGGCGGTGTTCGTCAACGAAGGCCAGGTGGCCGACGTGTTCGGCCCCGGCATGTACAAGCTGACCACGCAGACCATTCCGGTGCTGACCTACCTGCGCAACTGGGACAAGCTGTTCCAGTCGCCGTTCAAGAGCGACGTGTATTTCTTCAGCACGCGCCTGCAGGTGGACCAGCGCTGGGGCACGCCGCAGCCGATCACCATCCGCGACAAGGACTTCGGCGCGGTGCGGCTGCGCGCCTTCGGCAACTACACCTACCGCGTCGGCGACCCGAAGCTGTTCCACACCAGCGTGTCGGGCACGCGCGAGATCTACACCACCAGCGAACTCGACGGCCAGCTGCGCGGCATGATCCTGCAGCACATCTCGGGCGCCATCGCGCAGAGCGGCATTCCGTTCCTGGACCTGGCGGCCAACCAGGGCACGTTCGCCGACGTCCTGCGCAAGGAGCTCGACCCGGCGTTCGCCGCGATCGGCTTGAAGCTGGAAGGCATGACCTTGCAGAACCTGTCGCTGCCCGAGGAGCTGCAGAAGGTCCTGGACCAGAAGATCGGCATGGGCATGGTCGGCAACGACATGGGCAAGTTCATGCAGTACCAGACCGCGCAGGCGATTCCCGAGATGGCCAAGGGCGCGGCGTCCGGCGGCGGCGGCGTGGCCGGCGACGCCATGGGCCTGGGCGCCGGCATCGCCATGGGCCAGGTGCTGGCGCAGAACCTGCAGCAGGGGCTGCAGGGCGGGGCGAACCCGGGAGCTGGAGCCGCCGCTGCGCCCGTCGCACCGGTGGCCACGGCCGCGATCCGGCCCGAGGACGTGATGGACACGCTGGAAAAACTGGGGGAGCTCAAGGCCAAGGGCATCCTCACGCAGGACGAGTTCGACGCAAAGAAGGCCGAGCTGCTGAAGAAGCTGATCTAAACCGCCTCCGTTCGGGCTGAGCCTGTCGAAGCCCGGCGCGCACGCGCCCTTCGACAGGCTCAGGGCGAACGGGACTCTGCACAGCGCCTTTGGCCAAGCCACTCCCCCAACGCACCTACCGCGCACCCTGTCCGGGGTGCGGCGCGCCGGTCGAATTCCGCAGCGCGCAGTCCGCGTTCGCGGTGTGCAGCTATTGCCAGAGCACCGTGGTGCGGCAAGGCGAGACGCTGTCGCGCATCGGCAAGATGGCCGAGCTGTTCGAGGACTACAGCCCGCTGCAGATGATGGCGGCCGGCCGCTGGCAGGACAAAACCTTCACGCTGGTCGGCCGGCTGCAGTACCGCGGCGGCAGCGGCGTCTGGACGGAATGGGTCGCGCTGTTCGACGACGCCAGCACCGCCATCCTGGGCGAGGACAACGGCGCCTACGTGTTCTCGTGGCCGGCGCCGGCCGGCCGCGACCTGCCCGATCCGGCGCACCTGCGCATCGGCAACGTCACCGCCATTGACGGCCGCAGCTACACGGTCAGCTCCAGCGAAGACGTCGCGCTGATCTCGGCCCAGGGCGAGCTGCCCAAGCTGCCGCCGCTGAACCAGACCTTCCCGATGGTGGAGCTGCGCAGCGCCGACGGCGAGGTGCTGGCCATCGACTACGGCATGCAGCCGCCGCAGGTGACGCGCGGCCACGCTGTGCAGCTGGACGGCCTGCAGCTGACCGGCCTGCGCGGCGAGAGCGAAAAGGAATCCGCCGGCCGCCAGTTCGCCTGCCCGCAGTGCGGCGCGCCGGTGCAGGTGCAGCTGGAGGCCAGCAAGAGCATCACCTGCCGCTCCTGCAACAGCCTGATCGACCTGAGCAGCGGCGTGGGCGGCGAGCTGCGCCACGCGCTGCAGGACGAGCCGGTGAAGCCGCTGATCGCGCTGGGTGCCGCCGGGCAGCTGCAGGGCGTGCAATGGCAGGTGGTGGGCTACCAGCACCGCATGGGGCACGAGCCCGGCGACGACGAGCACTTCGGCTGGGAAGAGTACCTGCTGTACAACAGCAAGCGCGGCTTCGCGTTCCTGGTGGATTCCAGCGAAGGCTGGAGCGTGGTCAGGCCCACCACCGGCGCGCCGGTGCTCTCGGACACCGGAAAGTCGGTCAAGTACCTGGGCACCACCTACCAGCTGCAATACAGCTACGAAGCGGAAACCGGCTACGTGGCGGGCGAGTTCTACTGGCCGGTGCAGCGCGGCCAGAAAACCTTCAACCGGGATTTCGGCAGCGGCAAGTCGCTGCTGTCGCTGGAGGAAACGCCGCGCGAACGCGTGTGGTCCTCGGGCAGCCGCATCGACAGCGAACTGGTGGCCACCGCGTTCGGCCTGGAGGCGCGCCGCGAGCTTCTCAAGCGCGGCGACGCCGGGCCCACCAGCGGCGGGGGCGGCAGCCGCATCGGCGGCATCGGCTGCGGCACGCTAATGCTGATCCTCTTCATCATTCTCATCCTGTTCGTGCTGCTGCGCGCCTGCGACGACAACTCCGGCGGCGGTTCCCGCAGCTCGGGCGGATCGTTCGGCGGCTACTCCAGCGGCGGCGGGCACAAGTAACTTTTTTGGAGGTCCTCATCATGTTGGATTGGTTGAAACCCGCGGCCTTCTTCGGCTCCATCCTGTACGCGCTGGTCGGCGTAATGGTGTTCTGGCTCAGCTTCATCATCCTGGACAAGATCACGCCCTACAAGCTGTGGGAGGAGATCGTGGAAAAGCACAACATCGCGCTGGCCATCGTGGCCGGCGCGATGGCGCTGGGCATTTCCATCATCGTGGCGGCGGCCGTGCACGGGTGATGGCAACCGTTCGCCCTGAGCCTGTCGAAGGGCCTGCGCGGGGCTTCGACAGGCTCAGCCCGAACGGAGGTGTGCCCAGCCCGAACGGAAGTGTGCCCAGCCCGAACGGATCCGACGGCGGGCCCCGCGCGATCGAGGTGGCGCTGCTTGCCTCGGTGTTCGTCGTCGCCGCCTGCGGGCTGGTGTACGAGCTCGCGGCCGGCGCGCTCGCCTCGTACGTGCTGGGCGACTCGATCCTGCAGTTCTCCACCGTCATCGGCACTTACCTGTTCGCCATGGGCGTGGGTTCGTGGCTGTCGCGCTTTTTCGAGCGGCAGCTGCCCGCGCATTTCCTGCGCATCGAGCTGCTGGTGGCGCTGACGGGCGGCTGCCTGCCCGCGCTGCTGTTTTTGGCCAACGCCTGGCAGCCGGCGGCGTTCCGGCCGCTGCTCTATGGGCTGGTGCTGCTGGTCGGCATCCTGGTGGGGCTGGAGATCCCGCTGGTGATGCGCATCCTCAAGCGCAACGTGGCGCTGCGCGAACTGGTCTCGCAGGTGCTCACCTTCGACTACCTCGGCGCGCTGGCCGTGTCCATCGCGTTCCCGCTGGTGCTGGTGCCGCAGCTGGGCCTGATCCGCACCGGCCTGCTGTTCGGCCTGATGAATGCCGCCGTGGCGCTGTGGGCGCTGTGGCTGTTCCGCCATGAGCTGCGGCGCTGGCATGCGCACGCGGTGGCCTGCGTGCTGACGCTGGCCGCGCTGGGGGCCGCCTGGGCCGGCGCGCAGCAGATCACCACCCTGGCCGAAGACCGCTTCTACCAGGACAAGGTGGTGCTGGCCGAAAGCTCGTCGTGGCAGCGCATCGTGCTCACGCAGGGGCGCGGCGGCCTGCGCCTGTTCCTTAATGGCAACCTGCAGTTCGCCGAGAGCGACGAGTACCGCTACCACGAAGCATTGGTGCATCCGGCGATGGCGGCGCACGGCGCGCCGCGCAAGGTCGCCATCCTGGGCGGCGGCGACGGCATGGCCGCACGCGAGGTGCTGCGCTGGCCGTCGGTGGAGAGCATCACGCTGGTGGAGCTGGACCCGCGCATGACGCGCCTGTTCTCCACGCACCCGGCGCTGGTGCGGCTCAACGCCGGCGCGCTGAACTCGCCCAAGTTGAAGGTGGTCAACACCGACGCCTTCCGCTGGCTGGAGGACAGCCGCGACACCTTCGACGTGGTGATCGTCGACTTTCCCGACCCAACCAACTTCTCCATCGGCAAGCTCTACACCAACGCGTTCTATTCGCTGCTGGACCAGCGGCTCGCCGCCTCCGGCTACGCGGTGATCCAGACCACCTCGCCGCTGATCGCGCGGCAGAGTTTCTGGACGGTGGCGGCCACCGTGGAATCGGTGGGCTTCACCACCGCGCCGTACCACGCGCACGTGCCCAGCTTTGGCGAATGGGGCTACGTGATCGCCAGCCGCCGTCCCATGCGCTGGCCGCAGGCGCTGCCCGAGGGCCTGCGCTTTCTCGATGCGCGCAGCCTGCCGCAGCTGTTCGAGTTTCCGCGCGACATGGCGCGCGTGCCGGCGGAAGTGAACCGGCTGTCCAACCAGGTGCTGGTGACCACCTACGAGCGCGAGTGGGGCAAGGTGCATCCGTGAGCGCCGCGCGATGAACACCAGACGCGCGCTGCTGGCCGCAGGTGCGGCGGTGCTGGCGGGCTGCAACCGCGTGCCCGAGATCACCGGCGGTTTCACGGGCGCATCGCCCGAGCGCGGGCACCTGCTGCGCGACGGCCTACCGGCGGGCACGCCGTCGGTCGTCAGGCGCACGCAGGTCGTGATCGCCGGTGGCGGCATCGCCGGACTGGCCGCGGCGCGTGCCCTGCGCCAGCGCGGCATCGAGGATTTCGTGGTGCTGGACGTGGAAGACGCGCCCGGCGGCAACAGCCGCGGCGGCAGCGTCGCAGGCATCGCCTGCCCGCTGGGCGCGCACTACCTGCCGGCCCCAGGCGACGACGCGCCCGAGGTGCAGGCGCTGCTGGAGGAACTGGGCCTGCGCAAGCGCGTCGCGGGGCGCTGGATCAACGACGAACGCCACCTGTGCCACAACCCGCAGGAGCGCCTGTTCTTCCGCGGGCGCTGGCAGGACGGGCTGCTGCCGATGGACGACGTCGGCGCGGCGACGCTGGCGCAGTACCGCCGCTTCGCGCAGCTGGTGGACGAGTTGCGCGGCCGCACGCGCTTCGCCATTCCGGCGTCGGTGCATCCCTGGCTGCCCGAACACCTGCAACTCGACACGCTCACGTTCGCCGCCTGGCTGTCCCGCAACGGCCTGGACGACGCGCAGCTGCGCTGGTACCTGGACTACTGCTGCCGCGACGACTACGGCGCCGGCCTGGACGCTGTGTCGGCCTGGGCCGGCCTGCATTACTTCGCCGCGCGCCACGGCTTCCACGTGCCGGGCGAGGGCGCCGGCGACGGGGAGCGCGATGCGGTGTTCACCTGGCCGGAAGGCAACGGCTTTCTCAGCCGCGCCCTGGCCGCGCCGCTGAAGGAGCGTTTTCGCCCCGCGCGGCTGGTGCGCCGCATCGCGCAGACGCGCAGCGGCGTGGAGGTCGACGCCTTCGACTGCGCGGCGCGCACGCACGAGCGCTGGCAGGCCGCGCACTGCATCGTCGCGCTGCCGGTGTTCGTGGCCGCGCGCGTGGTGGAGAACCCGCCGGCGATCCTGCAGCGGCGCGCGGCGCATTGCCGCTACGCGCCCTGGCTGGTGGCCAACCTGCACCTGCGCGCGCCGCTGGACGACCGGCCCGGCGCCGCGCTGTCCTGGGACAACGTGATCCATGGCGCGCCCGGCCTGGGCTACGTGGTGGCCACGCACCAGAGCCTGGACCCGCGCCCCGGCCCCACGGTGCTGAGCTGGTACATGGCGCCCGGCGAGGCGCAGCGCGGCGCGCTGCTGCAGCGCCCGTGGACGGCGTGGCGCGACGCTGGCCTCGCGGAGCTGTCGGTGCCGCACCCCGACGTCGCCGCCAAGTGCACGCGCATCGAGATCGCGCGCTACGGCCATGCGATGGCCATTCCGCGGCCGGGCACGTTCGCCACCGCCGGTGCACCGCCCGCGGCGGGGCGCCTCGGCTTCGCGCACGCGGACTGGGCCGGCTACTCGGTCTTCGAGGAGGCCTTCACGCTCGGGCACCGCGCCGGCCTGCACGCGAGGCAGCGCGGCACCATTTGACCGACTGGCGCCTTTTGGCGCAAAATGCGCCAAAAGGGAGGAAAGCCCATGTCCGACGTTCCGCCGTTCGTCTCGGTGAAATTGCCCGCCGCGCTGGTGGGCCAGGCACGCGAGTCCGCGCAGACCATGCGCCGCTCGGTCGCCAGCCAGATCGAATACTGGGCCACGCTCGGGCGTGCGCTGGAACACGCCGGCCTCACCACTTCCGACAGCCAGGCGCTGATCGCGCGCCAGGAGCGCGCCGCCTACACCACCTCGCCACCGGTGCTGCCGACCTCGCCCGAGCTGGACGACCTGCACGGCCACGTGCTGGCGCTGGCCAAATCGGGCGCGCTGGCGGACCGCGCGCAGGACGCCGTCACGCGCAACAAGAGCAAGACCGCACGCAGCGGCAAGGGCCGCAAGGCCGCCTGAGCCCCACCGCCGCGCGTCATGCCTGTCCTGCACCTGGTCGCGGGCCCGAACGGCGTGGGCAAGTCCACGCTGTACGAGTACCTGATCGCCCCACGCCACCCGACGCTGCCTTTCGTCTCCGCGCAGCAGTACGCGGCCGAACGCCTGCAGCACATCGACGACCTCGACGAGCGCACCCTGGCCGCGCAGACCTGGACCGACGAGCGCCGGCAGGAACTGCTGCGCGAGGGCACGTCCTTCGTCAGCGAAACCGTGTTCTCCCATCCTTCGCGCGTGGCGCTGATCGCGCAGGCGCGCTCGCTCGGCTACGAGGTGGTGCTGTACGCGCTGGGGCTGGACGAGCCACGCAAGCTGCTGCAGCGCATCAGCCAGCGCGAGCGCGAAGGCGGCGCGCCGGTGGCTTCGCACAAGGTGCTGGAGCGCTATCCGCGCGCCCTGGAGAATTTCCGCCGCGCCACCCGCCTGGCCGACCTGATGTTCCTGTTCGACGCCGTCGACGCGCAGCACGGCGGCCCGCGCCTGATCGCCTCGGTGGTGGCCGGGCAGATGCACCTGCACACGGTGCTGCGGCCACGCTGGGTGGACAAGGTGCTGGGCTTCGCGGAGGGTTAACTTTGAAATCGCTGCGCGATTTCAAAGTTGTTTGGTCAGTGCGAAGAGGCCCGGCAAAGCCGGTTCCTCTTCACACGGGAGATCGCGCTGCATTTCATTGCGCGCGATCTGGGGCCGATGCGCGGATCACCCGCGCATCAGCGCCTCGATTTCGCCGCCCTCTACGGGCACGCCGCGCGTAATCAGCTCGCAGCCGCCATCGTTGACGATCGCGTCGTCCTCGATGCGGATGCCGATGTTGTGGTAACGCTCCGGCACGCCTTCGGCCGGGCGCACGTAGATGCCGGGTTCGATGGTCAGCACCATGCCGGGGCGCAGGATGCGGCTCGGGCGGTTCGTGATGGTTTCGTTGGAAAGCGGGTCCTTGCGCTCGCTCGGCGCGCTGGTGTCGCCCGGCTCCACGTAGCTGCCGCAGTCGTGCACGTCCATGCCCAGCCAGTGGCCGGTGCGGTGCATGTAGAACTGGAAATACGCGCGCGTCTCGATCACGTCGTCCAGCGTGCCGGCCTTGTTCCTGTCCAGCAGGCCGGTGTCCAGCATGCCCTGGGCCAGCACCTTCACCACCGCCTCGTGCGGGTCGGTGAAGCGCGCGCCCGGCTTCGTCGCGGCGACGGCCGCGCTTTGCGAGGCCAGCACCAGGTCGTACAGCTCGCGCTGCGGGCCGGTGAACTTGCCGTTGGCCGGGAAGGTACGGGTGATGTCGCTGGCATAGCCGTCGAGTTCGCAGCCGGCGTCGATCAGCACCAGCTCGCCCGCGCGCACGGGGGCCGCGTCAGCGCGGTAGTGCAGCACGCAGGCGTTCGGGCCCGACGCCACGATGGATGCATAGGCCGGGTACTGCGAGCCGGCGGCGCGGAACTCGTGCATCAGCTCGGCGTCAAGGTGGTGCTCGCGCACGTCCTTGCCCTCGCGCACCATGCGTGCGCAGGCTTGCATGGTGCGCACATGCGCGCGCGCGCTGATGGCGGCGGCGCGGCGCATGAGGTCCTGCTCCTTGTCGTCCTTGAACAGCCGCATCTCGTCGAGCAGCGCGCACAGGTCGTGCTGCTGCCCGGGGCACAGCGCGCCGTAGCGCACGCGCGCGCGCACCTTGCCCAGCCAGCCGGCCACGCGCTGTTCCAGCCCGTCGTGCGTGGCGAACGGGAACCACACGGTGTCGCGGTTCTCCAGCAGGCGCGGCAGCCGCGCGTCGAGGTCGGCGATGGAATGGGCCGCGTCCACGCCCAGCGCCGCCGGCGCCGCTTCCGCGCCCAGGCGCAGGCCGTCCCAGATCTCGCGCTCCATGTCCTTGGGCTGGCAAAACAGCGTGCTCGAGCCGTCGCCGGCCACCACCAGCCAGGCGTTCGGCTCGGTGAAGCCGGTGAGGTAGTAGAAGTAGCTGTCGTGGCGAAACAGGAAATCGGAGTCGCGGTTGCGTTGCTGCTCCGGCGCCGTGGGCAGCACGGCGATGCCGTTCGGGCCCAGCTGCCTGGCCAGGCGGGCGCGGCGCTGCGCGTACAGCGATGCGGGGACGTTGGTGTTCATGCGTGGTTCTCCGGCCTCATGGGGCGGCGGTGGCGGCGCTTTCGGCCGCCGCGTTGATGGCGGCCAGCCGCGCGGGCGTGCCGATGTCGGCCCAGGGGCCGGTGTAGAGCTCGCCCGTGACCAGCTGGCGGTCCATGGCGGCGCGCAGCAACGGCGCGAGCGTCGCCTTCTGCCCTTGCGGGTTGCCGTGGGCCAGGCCGTCGAACAGCGCCTGCCGCAGGATGGCGATGGTGGAATAGGTGTGGCGCACCTCGGCCTGGCTGCGCACCATGCCGTCGGCGCCCAGGCCGAAGTCGCCTTTCGGGTTGTGCTCGGGGTTGGGCACCAGCACCAGGTGCGCCAGCATGCCGCCGCCAGCGAAACGCAGCAGCGCATCGCGCGAGAAGGCGAAGTGCGGCACATGCACGTCGCCGCCGACCAGCCAGAAACAGTCGTCCAGCAGCGGCAGCGCCCGCAAGATGCCGCCCGCCGTTTCCAGCGCGCCGCCGAAGTCCAGGCCCTCGTGCGAGTAGCGGATCCGCAGGCGGTCGCCGTCTTGCACGGGCGCGGCGCCGGTCCACGACGGCTGGGCGCCGAAGCGCTGCTCGATCTGCTCGCCCAGCCAAGCGGTGTTGATGACGACGTCGCGCAGGCCGGCGCGGCCCAGCGCCTCCATGTGGTAGAGCATCAGCGGCTTGCCGCGCACTTCCAGCAGCGGCTTGGGGCAGGTGTCGGTCAGCGGCCGCATGCGCTCGCCGCGGCCGGCCGCCAGGATCATGGCCTCGGCCATCGCCGGGGTCGGCGTCACTGTTCTTCTCCGCGGTCGAGCGAGCGCTGCTCGGTCCATTCGGGCGCGAAGCGGGCGATCAGGACGTCCATCAGCGCGCGCGCCTTGGCCGTGTGGTCGCCGCTGAAATTGCAGACGTAGACGTCGCAGGTCACGCCTTTTTGTTCGGGCCAGGTGTGCAGGCACACGTGCGATTCGGCCAGCAGCACGGTGGCGGTCACGCCGCCGGGGCCGCGCGGCGTCGCGGGAAAGGTATGGAACAGCTCGTCCACCGCCTGCAGCCCGGCCGCACGCACCGCCTGCACGCACCAGGCGCCCAGTTTGCCGGCGTCGGTGAGCCATGCCGCGTCGCAGCGGCAGCGGTACAGGTCGGCTGTGAGGTGCAGGCCTTGCATGCCCCGACTTTAGTGCAAGCCATGGTCATCGGTGCCGGCTGACCCGCGACGGCGTCACGAGCGGATAAAATCCAGGGTTTCCCCTGATCCCCCCGGAGCTGCCCACTGATGGCCAACGATTCATTGATGGCGAACGCGATCCGCGCGCTCGCCATGGACGCCGTGCAACAAGCCAATTCCGGGCATCCGGGCGCCCCCATGGGCATGGCGGACATCGCCGTGGCGCTGTGGAGCCGCCACCTCAAGCACAACCCGGCCAATCCGCACTGGGCCGACCGCGACCGCTTCGTGCTGTCCAACGGCCACGCGTCGATGCTCATCTATGCGCTGCTGCACCTGACCGGCTATGACCTGCCCCTGGCCGAGCTGAGGAATTTCCGACAGCTGCACAGCAAGACGGCGGGCCATCCCGAAGTCGGCATCACGCCCGGCGTGGAAACCACCACCGGCCCGCTGGGCCAGGGCATCACCAACGCCGTGGGCATGGCATTGGCCGAAAAGCTGATGGCCGCCGAGTTCAACCGCGACGGCCACACCGTGGTCGACCACCACACCTACGCGTTCCTGGGCGACGGCTGCCTGATGGAAGGCATCAGCCACGAGGCCTGCGCGCTGGCCGGCGCCTGGAAGCTCAGCAAGCTGGTGGCGGTGTACGACGACAACGGCATCTCCATCGACGGCCAGGTCACGCCCTGGTTCATCGACGACACCGCTGGTCGCTTCAAGGCCTATGGCTGGAACGTGCTGGGCCCGGTGGACGGCCACGACGTGGAAGCGGTCAGCCGCGCCATCGCCACGGCGCGCCACAGCGCCGACAAGCCGACGCTGGTGATCGCCAAGACGCACATCGGCAAGGGCTCGCCCAACCGCGCCGACACCGCCAAGGCGCACGGCGAGCCGCTGGGCGCCGACGAGATCGCGCTGACGCGCAGCGCCATCGGCTGGACGCATGAACCGTTCGAGCTGCCCGAAGCCGTGTACCAGGAGTGGGATGCGCGCGAAAAGGGCCAGGCCGCGCAGGCCGAGTGGGACCGCCGCTTCGCTGCGTACCGCGCGGCGCATCCGGAACTGGCCGCCGAATTCGAGCGCCGCATGAAGGGCGAGCTGCCCGCGAACTTCGCGCAGCTGGCCAGCGACACCCTGGCCGCCACCAACACCAAGGCCGAAACCGTTGCCTCGCGCAAGGCCTCGCAGATCGCGCTGGAAGCACTCACCGCCGCGTTGCCCGAGCTGCTGGGCGGTTCGGCCGACCTGACCGGCTCCAACCTCACCAACACCAAGAGCACGCCGCCGCTGCGCTTCGACACTGCCGGCGACGTGGTGAAGACGGAAGACGGCGAGATCGGCCGCCACATCAACTACGGCGTGCGCGAGTTCGGCATGGCGGCCATCATGAACGGCATCGCCCTGCACGGCGGCTACATCCCGTACGGCGGCACTTTCCTCACCTTCAGCGACTACAGCCGCAACGCCATCCGCATGGCCGCGCTGATGAAGCAGCGCGTGGTGCACGTGTTCACGCACGACTCCATCGGCCTGGGCGAAGACGGCCCCACGCACCAGTCGATCGAGCACGCCTCCAGCCTGCGGCTGATCCCCAACCTGGACGTCTGGCGTCCCTGCGACACCGCCGAAACGGCGGTGTCCTGGACCACCGCGCTCGCCAACACCGACCGGCCCACCGCGCTGCTGCTGTCGCGGCAGAACCTGCCCTACGCGCCCAAGCGCGCGCCGCAGGACATCGCGCGCGGCGGCTACGTGCTGAACGACCCGGCCGGCGCGCGCGCCGTCATCCTGGCCACCGGCTCGGAAGTGCAGCTGGCGCTCAAGGCGCAGGAACTGCTGGCGCAGGACGGCGTCGCGGTGCGCGTGGTGTCCATGCCCAGCACCAGCACCTTCGACCGCCAGGATGCGGACTACAAGCATGCCGTGCTGCCGGCCGGCGTGCCGCGCATCGCGGTGGAAGCCGGCGTCACCGGCTTCTGGTGGAAATACGGCTGCGCCGCCGTGGTCGGCATCGACAGCTACGGCGAATCGGCGCCCGCGCCGGTGCTGTTCAAGCATTTCGGATTCACGCCGGAGAACGTCGCGGACACCGTCCGTGCCGTGCTCGCGCGCAAAGGCCTTTAACTTTCTGGAGAACACCATGACCCTCAGGATCGGCATCAACGGTTTTGGCCGCATCGGCCGCAACGTGCTGCGTTCGGCGGTGCAAAACTTCCCGGACATCGAGATCGTCGGCATCAACGACCTGCTCGAGCCCGACTACCTGGCCTACATGCTGCAGTACGACTCGGTGCACGGCCGCTTCCAGGGTGAGGTCGCGGTGGACGGCAACACGCTGATCGTCAACGGCAAGAAGATCCGCCTCACGGCCGAGAAGGACCCGGCGGCGCTGAAGTGGGGCGACATCGGCGCCGAGGTGGTGATCGAATCCACCGGCATCTTCCTGACCAAGGAAGGCGGCCAGAAGCACATCGACGCGGGCGCCAAGAAGGTGATCCTGTCTGCGCCGTCCAAGGACGACACGCCGATGTTCGTGTACGGCGTGAACCACGCCAAGTACAACGGCGAGGCCATCATCTCCAACGCCTCGTGCACCACCAACTGCCTGGCGGTGCTGGTCAAGGTGATGCACGACAAGTGGGGCATCAAGCGCGGCCTGATGACCACGGTGCACGCCACAACCGCCACCCAGAAGACGGTGGACGGCCCGTCCAGCAAGGACTGGCGCGGCGGCCGCGGCATCCTGGAGAACATCATCCCCAGTTCCACCGGCGCGGCCAAGGCGGTGGGCGTGGTGATTCCCGAGCTGAACAAGAAGCTCACCGGCATGAGCTTTCGCGTGCCGACTTCCGACGTGTCGGTGGTCGACCTGACCTGCGAGCTGGAAAAGCCGGCCACGTACGCCGAGATCTGCGCGGAGATGAAGGCGCAGAGCGAAGGCGCGCTCAAGGGCATCCTGGGCTACACCGACCACAAGGTGGTGGCCACCGATTTCCGCGGCGACGCGCGCACCTCGATCTTCGACGCCGACGCCGGCATCGCCCTGGACCCGACCTTCGTGAAACTCGTGAGCTGGTACGACAACGAGTGGGGCTACTCCAACAAGTGCCTGGAAATGGCGCGGGTGGTGGCGAAATAAGCTGACACGGCAGCAGGAAAAAAGGCGCTCGATGGAGCGCCTTTTTTCTTTCCCCGTGTGTTTCACCCTCCTGACACGCCGGCGCCCGGCGGACTGAGACCATGCAATCAACACAGGGAGATTGCCATGTCCCAGACCGCATCCAGAGCCCAGACCTTCGGTGAGGAAGCCGCCAACGCGCTGAGCCATGGCATCGGCGCGCTGCTGGCCGCGGTCTTCAGTCCCCAGCTCATCGGCAACGCGATGCGCGCCGGGCCGATGCAGGGTGTGGCGGCGGCCGTGTACTGCGGCTCGATGATCCTGCTGTTCTCGGTGTCGGCGGCCTACCACTGGCTGCCGCAAGGCAGCACCAAGAACCTGCTGCGGCGGCTGGACCACGCGGCCATCTTCCTGTTCATCGCGGGTACTTACACGCCGTTCATGCTGGGCAGCCTGGCCGAGCAGGGCGGCTACTGGATCCTGGGAATGGTGTGGCTGGTGGCCACCGTCGGCACGGTCGCCAAGTGCGCCAACCGCCTGACGCATCCCGTGTTGTCCACCGGCATGTACCTGGGGTTGGGCTGGTTCGCCGTGTTCATCCTGGAGCCGCTGATGCACGCGATGCCCGGCGACGGCATCGCGCTGATCGTGGCGGGCGGCGTGCTGTACACGCTGGGCGCCATCGTCTTCCACCTGGACGAGCGCATCCGCTACGCGCATTTCGTGTGGCACCTGCTGGTGCTGGGCGCGAGTGGCTGCCACTTCCTGGCGGTGCTGCGCTACGTGGTGGCCTGAGCCCGCAGGCACATGCGCCCGCGCCGGCATTCATGCCGTGCGAGAAGCAAACGCGCCGAAACTTGCATCAGTCGCATGGCCCGCCTCGCACACACTGCGCGCCATGCAACGCGCCCATGCCTTGGAATTCATCGTGCTCGCCGCCGTCTGGGGTGCAGCCTTCCTGTTCATGCGGGTGGCGCTGGTGGAGTTCGGCCCGGTGGCCACAGCCGCGGTGCGGCTCGCGGTCGCGGCGATTGTCTTGCTGCCGCTGTTGCTGTGGAACGCCAGCGCGGCGGCGCTGCGCGGCCGCTGGCTGCTGCTGTTCACCGTCGGCGTGCTGAATTCGGGGATGCCGTTCCTGCTGTTTTCGTATGCGCTGCAGTCCGTCTCCACCGGCCTCACCGCCGTCCTGAACGCCACGGTGCCGCTGTTCGGCGCGCTGCTGGCCTGGATGTGGCTGGGCGACCGGCCTTCGGGCACGCGCCTGGCGGGCCTGGCGATCGGCTTCGCGGGCATCGCGCTGCTGGCCGGCGACAAGGCCGCCCTGCGGTCCGGCGTGGTCCCGCTG
>NZ_JACCWG010000454.1 GCF_013697775.1 Ramlibacter sp. | reverse complement strand
GCAGGGCGGCCTGCCCTACGCCACCAGCGACCGCATCGCCATCGACGCGGCCGGCCGCCTGGCGCTGCACGGGCGCAGCGACGACGTGCTGAACCTCAACGGCAAAAAAGTCAGCCTGGGCTCGCTGCGCGAAGCGCTCGCGCCGCTGCTGGGCGGCGCCGAATTCGCGGTGGTGCCGACGCACGAGGACGCGGGCTCCTACATCTCGGTGCACGTCGAGGCGCCGCGCATGTCGCCGCAGGAGATCCAGGCCGCCTGCGCGCAGGCGCTGCCGCCGCACGCGATCCCGCGCCGCATCGTGCTGCACCGCGCATTCCCGCGCTCCTCCGCCGGCAAGGTGCTGGTGAGCCGCCTGCAGGCGCAGGCCGCCGCATGAATCCCGATAACCGTCACACACCCAAAGGACACCCGACCATGACCCGACTCTGCACCGCCGTCTCCACCCGCCAAGCCGCCGCGCTGCGCCAGGCGCGCCGCCGCAAGGGCTTCTACCTCCATCTGCTGCCCTACCTGCTGGTCGTCAGCGGGCTGGCGGTGGTGAACCTGCTGCTGACGCCCCGTTACCCGTGGGTGCTGTGGGTCGCGTTCGGCTGGGGCATCGGCCTGGCCATGCACGGCCTGGCGACCTTCGGCCGCCGCACGCTGTTCGGCTGAAACCGCCGCTTTCCCTTCCCGTCCATCCATCCATCCATCCGTTCCAGGAGATTCCATGATTCCCCGTTCAAGCAACCGATTCTTCGCGCCACGCGCCGCCGCGGCCCTGCTGCTGGCCGCCCTTCTGGGCGCCGGCGGCGCCGTGCAGGCGGCGCCCGACGACAAGTTCCTTGCCGCCTTCAACCGCTTCAAGGAAGCGGCGGCCGGCGACGCCGACGCGGTGGCCGGCGCGTCCGACGCGTTCGGCGCGCTGCTGAAGTCCGAGCCGGGCAACCCGGTGCTGCTGGCCTACGTCGGCGCCACCACCTCGATGCGCGCGCGCACCACGCTGATCCCGTGGAAGAAACTGTCCTACGCCGAGGACGGCCTGGCGCAGATCGACAAGGCACTGGCACTGGCCGCGGCCACGCCCAACCTGCCGGCGCAGCGCGGCACGCCCGGCGCGCTGGAGCTGAAGTACGTGGCCGCCAGCACCATGCTGGTGGTGCCCGGCTTCATGAACCGCGGCGCGCGCGGCGCCAAGCTGCTGGGCGAGGTGCTGGACAGCCCCGCCTTCGCGGCGGCGCCGGCGGGTTTTCGCGGCGAGGTGCTGCTGCGCGCGGGCGAGCTGGCGGTGGAGCAGAAGCGCACACCCGAGGCGCGGCGCTACCTGGGCGAGGTGATTGCCATGGGCGCGCCGCAGACCGAAACCGCAAAAGCCAAGCTGCGCGAGGTGGCCCCGTGAGCGGCGCCGTCATCGAGCTGCGCAACGTGCGCAAGACCTACCGGCTGGGCGAACACGTCATTCCAGCGCTGCAGGGCGTGGACCTGGCCGTGCAGCCCGGCGAGTTGGTGGCGCTGACCGGGCCTTCCGGCAGCGGCAAGAGCACCATCCTCAACCTGTGCGGGCTGATCGACATGCCCGACAGCGGCGAGGTGCTGCTGGGCGACCAGGCGGTGGGCGCGCTGGACGAAACCGCGCGCACGCTGCTGCGGCGCGACGCGCTGGGCTTCGTGTTCCAGGGCTTCAACCTGGTGCCGGTGATGACGGTGGAGGAGAACGTGGACTACCCGCTGTTCATCGCCGGCGTGCCGGCGGCCGAGCGGCGCGAGCGCGTGGCCGCCCAGCTCGAAAGCGTGGGCCTGGGGGCGCATGCGCGCCACCGACCCGACGCGCTGTCGGGCGGCCAGCGCCAGCGCGTGGCGATCGCCCGCGCGCTGATCAAGCGCCCGCGACTGGTCATCGCCGACGAGCCGACCGCCAGCCTGGATTCGCGCACCGCCGACCAGGTGCTGGACCTGATGCGCGAGCGCTGCCAGGCCGAGGGAGCCGCCTTCGTCATCGCCACCCACGACGCGCGCCTCACCCGGCGCTGCGACCGCGTGGTGGCGCTGCTGGACGGGAGCCTGCAATGAAATGGCTCACATTCGCCCTGCAGAACACGCAGCGCAACCGGCGCCGCTCGCTGGTGACAGTGGCCGTGGCGGCGCTGGGCACCGCCGCGATCCTGCTGGCGAGCGGCTTCGCGCTGTCCGTCTACCAGGCGCTGGCGCAGGCCGCCGCGCGCACCACCGGGCACTTGGTCATCGGCCAGCCGGCGCAGTTCACGCAGGATGAGGAAACGCCGCTGCAGCACGGCATCGACGACGTGCAGGCGCTCAGCCGGCAGCTGCTGGCCGACCCGGACGTACGCCAGGTGCTGCCGCGCGTGGTGTTCAACGGCTTGATCAGCAACGGCGAGAAATCCACCGTGATGCTGGCCAACGGCGTCGAGCCCGACGCCGAGTTCTCGGTGAAGGGGCCGTTCCTCAACATGGTGGCGGGCGACGTGCTGGCCTCCGGCGCGAAGAACGCCGAGGTGATGCTGGGCGAAGGCCTGGCGCGCAGCCTGAAAGCACGCGCCGGCAGCAACCTGACGCTTCTGGCCAGCACCAAGGACGGCGCGCTCAACGCGCTGGACGTGACGGTGAAGGGGATCTTCTCCTACGGCATTCCCGACATCGACAACCGCCTGGTCTATACCGACGTCGCCACCGCGCAGCGGCTTCTCAACACGCAGCGCGTGACCACCCTGGGCGTGTTCCTGCGCGACATGGACGCGGTGGCGCCGGCGCGCCAGCGGCTGGCCGCGGCGCTCCCCGCGCTGCAGGTGCAGACCTGGCTGGACCAGGCGGTGTTCTACCGCTCGGTGCGCGCGCTCTACAACCGCATCTTCGGGGCGCTGGGGCTGATCATCGGCGTCATCGTGGTGTTCGTGGTCACCAACGCGATGGCGATGGCGATCATCGAGCGCACCCGCGAGATTGGCACCTTGCGTGCGCTCGGCACCCTGCCCTCGCAACTGCTCAAGACGCTGGCGCTGGAAGGCATGGTGCTGGGCGGCTCGGGCGCGGTGATCGGCGCGATGCTGGCCGGCGCCGCGTCGCTGATGCTGTACCTGGTTCCGATCCAGATGCCGCCGCCGCCGGGCAGCTCGCGCGGCTACCCGCTGAACATCGCCTTCGATCCGCTGGTGTACGGCGCCACGCTGCTGGCCATCGTCGCGCTGGCGATGCTGGCCTCGGCCTGGATCGGGCGCAAGACCGTCCATTCGCCCGTGGTCGCGGCGCTGGCCCATACCTGAACCCTGGAGATCCCACCATGACAACCAACCGCTGGGTGGCTGCCGCCGCCCTCGCCATCGCCACCACCCTGCCCGCGTTCGCGCTGGAACAGGATGTGGGCGCCCTGCTGAAAGCCGCCGACCGCTACCGCGTTGCCAGCCAGAACACGCGCGTCGACACCCAGGTGTCCGTGCTCAACGCCGACGGCTCGGTCGACAAGGAGCGCCTGTACACGGTGTTCGCGCAGACCAACCACCAGTCGCTGGTGCTGATGCAAAGCCCGGCCGAGAAAGGCCAGAAGGTGCTGATGTCGGGCGACGACTTCTGGCTTGTACTGCCCGGCAGCCAGCGGCCGCTGCGTATCACGCCGATGCAGAAGCTGCTGGGCGACGCCAGCACCGCGGACATCGCCGCCATGAGCTGGGCCGACGACTACACCGGTACCGTCGCCGCCGAGGAGCGCTGCGGCGAGCCGGCGCGCGACTGCCTGCACCTGACACTGCAGGCCACGCGCAAGGCGGTGACGTACCAGCGCATCGAGCTGTGGATCGGCAAGGCGCGCCGCGAGCCAGTGAAGGCCGAGCTCTACGTGCAGTCCGACAAGCTGGCCAAGCGCGCGCAGTTCGTGCTGGACGGCGCCAACCCGAACATCGTGTCGGCCATGCTGCTGCAGGACCAGATCGCCAACCACAAGCAGACGCAGGTGCGCTACCTGGACCGCAAGCCGCACACCGTGCCCGAAACCTGGCTGAACCCGATGTACCTGGTTCGCAATACCTCGCTGGAATGACACCCATGGCTTTCCGTGCACTTCCCCTCGTGCTGGCGCTCGGCCTGGCCTTCGGCCAAGACGCGGCGCGGGCCGAAGAATTCAGCGGCGAACTGCGGATCGACGTGATCGGCAGCCAGGCGGCCGGTCGCGGTCCGATCGCGCAGGCCAACACGCTGGCGCCGGGCATCGCCACCCAGCCAGGATGGACGGCCGCGCCGCAGGTGGAACTGCGCGGAGGCCTGGGTCCTTTCCATGCAGTGGCGACACTCGGCCACCGCTTCTCCGACCACGGCGCGGAGCATGGCTGGGCCCGCTTCAACGAGCTGTACGCGAGCGGCGGCCAGGGCGCCTGGCAGCTGACGGGCGGCCGCCGTATCGTCTCGTGGGACGTGGGCGAAGGCTTCCGCCCCAACGACGTGGTGCAGCAGGAGCCGCGCCGCCCGCTGGTGCAGGTGCTGCCGGTCGGCCGCACCGTGCTGATGGCCGACTACTTCGGCGCCGACACCGCCGCCACCGTGCTGCTGGTGAATCCCGAGAACGGTCGCTCCGCGCGCGGTCCCGAGGAGCCGGCGCTGGCCGGGCGCTTCTACATGCGCAACGGCGCCGCCGACTGGCATGGATTCGCGCGCTGGGGACGGCGCACCGGCGGCAGCTTGGGCGCCGCCGTCGCCTGGGTCGCTACCGACGCGCTCGAGGTGCATGCCTCGGCGCGCTACATGGCCGAGGCCGACACCCTGGCCGTGCAACCCACGCCTACCGTGCTGGTGACCGCCAATCCCTGGCAGCCGGCGACGGTGCGCCGTCCGACGCAGGCGCTGGTGGGCGCGCGCTGGGTCGGCGAGAGCAAGCAGAGCCTGCTGCTGGAAGCCTGGTGGGACGGCACCGCGCCGAGCCGCGCGCAGTGGGATGCCT
>NZ_JACCWG010000437.1 GCF_013697775.1 Ramlibacter sp. | reverse complement strand
GATTGGCCGCCGCCAGCGCCGGCTGCACGCTCCACAGCAGCTCGGGCACCGCCGCCGCGTAGCCGTGCGGATCGGCCGCGCCGCCGGTGTCCGACAGGCGCGCCTGCGCCAGCACCTGGCACCAGGGCCCGGTGACGAAGTGCGCGATCTGGCGCGGCACGCCAGCGATGTCGGTGCGCCCGCGCATCTCCTTGGCGAATTTCTCGGCCAGCAGGTTGCGCTGTTCGGCCTGCAGCAGCGCGCGCACGGCTTTCTCGCGCACGCGCTTGTCGCGCTGCTGCGCGTCGCCCCAGGCGTCGCGCAGGGTGGTGAGCGCGAAGTCGAACGGCTCGGCGCCGCCGACGCGGGTTCCCAGCAGGGCCTCCACTGCCTGCTGCAGCGGATCGAGGAAGGCGCGGAAGCCCGGCGTGTCGGCCGACGGCCAGGCCAGGCTGCGCTGCGTCATCTCGTCCAGCAACCGCCGCGCGGGATGCTGCTTGTCGCTGAAGAAACGCGGGTCGGACAGCGCCAGGCGCAGCAGCGCGGGCTCCAGGTCGCGCACCGCCTGCTGCACGGGCGACAGCAGGCGCGCGTCGCCGGCGATGTTCTCCACCATCAGCTGCACCACTTCAAGCCCCAGCGCCTGCGCTGGCGTGCGCGCCTCCTTGCGCAGGGCCTCGCGCAGCGCCGGCATGCCGGCGCCGGCATCCAGGCCGCCAGCGGCCTGGCGCTGGCGCAGCCGCTGCATCACCTGGTCGACCTGCCGCATCTCCTGCAAGGCCTCCAGCGCCGCGGGCACCGTGGCGGAGAAGTCAGCATGGCCCCCGCTGGCATCGGACGGCATCGCCGCGGCGGGCGATTCGCCCGCCAGCAGCCGGCGCAGCTCGCGCAGGTTCAGCAGCGTCTTCTGTTGCTGCTGGCCGGTGGCCGCAGGCGCCAGGGGCGCGGGCTGCGTGGTCTCCGCCTTCGGCACCACCACGTCGAACACCGCCTCGCCCACGCCCTGGGCGCGCAGCATGGCGCTCAGCTCCTGGTAGGTGCGCGCCAGCTCCGGCCCCATCGCCTGGCCCAGGTGCAGCAGCCAGCGCCGCCGCACGCTGGCGGGCACCGGGCTTTCCTGGGTGACGGTGTGCAGGCTGCGCACATACACCTCGGGGCGCAGCGGGTTGCGCTCGGCGCGCACGCTTTTGAGGCCTTGCACCGCGCACACCAGCGCGTTGAGCTCGCTCAGTTCGGCGTCCACCGCGTTCTGCACCACCTGCTGGGTGCGCACCAGGTCGACGTTCTCCTGCATCTGGTCGTCGCCCATCAGCTCCAGCGTGTCGAAGCTGAGCGCCGAGGCGTTGCGCCCGTCCCCCGCGATGGCGTGCGCGAAGCCCGCCAGCAGCGCCTGCGGATAGGCCTCGCACAGCGCGTGCTCGTGCTTGACCAGCCATTTCGCCGCGTCGGCGAGCAGGTTGCGCTCCACCACGTCGGGCGAGCGGGCCGCGTGCTGCGGCATGTCGAGCGCGGCGCGCGCCACCACGCGCTGCATCAGGGTGCGGCCCTGGGCCGCAGCCTCCTTCATCAGCGCGCGGTACAGGGCCTGGTTCACGGCGCCTGGCCTACTTCAGGGCCTTGAAGCGCACCCGCTTCGGCTTGGCGCCCTCTTCGCCCAGGCGCCTGCGCTTGTCGGCCTCGAACTCCTGGTAGTTGCCGTCGAAGAACACCCACTGGCTGTCGCCCTCGGCGGCCAGGATGTGGGTGGCGATGCGGTCCAGGAACCAGCGGTCGTGGCTGATGACCATGACGCTGCCGGCGAATTCCAGCAGCGCGTCTTCCAGCGCGCGCAGCGTTTCCACGTCCAGGTCGTTGGACGGCTCGTCCAGCAGCAGCACGTTGCCGCCCTGCAGCAGCGTCTTGGCCAGGTGGAGCCGGCCGCGCTCGCCGCCCGACAGCAGGCCGACCTTCTTCTGCTGGTCGCCGCCGTTGAAATTGAAGCGGCCGCAATAGGCGCGGCTAGCCATCGTGAACTTGCCGATCTGGATCAGGTCCAGGCCGCCCGAGATGTCCTCCCACACGGTCTTGTCGTTCCCGAGATCGTCCCGATGCTGGTCGACGAAGGCCATCTGCACGGTCTTGCCGATCTTCACTTCGCCCGAGTCCGGCTTCTCCTTGCCGGAGATCATCTTGAACAGGGTCGACTTGCCCGCGCCGTTGGGGCCGATGATGCCGACGATGGCACCGGCGGGCACCTTGAAGCTCAGGTTGTCGATGAGGACGCGGTCGCCGAAGGACTTGCTGACGCCGGTGAACTCGATCACCTCGTGGCCCAGGCGCTCGCCGACCGGGATGAAGATTTCGTTGGTCTCGTTGCGCTTCTGGTATTCGAAGTCGGACAGTTCCTCGAAGCGGGCCAGGCGCGCCTTGCTCTTGGCCTGGCGCCCCTTCGGGTTGGAGCGCGCCCACTCCAGTTCCTTCTTCATCGCCTTGGTGCGGGCGTCCTCGGTGCGCTGCTCGGTTTCCAGCCGCGCTTCCTTCTGCTCCAGCCAGGTGGAGTAGTTGCCCTTGTAGGGGATGCCGCGGCCGCGGTCCAGCTCCAGGATCCATTCGGCGGCGTTGTCCAGGAAGTAGCGGTCGTGGGTGATGCCCACCACCGTGCCCGCGAAGCGCGCCAGGAACTGTTCCAGCCACTCCACCGATTCGGCGTCCAGGTGGTTGGTGGGCTCGTCCAGCAGCAGCATGTCGGGCTTGGACAGCAGCAGCCGGCACAGCGCCACGCGGCGCTTCTCGCCGCCCGACAGGTTCTTGATGACGGCGTCCCAGTCGGGCAGGCGCAGCGCGTCGGCGGCGATCTCCAGCTGGTGCGCGTCGCCGCCGCCGGCCGCCGCGATGACGGCTTCCAGCTCGGCCTGCTCGGCCGCCAGCTTGTCGAAGTCGGCGTCCGGCTCGGCGTAGGCGGCGTAGACCTCCTCCAGCCGCGCCTTGGCGGCCAGCACGTCGCCCATGCCGCCTTCAACGGCCTCGCGCACGGTCTGCTCGGGCTCCAGCTGCGGCTCCTGCGGCAGGTATCCGATCTTCAAGCCGGGCATGGGGGTGGCTTCGCCTTCGATGTCGGTGTCGATGCCGGCCATGATCTTGAGCAGCGTCGACTTGCCGGAGCCGTTCAGGCCGAGCACGCCGATCTTCGCCCCGGGGAAGAACGAAAGAGAGATGTTCTTGAGGATCTGGCGCTTGGGCGGAACGATCTTGCCCACGCGGTTCATCGTGAAGACGTACTGAGCCATGAATTGCCTTGCTGGAGGGAACGGGGCACGCCGGAGGACCCGGGGCCGAACCGTCTATTGTCGCCGAGCGGCGTGCCGAGCCGGCGATGCCGGGAACAGCGCGGTCCGGCGGCCCCAGTTCCCCGACGAGCAAAGGCGGCCTCCACTACAATGACGGCTCGCGTCGCGATCGTTTCCAGTCAGCGTCGACGCAGTCGCTTCCGACTCCCCTCCCCCGTCTGCCTTCGACTGGCGCTCGTCATCACGAGCAGCAGGCCGATGATTCCTGGCAGAAACTTTCCATGTCTTTCGATTCCCTCGGCCTCGCCGAGCCGCTGCTGCGTGCCGTGCACGAAGCGGGCTACACCACCCCCACCCCCATCCAGTCGCAGGCCATCCCGGCCGTCCTTTCCGGTGGCGACGTCATGGGCGGTGCCCAGACGGGCACCGGCAAGACGGCAGGCTTCGTCCTGCCGCTGCTGCACCGCCTCATGGCCCAGCCCGCCGTACGCGACCCGCGCGGCAAGCTGCCCATCCGCTGCCTCATCCTCACGCCGACGCGCGAGCTCGCCGCGCAGGTCGAGGAGAGCGTCCGCACCTACGGCAAGCACTCGAAGCTGACCAGCATGGTCATGTTCGGCGGCGTCGGCATGCAGCCGCAGGTCGACAAGCTGCGCCGCGGCGTCGACATCCTCGTCGCCACGCCGGGTCGCCTGCTCGACCACCACGGCCAGCGCACGCTCGACCTGTCGCACGTCGAGATCTTCGTCCTCGACGAAGCCGATCGCATGCTCGACATGGGCTTCATCCACGACATCAAGAAGGTGCTCGCGGTGCTGCCGCAGAAGAAGCAGAGCCTGCTCTTCTCGGCCACCTTCAGCGACGAGGTCAAGGCAATCGCCGACCGGCTCCTGAACGCGCCGGTGCTGATCGAGGTGGCGCGTCGCAACCAGACCGCGGAGCTCGTCGCGCAGAAGGTGCATCCGGTCGGCCGCGAGATGAAGAAGGACCTGCTGGTCCACCTCGTCAAGGAAAACGACTGGCACCAGGTGCTCGTCTTCACGCGCATGAAGCACGGTGCCAACCGCCTGGTCGAGCACCTGCTGAAGCACGACGTCACGGCGATGGCGATCCATGGCAACAAGAGCCAGACCGCGCGCACCAAGGCGTTGGCCGACTTCAAGAAGGGCGACCTGCAGGTGCTGGGCGCGACCGACATCTCCGCCCGCGGCATCGACATCGACCAGTTGCCGCACGTCGTCAATTTCGAGATGCCGAACTTGCCCGAGGACTACGTGCACCGCTTCGGTCGCAC
>NZ_JACCWG010000426.1 GCF_013697775.1 Ramlibacter sp. | reverse complement strand
GCGCCGGACGCCAGCGGCTGCGGCAGCGCGCTGCCCTGCCTGGCGGCGAACAGCTTGCGCGCCTGCTGCCAGACCGACGTGCCTTCCAGCGCCACCAGCGCTGCCTTGGCCGCGTCGGTCCAGCCTTCGCCGGTCTGGGCATTGATGGTGGCGGTGGCGCCGCTGTCGAACATCTGCAGCGTGCTGATCGGCGTCTGGCAGCCGCCGGTGCCGGCACCGATGTTCTCCGACGGGATCCACTGGTCGGCCGGACCGAGCAGCCCGCCGCCCTGCACGCTGGAGAGGAAGCCGCAGCCGCCCTGCGCGCCGCAGTCGTTGCCGCCGCCGCAGGTGTGCAGGTCGGCGGTGGCGCAGGCGCCGTTGCCCGCGGCAGTGGCGATGCCGCCCCAGCCGCGCCCGCTGCAGGTGTTGAGGCCCTGGCAGGCGTTGAGCGCGACGCCGTCGGCGGTCCACTGCGCGCGCAGGTTGGCGGTGGTCTCGTCCCAGTGGAACAGCGACAGCGGGTCGGCCGTGTCCATCGCCTGCGCCGCCTGCGCGCCGGTGACGCCGGCGGTGTACTGGTAGCCGATCACCTGGCCGTACTGCCACACCAGCGGCGTGACGTACTTGAACGCCAGCATCGCGTCGTTGAAGCCCGGGCTGGTGGCGGTCTGGCCGCTGTTCGGGCTCAGGGTGCCGCCGGCGAAACCCTGCTGCATGGCGTCGATCAGGTAGCTCCAGATGGTGGAGGCGCAGCCCTGCAGGACGGGCGCGCGCGGCGCCCAGGACGGCAGGTCGGGCGACTGCACGCCGTTGGGCTGGTAGAACATGGAGGCGTTGCCGGGCAGGCGCGGGTCGTCGGCGGCGTGCACCATCGGCGTCTTGTCCAGCGCGGCGATCTGGTCGATCACCGCCTTCACGTCGACGAAGCGCGTGTAGTGCGTCTTGGCGCCCCAGCGCGCGAAGCGGCTGCCCTTCACCGGCTGGAACTGCGGCAGCACCTCGCCGTCGGCGCCCGAGCGGAACAGGCCGCCCACGGTGGACGCCACGAGCCCGCCTTCACCCTGGTCGGTGATGGCGTTGGCCACCGTGCCCACGTCGGTGCGGGTGGAGATGGTGGGGATCATCGGGTAGGTGCTGGCGAAGGTCGCGTAGTTCACCTGCAGGTGGTCCGGCTGGAAGTGCGGATCGTCGCCGGGGCTCACGTTGGCGTAGGCGCGCATATAGCGGCTCAGCAGCGTGAGCGTGGCGTGGTAGAGGTCGGCGATCGACTGGTAGACCACCTGGGGGTTGGGCGGCGGGAAGTCGCTGCCGGCGGGCTTTTCGATGGCGATCAGCGCCTCCATCACGGCCGGCAGGTTGCCGATGGTGGTGGTCAGCGGCGTGCCGGCGGTGGGCTCCAGGTGCGGCACGGTGATGACCTCGCCGGGCGCCACGTTCAGCTGCGGAATCTGCGGCGTGACGCCGAAGGAATTGCACATGTTGCCGGCCAGTTGCAGGTGCAGCATCTCCTGCACCGCCACCGACAGCACCTCCTGCTGCGCGGCGTACAGCGGCGTGGTCTTGCCGCCGTCGGGCGACCAGGCCAGCGCGGCCTCGGTGAACGAGTAGACGGCGGTGAGGTACAGCGGAATGGTCAGAAATTCCACCGTCACGAGCGCCTGCAGGTGCTGCTGGAGCAGCGCGGCGTCGTTGGGCGTGAAAAGGCGGGCTGCATTCTGCAGAACGGCGGCTTGGGTCATGGCTCCTCCTGGGCGACCGCGCGGACGGCGGGCTGGGGGCCATGGTAGCCGGATGGACCGGCGGCGCCAGGGTGTTTGTCAGGAGGCGGCCGGTTCCGCCACGAAGTGCATTTCCAGCTCGCCGATCAGCGCGGCCTGCGCCGTTTCCAGCTCCAGCAGCCGCTGCTGCACTTCCACCGGCGGCGCGTAGTCCTTCAGCGCGCGCTCCAGCGCCGAGGCCAGTTCCTCCACCGCGGTCGCGCCCAGGTTGCCGGCCACGCTGCGGGTGGTGTGGGCCACGCGCTCGGCCGTCGGCATGTCGCCGATGGCCAGCGCGTCGTGGATCTGCGCGCAGACGTGCTTCTGGCCTTCCATGTAGCGGCGCAGCATGGCGATGTACAGCGGCTTCTTGCCCATCATGTGCGACAGGCCCAGCCCGGTGTCGAGGCCCGGCAGGCCGTGCGGCAGGTCGTCGC
>NZ_JACCWG010000025.1 GCF_013697775.1 Ramlibacter sp. | reverse complement strand
GCTCGCGCGCCTGCGGCAGCAGCGCCTCGCCGGCGGCGGTGCGCTGCACGCTGCGCTTGGTGCGGTCGAACAGGCGCGCGCCGATGGCGCGCTCCAGCTGCGCGATGGCCTGCGTCAGCGGCGGCTGCGTCATGTGCAGGCGATGGGCCGCGCGGCCGAAGTGCAATTCCTCGGCGACGGCGACGAACTGGCGCCACAGCCGCAGCTCAATCGGGGATTCGCTCATATGCACCGCATATTAATTGGACCTGCGGAATGGATTGGAGGGAATCAGTCGGCCGGCGTATCCTGGCGTCTTTCATACACACACCGTTCAAACACACCGTTCGGCGAACGGTGGCGGAGAGACACCATGCAATCCAAGCCCATCCAGCTGCACCTGCGTTCCGACAACATCACCCAGGGCAAGTCGCGCGCGCCCAATCGCTCCATGTACTACGGCATGGGCTACAAGGAAACCGACTTCGGCAAGCCGATGGTCGGCGTGGCCAACGGGCACAGCACCATCACGCCGTGCAACAGCGGCCTGCAGAAGCTGGCCGACGCGGCGGTGGAAGGCATCCTGGAAGCCGGCGGCAACCCGCAGATCTTCGGCACGCCCACCATCAGCGACGGCATGGCCATGGGCACCGAAGGCATGAAGTACAGCCTGGTCAGCCGCGAGGTCATCGCCGACTGCATCGAAACCTGCGTGCAAGGCCAGTGGATGGACGGCGTGGTGGTGGTCGGCGGCTGCGACAAGAACATGCCCGGCGGCCTGATGGGCATGCTGCGCGCCAACGTGCCGTCCATCTACGTGTACGGCGGCACCATCCTGCCGGGCAAGTGGAAGGGCCAGGACCTGAACATCGTGAGCGTGTTCGAGGCGGTGGGCCAGAACTCCGCCGGCAAGATCAGCGACCAGGAATTGAAGGACATCGAGCAGCACGCCATTCCCGGCACCGGCTCCTGCGGCGGCATGTACACCGCCAACACCATGAGCTCGGCCTTCGAGGCGCTGGGCATTTCCCTGCCCTACTCGTCCACCATGGCGAATCCGCACGACGAAAAGCAGAACTCGGCCAAGGAATCGGCCAAGGTGCTGCTGGAGGCGATCAAGAAGGACATCAAACCGCGCGACATCGTCACCAAGAAGGCCATCGAGAACGCGGTGGCGGTGATCATGGCCACCGGCGGCTCCACCAACGCGGTGCTGCACTTCCTGGCGATCGCGCACGCGGCCGAGGTCGAGTGGACCATCGACGACTTCGAGCGCATCCGCCAGAAGACGCCGGTGATCTGCGACCTGAAGCCCTCGGGCAAGTACCTGGCGGTGGACCTACACATGGCCGGCGGCATTCCGCAGGTGATGAAGCTGCTGCTGAACGCGGGCCTGCTGCACGGCGACTGCATCACCATCACCGGCCAGACCATCGCCGAGGTGCTGAAGGACATTCCCGACGCGCCGCGCGCCGACCAGGACGTGATCCGGCCGCTGTCCGACCCGATGTACGCGCAGGGGCACCTGGCCATCCTCAAGGGCAACCTGTCGCCCGAAGGCGCGGTGGCGAAGATCACCGGCCTGAAGAATCCGGTGATCACCGGCCCGGCGCGCGTGTTCGACGACGAGCAGTCGGCGCTGCAGGCGATTCTGGACGGCAAGATCAAGGCCGGCGACGTGATGGTGCTGCGCTACCTGGGTCCCAAGGGCGGCCCCGGCATGCCGGAGATGCTGGCGCCGACGGGGGCGCTGATCGGCGCCGGCCTGGGCGAGAGCGTGGGCCTGATCACCGACGGGCGCTTCTCCGGCGGCACCTGGGGCATGGTGGTCGGCCACGTGGCTCCCGAAGCGGCGGCCGGCGGCACCATTGCGCTGGTGCACGAAGGCGACGCCATCACCATTGACGCGCGCAAGCTGCTGCTGGAGCTGAACGTGCCGCAGGAGGAGATCGCGAAGCGCCGCGCGGCGTGGACCGCGCCGGCACCGCGCTACACGCGCGGCGTGCAGGCCAAGTTCGCGTTCAATGCATCCAGCGCGAGCAAGGGCGCGGTGCTGGACAGTTTTTGAAGCGCACTCCGTTCGCCCTGAGCTTGTCGAAGGGCTTCGACAGGCTCAGCCCGAACGGGGATCAGCGCTTCTTCTTCTTGATGACCAGCCCGAGGTTCTCGCGCTGCTTGTCGATGCGCGCCTGCTTGCGCGCATCGTCGCGCTCGACTGCCTTGCGCTTGGTGTAGCCCGACCAGTCGGCCCAGGTCCACCACAGGAAGGCCATGCCGAAGGGCGACAGCACCCACCACCACGACCAGGTGGCGACCACGCCGAATTCGAGGTATTTCAACGCGAGCAGCAGGATCCCGATTCCGAGAAACAGCATTCAACTTCTCCAGGACAACACCGGCGCACGCCCTGCCCGCACGGCCGGGCTGGTCAACGACGCTCAGTACAATGCCGTTGAAGCAATGTAACCCAACTGCAGAGGACCCAAAGATGAAACGAGCCCTGATTGTGCTGGCCGCGCTTGGCGCGCTGGCGGGCCCCGTGATGGCGGACCAGGCGTTGGCCACGGCCAAGAACTGCATGGCCTGCCATGCAGTGGACAAGAAGCTGGTCGGCCCCGCCTACAAGGACGTGGCCACCAAGTACGCCGGCCAGAAAGACGCAGTGGACAAGCTGGCGGTGAAGATCATGAAGGGCGGCTCCGGCGTGTGGGGCCCGGTGCCGATGCCGGCTAACGGCCAGGTCAACGAAGCCGAAGCCAAGAAGCTGGCCGCCTGGGTGCTGAGCCAGAAGTAAGCCGCTCCCAAGCGCAACGCCAAAAGGCCGGGTTTGTCCCGGCCTTTTGTTTTGTCGATGATCCGACCAAGTCAGCAGTAGACGCGCGACCTACATTCGACTGCGTCGCCCCAAAGGATCTGAAATGACCATCACCACTTTTCCCACCTTCTTCGTCTCCCACGGGGGCGGCCCGTGGCCGTGGGTTGACGGCATGAAGCAGCAGTTCGCGAAGACGGCGCGGGAATTTGCAGGGATGCCCGCCCTGTTTCCCGGCAAGCCCAAGGCCATCCTGGTCATCACGGGCCACTGGGAGTCAGATCAGTTCACCGTCTCCACCTCGGACCACCCGCCCATGGAGTACGACTACTCCGGCTTTCCGGAGCACACCTACAAGATCCAGTACAAGGCTCCAGGCTCCCGGGCACTCGCTTCCCGCGTCGGCGCGCTCCTGGCTGCAGCGGGAATGACCTGCAAGGAAGACGCCACCCGTGGCTTCGACCACGGAACGTTCGTCCCCCTGAGCTTGATGTACCCGCAAGCGGATGTGCCCGTCGTCATGCTGTCGATGAAATCCACATACGACCCGGCCGAACACATCCGCCTCGGGCAAACCATCGCACCGCTGCGCAACGAAGGTGTGTTGATCATCGGCAGCGGCTTGACGTATCACAACATGCGCGGCTTCGGCCAGTCGCAGTCCACTCCTGTCGCCGAGGTGTTCGAGGCCTACCTGAATGCCGCCATCAGCGAGCCCGATGCGGGCAAGCGCAACGACATGCTGGTGCGCTGGCAGGAGGCTCCCGGCGCGCGGCTGGCCCATCCCAGGGAAGACCACCTGATTCCATTGATGGTGGTCGCGGGCGCCGCTGGCGCGGACGTGGGGCGCAGAGTCTTCGTGGATCACGTCATGCAAGTTGCCATAGCCTCGTACCAATTTGGCTGACCAGAGCCGATCAAGCTGTCCCCACTTGCTGCGCCTGCAGCGTCACGGTGGTGTTCAGCAGGCGCGACACCAGGCATCCCGCTTTCGCCTGCTGGGCCACTTCCTGGAACCGCGCCACGTCCAGGCCCGGCACGGACGCCTGCAGCTGCAGTTCCACACCCGTGACCACCGGCCCTTGCGCACCGAGATCGAAGCTCAGTTGCGCGGTGGTGTCGACGTGCAGAGGCGGCGCACCGGCCGCCTCCGCGAAGAAGGCGAAGGCCATCGAGAAGCAGGCCGCATGCGCCGCCGCGATCAGCTCTTCGGGGTTGGTGCCGCGCTCGTTGCCGAACCGGGTCGGAAACGAGAACGCCGCCGCGGACAGGCTGCCGCTTTGCGTGGTCAGGCGCCCTTCGCCCTGCTGGAGGCTGCGCTCCCACACCGCCTGCGCACTTCGCTGCATGGAGTTCTCCTTGTGCCTCAACCACCGACGCGGATGACGACCTTGCCGAAGGACCGGCCTTCGGCGTAGTAGCGGAATGCCTGCGGCGCCTGGTCGAAGGCGAAGGTCTCGTCCATCACCGGCTTGAGCTTGTGCAGCGCGATTGCGGCGACCATGGCCTGCAGCTGCGCAAAATTGCCCACGGCGATCGGATGGATGGTGGCGCCCGAGCCGAACAACGCGCCGACGTCCACGCTGGCGCTGCCGCCGCGCGTGCCCACCAGCGACACGTGGCCGCCCAGCCGCGTGGCCTGCAGCGACTCGGCAAGCGAGCCGCCCGCCACCTCCACCACCCGGTCGACGCCGGCACCCTGCGTCAGGCGCCGCACCTCGGGCGCCCACCGCGGCATGGCGGCGTAGTCGATCACCGCGTCGGCGCCGAGTTCGCGCAGGCGCTGCGCCTTGGCCGCCGACGACGTGGTGGCGATGACGCGCGCGCCGCACATCCTGGCAAACTGCAGCGCGAGCAGCGAGACGTTGCCCGTTCCCAGCACCAGCACCGTTTCGCCGGCACCCAGCGGCCCGGCGGCCGTGACGGCATGCCAGGCGGTGAGCGCCGCGCAGGGCAGCGTCGACGCTTCTTCGTAGCCGAGGTGCTCGGGAATGGGAACCAGCGCTTCCTGCGGCAGGCAGACGTATTCCGACAGCATGCCGTCGCGGCTGCCTCCGAGCTGCTCGATCACCTCCATGCGGAACGGCCCGTCGATCCAGCGCGGAAAGATCGACGCGATCACCCGGTCGCCGACCTTCACCCGGTCCACGCCCGCGCCCAGTGCCAGCACCTCGCCGGCACCATCGGACACCGCCACCACGTCGGGCTTCACCGGCAGCGGATAACGGCCGTCCACCAGGATGGACAGTTCGCGGTAGTTGAGCGAAACGGCGCGCACCGCCACCAGCACCTCGCCGAGCCCGGGCTGCGGGCGCGGCACCTGCTCCAGCCGCAGCCCGTCGAGGCCGGCGCCCATGTTCATGGTGTAGCGCTTCATCATCATGATGCCGCCCCCGATGCCTTCACGTAGCCGCGTCCCTCGACGATGCGGCCGCCGCGCACGCGCATGACGTTCACGCCGCGCACGGAATCGGCATCGGCCGTGCCCCTGCGGTAGCGCCAGAACACGATGGCGTGGTCGTCCAGCACGCGCACTTCCTCCAGTTCGAACGCGCCCTCCCGGTCGGCGGCGATGCCCTGCCAGACGCCGAGGCACGCGGTGCGGCCTTCGTGGCGGTCCCCATCCGGCGCGGACACGGTGTTCTCCAGCACGCAATCTTCCGCGACCAGGTCGGGCAGCAGGCTGGGGTCGTGGCGCTGGAACGCCTGGTTGAACTGGTCGATCACGCGGGCGGTGCCGCCGGGGTCGCTGGACGTCAAGAGGTTCTCCTTCACAGATGCGCCGCAGTGTGGCGGGCGCACCCCAATGCGTCCAACGCATTTTTGGAATAGAGTGAATGCATGAATGACATTGCCCTGCCGCCCGTCCCCCGGCTGGACGCGCGCGACCTGCGCCTGGTGGTCGCGCTGGCGCATGCCCGCACCACCGCCGCCGGCGCCTCGCTGCTGCACCTGACCCAGCCCGCGGTCAGCCGCGCCTTGCAGGCCGTGGAGACGCGGCTGGGCGTGCGGCTGTTCGAGCGCACGCCGCGCGGCCTGGAGCCCACGGGGCCGGGCCGCGTGCTGCTGGAGGGCGCCACGGCGTTGATGGCCGGCATGCGCGACCTGGAGCAGCGGGTTGTCGGGCCGGCGCAGGCAGCGCAGGAGGTGCGGCTGGTGTGCGAGTGCTACACCGCCTACCACTGGGTGCCCGGCGTGCTGCAGCAGCTGCGCGGCGCGCTGCCCGGCATCACGTTGCGCATCGCCGTGGAGCACACGCCGGATCCGTACCGCGCGCTGCATGCCGGCGAGATCGACGTGGCGATGGGCACCGGCAAGCCGGCGCTGGAGCGGGGCTTTCGCAGCGCGCCGCTGTTCGCCGACGAGGTGGTGTTCGTCGTCAGCCGCGCGAGCCCGCTGGCGCACAAGCCCCATCTGACGCGTGACGACCTCGTCGGCCAGCCGCTGCTCACCGGCCACCTGCCGACACCCTCGATGACCTGGTTCAATCGCGCCGTCGCCTCCAAGGGCGGTGCGCCGCTGCACTACCAGGAGGTCCCGCTGACCGAGGCCATCCTGGACCTGGCGCGCGCGGACATGGGCATCGCGGTGCTGTCGGAATGGATCGCGGCGCCGCACCTGCTGCGCGGCGACCTGGTCGCCAAGCGGCTGCGCTCCGGCCCGCTGCTGCGCCCCTGGCGCATCTTCTGGCGGCCGCAGGCCGCGGC
>NZ_JACCWG010000423.1 GCF_013697775.1 Ramlibacter sp. | reverse complement strand
CCCGGCCGTGGAGCGCCAGCGCCGCGCCGCAGGCGGCCCCGGCGATGCCGCCGCCCAGCACGATGAAGTCGGCGTCCGCGCTCAAGGTGCCGCGCGCCCCTGCTGCGCCACGACGTCGCGCTTGGGGCTACCGATCCAGGCCACGCCGGCCGCGCTCAGCAAGGCCGTTGCCAGCATCGCCATGTAGATCGGCGGATAGCCGTAGCTGGTGGCGATGAAGCCCGCCACCACGCCGCCCAGCGCCACGCCCAGGTCCCAGAACGAGGTGAACATGCCTAGCGCCGCACCGTGCTGCGCCGGCTCGGTGTTGCGCACCACCACCAGGGCCAGCGACGGATAGAACAGCGACAGGCCCAGGCCCATCAGCAGGCCGCCCGCCACCGCCATCGGCAGGCTGGACGCGAACGCCAGCAGCCCCAGGCCCACCGCCTCCACCAGCGCCGACCAGAACGCCACGCGCACCGGGCCGATCTGGTCGGGCAGGTGCCCGAGGAACAGCCGCGAGCCGACGTAGGCGAAGCCGAACACGTTGAACGCCAGGATGCCGTTGTCGATGCCCTTGCTGGTCATGTACAGCGCCACGAACGAGGCCAGCGCCGCGTAGCCCATGGAGCCGAGCGCCAGCGTGAAGCCCGGCGCGAACGCGGTGGCCGGGAACAGCGCGGTCTTGGCCGCGCCCGGAATCTTCGGCGGCGCCGCCTTCATCGCGATGAAGGCCAGGCCGACCAGCGGCAGCACCGCGCACACCGTCCACACGGCGCCGAAGCCCGCGGCCTGCATCACCAGCGCGCCGGCCAGAGCACCAAGCGTCACGCCGCTCCACATGCTCACGCCGTACAGGCCGATGATCTTGCCGCGCCGGTTGGTCGGCGCCAGCTGCACCAGCCAGGTGGCGCCGGCGGTGAACACGCAGCCTTCGCCGACGCCGTGTAAAAGGCGCACGCCGATCAGCGTCGGCACGTTGGCCGCGACGACGTACGCCGCCCCGGCCACCGCGCAGAACACGGCGCCGGCCAGCATCAGCACCTTGTGGCCGATGCGGTCGGACAGGCGCCCCGCGACCGGGCGCGCCGCGACCACCGCCACCGCGATGGCGGCGATCACCGTGCCCACGTCGACGTCGCTGCCGTTCAGCACGTTCTTCACGTAGAACGGCAGCACCGACAGGGTCACGCCGATGCCCAGGTGGCAGAAGAACAGCCCCAGGAACAGGGGCATGTAGGGCCCGTAGAAGCGCAGGCCGCTTTGCGGTTGGGCGTCCATCGCGGTGTTCCCTTGCATCAGCCGCGCGGCTTCACGTGGAAGAAGTGGGTGGGCAGGTGCACGGCCAGGCCTTCGTAGATCTCGGCGATCACGGCCAGCCCTTCGGTGGCGAAGGTACCCTTGGGCGGCGTGCCGACGCGGATCACCGATTTGCCGGTGTGCAGGATGCGCGCGGCCACGGCGAAGTCGCCCAGCAGGGCGCAACCCGGCGCGACCATGCGGGTGCGCACGATCTTGGCACCGTTGCGCGCCAGGTCCTCCAGGATGCTCTTGCCCATCATGCGGTGGTAGTAGTCCACCGGGTTCACGATCATGGCGTGCGCGGTGGCGCCGTTCTGCTCGATCAGGTTGCTCGCTTCCATGATGCCCGACAGGTAGTCGCCGTCGTACGGCACCTGGGTCAGGCCGGCGGTGTTGAGCAGGCCGGCGGGGCCCAGCGTCAGCGCCTGGTTCTCCGCGGTGGCCAGGCGCACCAGCAGGCGGTAGTCGATGAATTCGGCCAGGCCGCGCTCGTCCTTTTCCAGGCCTTCGGGGATCTGCACCCAGGCGTTGATCGGGCGGATGGTGCTCTCGCCCATGCCGAAGCGGAAAGTGGCTTCCTGGCGCAGCTGGCCTTCGAAGATGCCGGCCACGTCGGTCTTGGGCGGGCGGGTCTCGGTCCAGAAGCGGTTCTGCTCCTGCTCGACCAGGCGCTTCTTGAACAGCTGGCTGACCATCAGGCGCGGGCGCTCCAGCGTGGGCTTGAAGGCTTCGGTGATGGTGAAGTCGAAGCGCACTTCGGTGTTGGCGCCCTGCGCGCGAAAGGCGCGCGCGAACAGCTCGCCGGAGGAGGCTTCCGTGGCTTGGGTGGCTTGTTGCTGGCTGGACATGGGGAAATCTCCTTTGTTGGGTCTTGCGGTAATGCGGGAAGGTCTCAGATCGCGTGCTGGACGATCTGCTGGTAGAACGGCTGGTGGTAGTCGTAGAAGCCCTGCAGCGTGGGGTTGGTTTCCACCGTGTCGCTGTAGGCCTTCGAGGGGCGGGTGAAGCCCGTGCTGTTGATCACCTCCATGTGCCACTTGCGCGTGCGCGACCATTCGGGCCGGTCCTCGGCCTTCCAGGTCAGCGCGCGCTCGATGAACGGCAGGCCGACGCGGTCGCACCAGCGGCGCACCACCAGGGCGGGATCCTCGACCATGCGGTCGGCGTTGACCACCGCGGGCACCCGGCCGCTCATGCGGCGCGCCAGCTCGAAGATCTCGTGCAGGTGCTCGTAGCCGATCTCCGGGCTGGTGATGGTCGGCTTCATGTTGTACATGGAGCTGATGGTGCGGCGCGGCTCGCGCACGATGAAGGTGTGCTCGATGTCGGCCACGTCCTCCGGGTGCTCGAACAGGTAGTTGTAGCGGTGCTCCACCGTGTCCTTGAAGAACACGGGCTTGTCGCGGGCGAGCTCGCGCATCTGCGCGAACAGCGCCTGCTCGCTGCGCACCACCACCTGGCCGCCCTGGCCGTCGGGCAGCGAGACCTCGCCCTCGTCGACCAGCGTGACCAGCGGCTCGTGGATCACGGTCACGTCGCCGCGCTCGATCATCATGCGCAGGAACGCCGTGGACATGGCGCGCTGGTGCGCCCACATGGCAATGATGGGATTCATGGTCGTCTCTCCTTCATCCGGACCAGGACGACGGCTTGCGGTCCCAGCGGTGGTTGCGAAGCGTGCCGAGCAGCTCCTGCGGCAGCGCACGGCCGTCGCTCGTGCCCAGGTTGGCGCGCACGTGCGGCTCCTTGCGCATGCCCGGGATGACGGTGGACACCGCCGGGTGGTGCAGGATGAAGCGCAGCGACGCCTCGGGCAGCGTCATGCCGGACGGCAGCGCTTTCTTCAGCGCCTCGGCGCGGTCCACCGTGGGGCCCAGGTTCTCCGGGCCGAAGTAGGTGGCGCGCCAGTCCTCCGGCGGGAACTTCAAGTCTTTCGTGAGGTTGCCCGACAGGCCGCCCTCGTCGAACGGCACGCGCGCGATGATGCCGACGTTCTTCTCCAGGGCCACCTTGAAAAGCTCGTCTTCCGGCGCCTGGTCGAAGATGTTGTAGATCACCTGCACCACGTCGATGAGGCCGGTTTCGATGGCCTTCAGGCAGTTGCCCGGCTCCCAGCGGTTGGCGCTGATGCCGATGCCCTCGATCAGGCCCTCGGCGCGCAGGTCGCTCAAGGCGCGCTGCCAGCGCTCGTCCTGCGCCCAGCGGTCTTCCCACACGTGGAACTGCAGCAGATCGATGCGGTCCACGCCCAGGTTCTCCAGGCTGCGGTGGGTGAACTCGCGGATGTGCTCGGGCGGGAACACGTCGTCCAGCGTGTCGCCGGGGCGCGCCGGCCACTCGCGGTTCTTCGGCGGCAGCTTGGTGGCGATGTAGATGCGCTTGCCGCCGTTGGCGCGCTGGCGCTTGAGCAGCCGGCCCAGCAGCTTCTCGCTCTCGCCGCCGCCGTACGACGCCGCGGTGTCGAAGAAGTTGCAGCCCAGATCCACGGCCAGGTCCAGGCAGTCCGGCGCGGCTTCGGGGTTGGCGCCGGCGGTGAAGTTGCCGGGCCCGCCGACGATGCCCCACATGCCGTAGCCGATCTCGCTGACTTCCCAGCCGAGCCGGCCCATCCTGCGGTATTTCATGCTGTCTTCCCTTTCAATGTTCAAGCGTTGCGCCGCCATCGCGGCGCGCGCGCAGCATGCGCACGTAAGCCGCCATGGCTGCATCGAGTTGGCCGTCCTGCCAGCCGTGCGGCTGCTCCAGCGCCGCGGTGGCGTCGCGCCGGAACAGCCGCGCGTTGTCGGTGAGCAGCCCGGCGAAGGCCGCGGCCAGCGCGGACTCCGGCAGGCTCTTGTCCGGCAGGAAGCCGCGCACCAGCGCCAGCTCGCGCGGCAGCGGCTGCGTGGCCGCCACCACCTCGTCGAGCCGCGCCAGCCAGTCGCGGCAGGACAGCACCGGCAGCGGCATGCCCGAGCGCGCCAGCGCGTCGGTGATGGACACGCTTTCCGGGTGGATCACGTGGTAGTCGCGGTTCCAGGCGGCCGGCTCGAACACGCCGGCGACGACGCGGCGCGCCACGTAGTCGGCCGGCGACCAGTCGGTGCGGATGTCCGCGTCCGGCACCGCGCCCAGGCGCACGCAGGCCGACAGCAGAAAGTGCGTCAGCGCGCGCTGGTTGGGCAGCCCGTGCAGCGGGCTGGGCATCACCTCGCCCAGGCGGTAGACGGTGGCGCTCAGGCCGGCGCCGCGCGCGTTGCGCACCAGCCGCTCGGCCACCCACTTGGAGCGGCTGTAGCCGGACATCGGCCACACGCCCTGCGTGAGGTCGAAGTCCTCGGCCAGCGGTTCGCTGCGCAGCGCCGCCTCGCGGTCCAGCGTGCCGAGCGTGGAGACGAAGTGCAGCGGCTTGGCGCGCTCCTGCGCGGCGAGCTCCAGCAGCTCCAGCGTGCCCAGCACGTTGGCGGCGCGGTGCATGCGGTAGTCGTAGACGAAGTTGACCAGCGCGCCGCAGTGCACGATGGCGTCGCACTCTTGCGCCAGCCGCGACCAGGCTTCGCTGCTGACGCCCAGCCGCGCCTCCGACAGGTCGCCCTTGACTGCATGCAGGCGGCCGGCGAAGCCTTCCTCCCACAGCTGGCGCTCGGCCAGCGACTCCATCAGCTGCGACTGCACGTCGCCGCGGCCGCGGGCAATTGCGAACACCTGCACGTCGGCGTTGCGGCGCAGCAGCTCGCGCGCCAGATACCCGCCGACGAAGCCGGTGGCGCCGGTCAGCAGGATGCGCCGGGGCGCGGTGCGCCCGGCCGCCCGCGGTGTGCCCATCGAGAGCTTCGCGTAGAGGCCGGCGTCGCGCTCCATCAGGGCCAGGTCGTCGC
>NZ_JACCWG010000399.1 GCF_013697775.1 Ramlibacter sp. | reverse complement strand
TGCCCATGCGGGTGCGCCTGGACCAAGGCAGCACGCAGGACGGGGTGCGCCAGGCACATGCCCTGCTGGCACGGCTGCTGCGCCACGAGCACGCGCCGCTGGCGCTGGCCCAGCGCTGCAGCGGCATCGCCGCCCCGGCACCGCTGTTCGCTTCGCTGCTGAATTTCCGCCACGGCGCGCAGGCCAACGAGACCGTCCATGCCCTCGAGGGCATCGAGCTCCTTGGCTACATGGAGCGGACCAACCTGCCGCTGATCCTCACCGTCGACGGGAACGACGACGGCTACAACCTGGTGGCCCAGGTGCGCGCCCCGGTGGAGCCGCAGCGCGTGTTCGACTTCATGCACCGCGCGCTGGAAGTCCTGGTGTCCACGCTGGAAAGCGCGCCGGACACGCCGCTCGCCGCGCTGGACGTCATGCCGGCGGCCGAGCGCGCGCAGCTGCTGGTGGGCTGGAACACCCCGCTGGCCACCTTCGATGCAGGCCCCTGCATCCACCAGCTGTTCGAAGCGCAGGCGGCGCGCACGCCCGATGCGGTGGCGCTGGTCTTCGAAGACCAGGAACTCAGCTACGCCGCGCTGAATGTCCGGGCCAACCGGCTCGCCCGGCACATGCGCCGGCTCGGCGTGCGGCCCGACAGCCGGGTGGCCATCTGCATGGAGCGCAGCCTGGACCTGGTGGTGGCCGTGCTCGCGACGCTGAAGGCCGGCGGCGGCTACGTGCCGCTCGACCCCTCCTATCCGGCCGGGCGGCTGGCCTACATGCTGCGCGACAGCGCGCCGGTGGCCCTGCTGACGCACACGCAGGTGGACGAGGGCGTGCGTGCTTCGCTGCGCGGCCCGCTGGGTGAAGGCACGCCGGTGATCGACGTGACCGCCGACGCCGGCGGCTGGGCCCGTCTGGGCGCGAAGAACATGCCCGCCGAGGCCTCCAGCCCGGCCGCGTCGCACCTCGCCTACGTGATCTACACCTCGGGATCGACCGGCGAGCCCAAGGGCGTGATGGTCGAACACGCGCAGGTGACACGCCTCTTCGCCGCGACGCGGGCCTGGTACGACTTCGGCAGCGGCGACGTCTGGACGCTGTTCCACTCGTTCTCCTTCGACTTCTCGGTGTGGGAGATCTGGGGCGCGCTGCTGCACGGCGGCCGGCTGGTGGTGGTGCCGCACCTGACCAGCCGCCTGCCGCAGGAATTCCACCGGCTGGTGTGCGAACAGGGGGTGACGGTGCTGAACCAGACGCCGAGCGCGTTCCGGCAGTTCATCACCGCGCAGCAGCAGGCCGGCACACCCGCGCACCGCCTGCGCGCCGTCATCTTCGGCGGCGAGGCGCTGGAACTCGCCACGCTCAAGCCCTGGTACGCACAACCCGGCAACGCGCAGACCCGGCTGGTCAACATGTACGGCATCACCGAGACCACGGTGCACGTGACCTACCGCCCGCTGGAAGCTGCCGATGCCGAGCGGCCCGGCGCCAGCCCGATCGGCGTGCGCATTCCGGACCTGCGCGTCTACATCCTCGACGCGCTGGGTCGGCCGGCGCCTGTGGGCGTGGTGGGCGAGATCCACGTCGGCGGCGCCGGCGTGGCGCGCGGCTATCTGAACCGCCCGGCCCTCACGGCCGAGCGCTTCGTGCGCGACCCGTTTACTGCGCAGGACGGCGCGCGCATGTACCGCACGGCCGACCTGGGCCGCTGGTTGCCGGACGGCAGCATCGAATTCCTGGGCCGCAACGATTCCCAGGTGAAGGTGCGCGGCTTTCGCATCGAGCTGGGCGAGATCGAGGCGCGGCTGCTGGAATGCCCCGGCGTTCGCGAGGCCGTGGTGCTGGCGCGCGAGGACGTTCCCGGCGACCGCCGGCTGGTGGCCTACTGCGTTGCCGGCGCCGATGTCACGCCGGATCGCCTGCGTTCCCATCTCGGCCGCTCGCTGCCTGAGTACATGGTTCCGGCCGCCTACGTGATGCTCGAGGCGCTGCCGCTGACCAGCAACGGCAAGCTCGAACGCAAGGCCTTGCCCGCGCCCGAAGGCGGCGCCTACGCCGGGCGCGGCTACGAGGCCCCGGTGGGCGGGATCGAGACGGCGCTGGCCGGCATCTGGGCCGAGGTGCTGCATGTGGACCGCGTGGGCCGCCACGACCATTTCTTCGAGCTCGGCGGCCACTCGCTGCTGGCCATGGGCCTGATCGAGCGGATGCGCCAGGCCGGGCTGCATGCCCAGGCCAGCGCGCTATTCGCTGCGCCGACCTTGTGCGGCCTGGCCGCCACGGTGACGACGGCGGGCAACGTGCTCGAGATTCCCGCGAACCTGATCCCCGCCGGCAGCACGCTGATTTCCCCCGCCATGCTGCCGCTGGTCGGGCTGAGCGAGGCCGAGATCCAGTGCATCGCCGATGCGGTGCCCGGCGGCGCCGCCAACATCCAGGACATCTACCCGCTCGGCCCGCTGCAGGAAGGCATTCTTTTCCACCACCGGCTGCGCACCGAAGGCGACGTCTACCTCCTGCAGGCCATGCTCGGTTTCGACAGCCGGGAGCGGCTGGACGCGTTTCTGGAAGCCATGCAGGCGGTGATCGAGCGCCACGACATCCTGCGCACCGCGGTGTTGTGGGAAGGCTTGTCCGAGCCGGTGCAGGTGGTCTGGCGCAGCGCCTGGCTGGCCGTGGAAGAAGTCGGCCTGGACGCCCAGGCCGGCAGCGCGGTCGACCAGCTGCGCGAGCGCTTCGACCTGCGCCACTACCGGCTCGACGTGCGCCGCGCGCCCATGATGCGCGCCTGCATCGCCCACGATGAGCCCAACGGCCGCTGGGTGATGCTGTGGCTGTTCCACCACCTGATGGACGACAACACCTCGCTCAAGCGCATGCTCGGCGAGATCCAGGCCCATCTGGTCGGCCAGGCCGGCACGCTGCCCGCGCCGCTGCCGTTTCGCAACTACGTGGCGCAGACCCGCCTGGGTATTCCGGCGGCCGAGCACGAGGCGTTCTTCCGCGAGCTGCTGGGCGACGTGGATGCGCCCACCCTGCCCTTCGAGCTGGGCGACGTGCATGCCGACGGTTCCGAGGTGGCGCAGGCCACCGGCAGCGTGGAAGCCTCCCTGGCCTGGCGGCTGCGCGAGCGCGCGCGCGTGCTGGGCGTGACCACCGCCAGCCTGTTCCACCTGGCGTGGGCGCAGGTGCTGGCACGCGTGAGCGGGCGCGACGACGTTGTGTTCGGCACGGTGCTGTTCGGGCGCATGCAGGGCGGAGAAGGCATGAACCGCATGCTGGGCATGCTGATCAACACGCTGCCCATGCGGGTGCGCCTGGACCAAGGCAGCACGCAGGACGGGGTGCGCCAGGCACATGCCCTGCTGGCACGGCTGCTGCGCCACGAGCACGCGCCGCTGGCGCT
>NZ_JACCWG010000398.1 GCF_013697775.1 Ramlibacter sp. | reverse complement strand
CGCGGCGCGGCGCGCCAGGCGGCGCAGGCCAGCAGCAGCACCAGCACCAGGTGGCCGGTGCGGCCTTCGGTCGCGAACAGCACCGTGACCACCAGGAAGCCAGCGCCCGCGTAGGCGGCGGCACGCGGCAGCGCGCCAAGGCGCGCGTGCTCGAACAGCAAAAAGGCGCAAACCGACAGGCCGAAGCCGGCCGAGATGCGGCGGCTGGCGACGAAGGCGCCGAGCCGCGGCGACAGCGGCGCCAGCCAGTGCAGCGCGGCGAACCACAGTGCGCCTGCCATCAGGCCCAGCAGCAGGGCGCGCGGCGCGCGCGCGATGCGCAGCAGCGCCCACACCAGCGGAATCATCAGCAGCTCGTGGTAGCGGTTGACCTCGGTCAGGCGCGCGGCGGGCCAGCCCTCGGCCAGCGTGCGCAGCGCGATGTAGGCCAGCAGCAGCAGGCCGAGTCCCAGCACCGGCTCGGCCGACCAGGGCTGGCGCGCGATGCGCGGAGCGAACGGAATCGCCAGCAGCAGCAGCAGGCCCAGCGCGATGCTGGTGCCTGCCGTGGAACAGGGCAGGAAAAAGCCCAGCAGCGCCAGCGCAAACGTCAACGCGCCCTGCAAGGCGCGTTCGGTGGCGGGATGCGCCTGGGGCGGCAACGGCGCCGCCTGTGTACCGCTCATGGCTCGGTCACCAGTTCGGTGCCGTGCAGCGCATGCAGGCGCGCATACAGGCCGCCGCGCGCGATCAGCTGCGCGTGCGAGCCCAGCTCCACCAGCCGGCCATGCTCCAGCACCGCCACGCGGTCGGCGTGCTCGATGGTGGACAGCCGGTGCGCGATGACCAGCGTGGTGCGCCCGGCCATCAGGCGGCGCAGCGCGTCCTGCACCATGCGCTCGGATTCGGTGTCCAGCGCCGAGGTCGCCTCGTCCAGGATCAGGATCGGCGCGTCCTTGTACAGCGCGCGGGCGATCGCCAGGCGCTGGCGCTGGCCGCCCGAGAGCGCCGAGGCGTTGTGGCCGACCACTGAATCGATGCCCCTGGGCAGCTGCGCCAGCAGGCCCGCCAGATTGGCCGCATCCAGCGCGCGCTCCACCTGCGCGCGGTCGATCTCTTGTCCCATCGCCACGTTGGCGGCCAGCGTGTCATTGAACATCACCACGTCCTGGCTGACCATGGCGAATTGGCGACGCAGCGCACGCAGGTCCCAGTCGGGCAAGGCATGGCCGTCCAGCAGCAGGGTACCGGCACTGGCGTCGATGAAGCGCGGCAGCAGGTTGGCCAGCGTGGTCTTGCCCGAGCCCGAGGGCCCCACCAGCGCCAGCGTTTCGCCGGGCCGGATCTCCAGCGAAAAATCCTCCAGCGCGTCGCGTTCGGCGCCGGGGTAGCGCACCGTCACGCCGTGCATCTCCACGTGCCCGCGTGCACGTACCGGCGCATGCGTGCCGCCGGTTTCGGCAGGCGTCTGTTCCACCAGGTCGAAGGAGCGTTCCAGCGCGGCGAGCGCGCGCGCGATCGGGCTGGTGACTTCGGACAGGCGCTTCACCGGCGAGATCAGCATCAGCAAGGCGGTCACGAAGGAGGCGAACGAGCCCACCGTCATGGCGTCGCCGCTTTGCCACAGCGCGATGCAGATCACCACCGACAGCGCGGCGGCGGACAGCATGTGCATGGTGGGCGTGATGGCGGCGGAGGCCACGGCCGATTTCATGGCGAGGCGCCGCAGCTGCAGGCTGAGTTTGTCGAAGCGGCCGGCCTGCACTGCCTGCGCCTCGTGCAGGCGTACCACGCGGTTGGCCAGCACGTTCTCTTCCACCGCGTAGGCCAGCTCGATGGTGGCGGCCTGGCTGCTCTTGGCCAGCCGGTACAGCCGCTTGGACGCGGTGCGCATCAGCCAGGCCACGGCCGGGCCCATGAAGCCGACGATGAGCGTGAGCTGCCAGTTGATGTACAGCAGGTAGCCAAGCAGCGCCAGCATCGCCAGGCTGTCCTTGACCAGCGCCGTCAGCGCGTTCACCAGCAGGCTGAAGCCGGTCTGGATCTCCTGCACGATGCTGTTGGACAGCGAACTGGCGGACTCGCGCCCGAACATCTCCATGCGCGCATCCAGCATGCGGCCGAAGAGGGCACGGCGCAGCGAGAACATGCCTTCGTTGGCGATCTTGGCCAGCGCCACGTCGGCGATGAAGCCGGCGCCGCCGCGGATGGCGAACAGCAGCAGCAGGGCGGCCGGCACCATCCACAGCGGGAAGGCGCCCTCGTGGAAGCCTTTGTCCAGCAGCGGCTTCATCAGCGCCGGCACGGCGGGCTCGGTGGCCGCGCCGACCATGGTCGCGATCAGCACCACCGCCCAGAAGCGCCGCACGTGCGCGATGTACGGGAAGACGCGGCGGATGCGCGCGATCAGGCCCGGGGAGCGTGCCTCTGCGATGGCGTCAGGCACGGCGGGGCGCGCGGGCATAATCGGGCTTCATGCGTGGATTATCCAGTGAATCCGGAGGTCCTCCGCAGACCGCGGCCGTGAGCGCCATCCTCATCACGCGCGACGAGGAGGCCAACATCGGCGAATGCCTTGCAAGCCTGGCGTTCGCGCGCGAGTGCATCGTGGTCGACAGCGGCAGCCGCGACGCCACCGTGGCCATCGCGCGCGCTGCCGGCGCGCAGGTCCTGCAAACCCCCGACTGGCCCGGCTTCGGGCCGCAGAAGAACCGCGCGCTCGCGCTCGCCACCCAGCCCTGGGTGCTGTCCATCGACGCCGACGAGCGCGTGACGCCGCAGCTGCGCGACGAGATCCTGGCCGTGGTGCGCGGCGACGCCGCGGCCGCGCCGCAGGCCGACGCCTGGAGCATGCCGCGCCTGTCCAGCTTTTGCGGGCAATCCATCCACCATTCGGGCTGGTACCCGGACCGCGTGACGCGGCTTTTTCGCCGCGGCACCGCGCGCTTTTCCGACGACGCGGTGCACGAGCGCGTGGTCACCGCACAGCCGCCGGCGCAATTGAAGAACGACCTGTTGCACGCAACCGTGGTCAGCCTCGAATCCGTGCTGGACAAGCTGAACCGCTATTCCACGGCCGGCGCGCAGGGCGCCCTGGCGCGCGGCAAGCGCAGCTCGCTGGGCAAGGCGGTGCTGCACGGGCTGTGGGCTTTCCTGCGCGCCTATGTGCTGCAGCGCGGCTTTCTGGATGGCCGCATGGGCTTCGTGCTGGCGGTGTCCAACGCCGAAGGCACCTACTACCGCTACCTGAAGCTGTGGCTGCTGCAGCGATGAGGACGGCCTTCGTCGTCCTCACCTACAACCGCGCCGATGCCCTGCTGGCGGTGCTGCGCGCGCTTGCGCCGCAATGCGGTCCGCATGACCGCGTCGTGATCGCCGACGACGGCTCGCACGCCGACCATGTGCGGGCGCTGCGCGCAGGCCTGCCGTACTTCGCCTGCCCGGTGCGCCACGTGTGGCACCCCGACACCGGCTTCACCGCGGCGCGTGCGCGCAACCTTGGCGCGGCGCATGCCGATGCCGACTACCTGGTGTTCATGGACGGCGACTGCGTGCCGACGCCGCACTTCGCGGCCATGCACGCTCGGCTGGCCGCGCCCGGCCACTTCGTCAACGGCAGCCGTGTGCTGATGAGCGAGGGCCTGACGCGGCGCGTACTCGGCCATTCGCCGATGCTGCAAAATCTGCGCCTCGCGCAATGGCTGCGGCTGCGCGCGGCGGGCGACGTTAACAAACTGACGCATCTTGTGTCCTGGCCCGGTGCTCCGTTGCGTGTAGAAGAGCGGTTTCGCTGGAAGGGCATCCGCAGCTGCAACTTCGGTGTGTGGCTGCGCGACTTCGAGGCCGTGGACGGCTTCGACGAAAGCTTCTCGGGCTGGGGCCACGAAGACGCGGACCTGGTGCTGCGCCTGCACCACCGAGGCCTGCGGCGCAGGAACGGCTTTCTTGCCACCGAAGTGCTGCACCTGTGGCACCCGGAGAGCAGCCGCCTGGGGGAAAACGCCAACCGTGAACGTGTCCACGCGCGCATGCGAAGCGGCATCATTCGGGCCGAAGCCGGACTGGCATTGGCGCGTGAAGCCGTCGATGTGCGCGTGACTGAACTAAATCGATGAAGGAAAGACGAAGCAGCATGAACCAACCCGCACTTTGGCGCCGCCGCGGCGTGATGGGCTTGCTCGGGGGCGCAGTGGCCCTGCCGGCGCTGGCGCAGTTCCGGGTGGAAGTCACGGGCGTGGGCGTCACGCAGCTGCCCATCGCCATCGTGCCCTTCCGGGGCGAGGATGGCTCACCGCAGAAGATCGCGGCCATCGTGCAGGCCGACCTGGAGCGCAGCGGCCAGTTCCGCGCGGTGGACGGCACCGGCACGGCGCTGGACGAAGCCAGCCGGCCCGACCTGGGCCCGTGGCGGCAAAAGGGCGCCGACGCGCTGGCCGTGGGCAGCGTGATGCGCCTGGCCGACGGCCGCTACGACGTTCGCATGCGCCTGTGGGACGTGGTGCGCGGCCAGGAGGTGCTGGTGCACAGCTACGTGGTCGCCACCGGCGACCTGCGACTGGCGGCGCACCGCATCTCCGACCTCATTTACGAAAAGCTCACCGGCGACAAGGGCGCGTTCGCCACCCGCATCGCCTACATCACCAAGAACGGCAACCGCTACGTGCTGTGGGTAGCCGACGCCGACGGCGAGAACTCGCAGTCCGCCTTTGCCAGCAACGAGCCGATCATCTCGCCGGCCTGGTCGCCCGACGGCACGCGCCTTGCCTACGTGTCGTTCGAATCGCGCAAGCCCGTGGTCTACACCCATGAAGTGGCCGGCGGCCGGCGCCGCCTGATCGCCAACTTCCGCGGCTCCAACAGCGCACCGGCCTGGGCGCCCGACGGCCGCACGCTGGCCGTGACGCTCACGCGCGACGGCGGCTCGCAGCTCTACACCATCGGCGCCGAAGGGGGCGAGCCGCGGCGGCTCACGCAGTCGGCCAGCATCGACACGGAGCCGGTGTATTCCAGCGACGGGCGCAGCATCTACTTCGTCAGCGACCGCGGTGGCGCGCCGCAGATCTACCGCATGGGCGCGGGCGGCGGCGAGCCGCAGCGCGTGACCTTTACGGGGAGTTACAACATTTCGCCAGCCATCAGCCCGGACGGGCGCTGGCTTGCCTACATTTCGCGCATCAATGGCGCCTTCAAACTGCAGGTGATGGAACTGGCGAGCGGCTACGCCCAGTCGATCACCGACACCACCGCCGACGAAAGCCCGAGCTTCGCGCCCAACGGCCGCCTGCTCGTCTACGCCACCCGGCAGGGCGGGCGCGAGGCGCTGATGACCAGCACGCTGGACGGCAAGATCAAGGCGCGCCTGGCCGGCCAGGGCGGCGACATCCGCGAGCCCGACTGGGGCCCGTTCCTGCGCTGATCGCGGCATGATGCGATGAACTTCCAGACCTTCCAGAACCGAATCAGGAGAGTGAACCGATGAACAAGCACGTGTTCCTGGCCGCCGCCGTGGCGGCATTGATGGCCGGATGCTCCAGCGTCCCGCTCAACGACGTGCCTGTCGAAGACAGGACCGCCTCCACCCTCGGCCCCGGCGGCGCGGGTGGCGGCGGCAGCGGCACGCAAAGCACGGTGACGCCGGTGATGGCCGAACCCACCGGCAGCGCCGGCCAGGGCCCGGCCAACGTGGCGCGCATCATCTACTTCGACTACGACAGCAACTCCATCAAGCCGCAATACCAGTCGCTGGTGGAGGCGCATGCGCGCTTCCTCAAGAGCGGCGGCGGCAAGCATGTGGTGGTCGAGGGCCACACCGATGACCGCGGCGGCCGTGAATACAACCTGGCGCTGGGCCAGCGCCGCGCCGAGGCCGTGCGCCGCGCGCTGAATCTGCTGGGCGTGGCCGACTCGCAGGTGGAAGCCGTGAGCTTCGGCAAGGAGAAGGCGGCCGTGCCGGGCGGCGACGAGAACGCCTGGGCGCAGAACCGCCGCGCCGAGATCGTCTACCGATGAACGGCGTGTTTGCCCGCCCGCCGTCGCTCAGGCCGGTCCTGCGCGC
>NZ_JACCWG010000339.1 GCF_013697775.1 Ramlibacter sp. | reverse complement strand
ACGCTCCTCGTCCGACAAGATCAAATCCGCCTTTGGCCTGCCCGTTCTCATTGCGTATCTCCGCTCGAAAGATACCGCAAGAGCAAGCACGATTAATGCCTGTTATTTACGGGACAGGACACTAGCGCTACGCGGCTAAACTCGCGGGCGCAACAACACACAGGGAACGCCCATGAAAAACATGCTTTGGAAACTGCTGCTGACGGCTGCCGTCGCAGCCGCGCTGCCCGCGCAGGCGCGCACCATCGAGCAGGTGAAGGCCGGCGGCAAGCTGGTCGCCGCCACCGAAGGCGCCTATGCGCCGTTCAACTACTTCAACGCCGGCAAGCTGGCCGGCTTCGAGGTGGAAGTGGCCGAGATGGTCGCCAAGAAGATGGGCGTCGCCCTCGAGTGGAAGACGGTCGGCTTCGACGCGCTGCTCACCGGCCTGTCGCAGGACCGCTGGGACGTGGTGATCGCCTCGCACGGCATCACCGAGGAACGCGCCAAGGCCGTCACCTTCACCGCGCCGCACTACTGCTCGGGCCCGATGGTGGTGGCCAAGCAGGGCGGCCCCAAGAGTCCGAAAGACCTGGCGGGCAAGACCGTCAGCGTGCAGACCGGCACCACCTACATCGACCCGCTCAAGAAGATCGGCACGTTGAAGGACATCCGCAACTTCCCGACCGACCCGGACGCGCGCGCCGCGCTGCTGGCCGGCCGCGTGGACGCCTGGATCACCGAACGCTTCACCGCGCTGGAAGCGGGCCGCAAGAACCCCGAGCTGAAGCTGCAGATCGGCGAGCTGCTGTTCACCGAGAAGATCGCGGCCGCCACGTCAAAGGGCAACACCGGCCTGGCCCAGGCCTGGAACAAGGCGCTGGAGGCCAGCATGGCCGACGGCAGCTACGCGGCTCTGTCGAAGAAGTACTTCGGCGAAGACGTCCGCTGCCGCTAACGAAGGTCCGTGCGTGCTGCTGAGCCTGTGGCCGCATTCCTGGGACCGGCAGCGCCGCGCGAAGGCCACCCTGGTGGTCAGCGCGCTGCTGCTGGTCGCCCTGCTGTGGGGCCTGGGCGAGTTGCTGTCCCTGCTGCCCGAGCCGATCGGCAGCAACGCGGCGCAGTTCGCCCAAGGCGCGCGCACCACGCTGGCACTCACGCTGGCTTCCGGCAGCATCGGCCTGGCGCTGGGGCTGGCCGCCGCGCTTGCAAAGACGGCGTCGCATCCGCTGCCGCGCACCATCGCCGCAGCCTACATCTGGCTGATCCGCGGCACGCCGCTGCTGGTGCAGATCCTGTTCGTGTATTTCGCGCTGCCGACCATCGTGCCGGGCCTGAGCCTTCCCGAGTTCGGCGCCGCGGTGGTGGCGCTGTCGCTCAACGTCGGCGCTTACAACGCCGAGGCCATCCGCGCCGGCCTGCTGGCCGTGCCAGCGGGCCAGCGCGACGCGGCCTGCGCGCTGGGCATGCAGCCGGCCCACGTGCTGGCCTCGGTGGTGCTGCCGCAGGCCTGGCGCATCGCGCTGCCGCCGCTGGCCAGCAACCTGGTCGCGCTGCTGAAGGATTCGTCGCTCGCATTCGCCATCGGCGTGGTGGAACTCACCAACGTCGGCAACCGGGTGCAGGCCGCGACCTTCCAGCCGGTGGCGACGCTGGCCACCACGGCGGCGATCTACCTCGCGCTGACCACCCTCATCACGCAGTTCACGAACGTGCTGGAGCAGCGGGCGGAGCGGCAGCGCAGGTAGCTGCGGCGCACGCCTCGCCGGGCAGCATCCAGCGAAACAGCAGCACCGCGGCGGCCGTTCCCACGGCCTGCGCCGCCAGGAAACCCGGAACGTCCACCAGCCGGATGCCCGAGAACGAATCGGTGAAGGCGCGCGCGAAGGTCACCGCCGGATTCGCGAAACCCGTGGGCGTGAACCAGAAGCCGCCGCCGATGTAGGCCGCGACCACGCCAGCGACCGACGCCGGCCGCACGCGCGAGCACACCCACACCGCGCCGACCAGCCCGAAGGTCGCCACGAATTCGCCGAGCCACTGCGCCGGCCCCGCGCGCACGTGCGCCGACAGCGAGAACAGCGGCGCCTCGAACATCGCGTTGGCAACACCGACGCCGATGACCGCGGCGGCGCACTGCGTGGCTGATGCTGGCCGCGGGATTGAAATGCGTGCCCGACAGCGGCCCAGCCACTCGATCAGCGCATACAGCGCGCCTGCCGTGGCCAACGCGCTGGCCAGCAACGCGATGGCCGTGTTGCCGGCCGCGAGCCGCTCGCTCAGGATGCCGAAGCCCACCACCGCGACCAGCAGCAGCGCGGTGCCGAGGGCTTCGGCGGCCAGGCGGCGGGGTAACGACAGCGACAGCGGCTCTGCGAGTGGGGATGCGCGTCAGACAACCTTCACCACCTTGTACGCGATGCCGGCTTCGACCATGTAGCCGACGCCAACGCAGACGACGTCGTTGAGCCAGGCGTATTGCTTCGCGCCGGTTTCGAACAGCGGATTGGTGCGGAAATAGTAGAGCGCGGGGTCGACCTGGTGCCGCGTCGCTGCGTCGGCAATGGCCGGGCGCAGTTCCGGCGGCGTGGTCCATCGGCCGCTGTAGGTCATGTGCACCAGCGCGCCGTCGTGCGTGCGCAGGGTCAGGCGCACGTCGAGCACCATGGTGCCGTCGGGGCGGAACAGCGCCCAGTCGCCGCCCACCGGGAGCACCTCGCCGTGCAGCGCAGGTCCGTGGAAGGTGCCGCCCGCCGAGGGAAACAGCATGCGGCGCCCGAGCGGGCCATTGCCGATGTTCAGCTGCGGCTGCAGGTCGATCACGATGTCGAACAGGTGTTCGGTGCGGATCTCGGGGAGTGCGCGAACGCGCGGGTCCAGGGTGGTGGGCATGGGATGCCTTTCGTGAAGTCAGCGGATCTCGCCGAACAGTTTGTGCCGGACGGCGCCGGTGGACACGCCGGACTGCGCGCACAGCTCCGACAGGTCGAAGAAAAAGCGCTCGCTGGCGATCAGGCCGTCCCTGAAAGTGAACGCGATGAACACCGGCAGCGTCGCGCGGCGTCCGCCGGGCACGACGCCGTAGCGCTCGCCGGTCATGGTCATGGACACCTTGCCCCAGCAGACCAGCGTCTCGCCATTGCCGGCGTGGCCGTCGAGGACGACCTGGTAGTCCGGAAAGGCGGCGAAGAAGCCCTTCAGCGCGGCCTCGTTCTTCTGCAGGCCTTCGCGGACAAGACGGCGCTGTTCGACGCCGTGGTGGTTCTCATGCAGACCGAAGCCTCGGCCAGCATCGAGGCGCGCGCCCGCGGCCAGCGCAAGGTCTGGGACCGGCTGGGCGCCGGCATCGACGCCTGCCTGGAGCCGGCCTACACGCCTGCGACGACGTCGAGCTGCTCAGCCACATGGTGGACGCCATGGTCTGCGAGATCGCGCTGATGCGGCCGGAAGCCGCCGATCCGCGGGCGCTGCGGACACATGGGCGGGCAATGATCTCCAGGCTGCTGGACGGCTGGCGCAAGCTATAATTGATGGTTTCGCGGAAAGTAGTCCGGATGGTCCGGTCCGGCTGCCGCAGCTGACAAGGAAGACCATGAAAGAAGGCATTCACCCCAACTACCGCGACGTCCTCTTCGTGGACCTGTCCAACGGTTTCAAGTTCGTCACGCGTTCCTGTGTGCCGACCAAGGAAATGGGCAAGACGGAAGACGGCCGCGAGCTGCCGATGTTCAAGCTGGACACCTCCAGCGAGTCGCACCCGTTCTACACCGGCACCCAGAAGTCCGTGGACAACATGGGCGGCCGCGTCGAGAGGTTCCGCAACCGCTTCGGCAAGACGACCGGCACCGGCGCCAAATAAGCAGCCGCTCCGCGCAATGAAGGCAGCCGGGCAACCGCGCTGCCTTTTTGCTTTTCGGCCCTCCCTTTCTGATTCTTTTTTCGCTGTGCCACACTCGCGCGCGTGAACCAGCCCACTCCCGCCATCGTGACCCAGGGCGCGGTGCGCCGCCTGCCGCGGCTGGCACTGCTGCTGTTCTGCCTGGCCTATGTGGTGCCCGGCTTCGTTGGCCGCGAGCCCTGGAAGAACGCCGACATCGCCGCGCTCGGCTACATGTTCGAGCTGGCCCAGGGCCACACCTCCTGGCTCAAGCCCACGCTGCTGGGGCTCGCCCCCGAATTCGATGCGCTGATGCCCTACTGGTTGGGCGGCTGGGCCATGCGGCTGGCGCCCGGCTGGATGGCGGCGGACTTCGCCGCCCGTATTCCCTTCGTCGCGCTGTTCGCGCTGGCCCTGCTGGCCACTTGGTACGCCGTCTACAACCTCGCCCGCGCACCCGGCGCGCAGCCAGTGGCCTTCGCCTTCGGCGGCGAGGCGCGGCCCACCGATTACGCCCGTGCCATGGCCGACGGCGGCCTGCTGGCGCTGATCGCCTGCCTGGGCCTGGCGCAGCTGTCGCACGAAACCACGCCCGCGCTGGCGCAGCTGGGCTTTTCGGCCCTGGCCTTCTACGGCCTGGCCGGCCTGCCCTACCGGCCGCTGCTGCCGGCCTGCGCCGTCGCCGCGGGTCTGGCGGGCCTGGCGCTCAGCGGCGCGCCCAGCATGGCCATGCTGTTCGGCGCCGGCGGCGCGGTGATCGTGCTGCTGGACCATCCGTCGGACGCGCAGTCGCGCGGCACCAAGTGGCGCTGGGCGGCCGTGGTGGCCGTGCTCACCATGCTGGTGGCGGCGCTGGCCTGGAGCCTGGGCGTGTGGCGCTGGCGCCTGGACAACGTGTGGGGCGAGACGCACGAATGGCGCTCGGCCGGCCGCCTGCTGCTGTGGTTCACCTGGCCGGTGTGGCCGCTGGCGCTGTGGACGCTGTGGCGCTGGCGCCGGCAGCTCACGCTGCGCCACGTCGCGTTGCCGCTGTGGTTCGCGCTGGTGTCGGTTGCCGCGACGGTGCTCACGCCCTCGCCCGACCGCTCGCTGCTGCTCGGCCTGCCGGCCTTCGCCGCGCTCGCCGCCTTCGCACTGCCCACCTTCGGGCGCAGCGCCGCGGCCCTGATCGACTGGTTCACGCTGCTGTTCTTCACCGGTTGCGCGGTGGTGATCTGGGTGGTGTGGATCTCGCTGCAAACCGGCATTCCGGCCAAGCCCGCGGCCAACGTGGCGCGCCTGGCGCCGGGCTTCCAGCCCAGCTTCTCGCTGCTGGCCTTCCTGCTGGCGCTGGCCGCCACGCTGGCCTGGTGCTGGCTGGTGCGCTGGCGCACCGGGCGCAACCAGGTCGCCATCTGGAAAAGCCTGGTGCTGCCGGCCGGCGGCGCGGCGCTGTGCTGGCTGCTGCTCATGACGCTGTGGCTGCCCGCGCTGGACTACGCGCGCAGCTACGTGCCGCTGGTGCGCTCCATCACGCAGCGCATGGACGCGCCCGGCTGCGTGGAAGCACTGGGCCTGAGCCGCGGCCAGATGGCGGCGCTGCGCTTTCACGGCGGCATGGCGCTGCAGCCGGCCGGCCGCGGCAGCGC
>NZ_JACCWG010000321.1 GCF_013697775.1 Ramlibacter sp. | reverse complement strand
CGCCCCAGCCTGCACAGCCGCGGCCGGCCGCTCCGGCCCCCGAACTCGCGCCGGCCGGGCCGACCGCCGACAACCCGAACGGCATTCGCTTCTAGCGTCAGAACTCCAGCGTGCGGACGCCTTCGGGCGTGCCGAGCAGGCACACGGCTGCTTTCTGATGGGCGAACACGCCCACCGTCACCACGCCGGGCCATTGGTTCACGTCGCTCTCGAATCCGAGCGGATCGGCGATCGACAGGCCCGTCACGTCCAGGATGTGCTGGCCGTTGTCGGTGACCAGCGGCTGGCCGTCCTTCAGGCGCAGCGTCGCCGTGCCGCCCAGCGCCGCGAACTGGCGTGCGATGCGGCGCGTCGCCATCGGGATCACTTCCACCGGCAGCGGAAATTTGCCGAGCGCCTGCACCAGTTTCGATGCATCCGCGATGCAGACGAAGCGGCGCGACTGGGCCGCGACGATCTTCTCGCGCGTGAGCGCGGCGCCGCCGCCCTTGACCATGTGGCCGCGGCCGTCGATCTCGTCGGCGCCGTCGATGTAGACCGCGAGTGCGTCGACCTCGTTGGCGTCGAACACCGGAATGCCGAGGGCGCGCAGCCGCTCGGTGGAGGCGACCGAGCTGGACACCGCGCCGCGGATGCGGTCCTTCATGGATGCCAGCGCCTCGATGAATTTGTTGACCGTGGAGCCGGTACCGACGCCGACGATTTCGCCCGGCACGACGTACTGCAGCGCCGCCTGGCCCACCATGGCCTTGAGTGCGTCCTGTTCGATGGAGGCCATTTGCGACAATCCTTGGGTTTGTTCCGACGAAGATTATCCATGTCGCTGCTGCCCTACCCGCTGGCCCGGCCCCTGCTTTTCAGCCTGGACCCCGAAGCTGCCCACGACCTCACGCTGGGCACGCTGGCGCGCCTGCACGCCACGCCGCTGCGCTGGGCGTACTGCAACGGCTTCGTCGAGGACCCGGTGGACCTCGCCGGCCTGCGCTTTCCCAACCGCGTGGGCCTGGCCGCCGGCCTGGACAAGAACGCGCGCTGCATCGACGCGCTGGGTGCCATGGGCTTCGGCTTCGTGGAGGTCGGCACCGTCACGCCGAAAGCACAGCCCGGCAACCCCAAACCCCGCATGTTCCGCCTGCCCGAGGCCAACGCGCTGATCAACCGCCTGGGCTTCAACAACGACGGACTGGACGCGTTCCTCGCCAACGTGCGGCGCGCCGATTTCCGCACCAGCGGCCGCCTCTTGGGCCTGAACATCGGCAAGAACGCCGCCACGCCGATCGAGCGCGCCACCGACGACTACCTGGCCTGCCTGGAAGGCGTGTATCCGCACGCCGACTACGTCACCGTCAACATCTCCAGCCCCAACACGCAGAACCTGCGCGCGCTGCAGTCCGACGCCGCGCTGGACGGGCTGTTGTCGGCCATCGCCGCACGCCGCGCGCAGCTGGCCGAGCGGCACGGCCGCCGCGTGCCGCTGTTCGTGAAGATCGCGCCCGATCTCGACGAGACCCAGGTGCGCTTCATCGCCGATGCGCTGCAGCGCCATGGCATGGACGGTGTGGTCGCCACCAACACCACCATCGGCCGCGACGCGGTGCAAGGCCTGCCGCACGCACGAGAAACCGGCGGGCTGAGCGGCGCGCCGGTGCTGGCGCCCAGCAACCTGGTGATCGCGCAGCTGCGCGCCGCGCTCGGCCCGCGCTTTCCCATCATCGGCGTGGGCGGCATCCTGAGCGCTGAAGACGCGGTGTCCAAGATCCGCGCCGGCGCCGACGTGGTGCAGATCTACACCGGCCTGATCTACCGCGGCCCGGCGCTGGTGGACGAGGCCGCGCGCGCGCTGCAGCGCCTGGGGCCGGTGGTCAGAACGGCCGGCTCGCCGTCAGCTTGACGGTAAGCTGGCGCCCCGGCGCGGGCTCGAAGAAGCGGCCGTTGCCCTCGTTGACGATCACTGAGCCGGCATAGCGGCGGTTGGTGAGGTTGTCGACGCGCGCATGCGCGCGCCACTGCCAGCCAGCCGCGTCCCACACGTAGCCCGCATGCGCCGCCCAGGTGGTGAACGCCGGCGCGGCGTCGGTGTTGGTGTCGTTGACGAACACGCGGCCGGAGTGCCGCAGCTCGAGGCCGCCGCGCCAGCCGCGCGCCGGTTCCCAGCGCAGCTCGGCGGCGGTGAAGGACTTGGTAGTGCCGGGAATGCGGTTGCCGGCAGGAACGGCCAGCGTCGGCGTGATGCACGGCGTGGCGGCGCAGGTGGCGAACGCGTCGCGGTAGCGCGCATCCAGCCAGGTCTGCGCCAATTGCAGGTGCCAGGCCGGGGCGAGCGCCGCGTCGAATGCCAGTTCCAGCCCGCGCCGCCGCGTGGCGCCCGCGTTCTGGAAGGTGCTGCGCCCGCCGCTGTTGGTCTGCGTGACGATCTCGTCGCGCGTATCGGTGTCGAACACCGCCGCCGACCACTGCGTGCGCACGGCGGCCTGCGTATCGGAGCGGCCCTTCAAGCCGATTTCCATGTTGCGGCTGCGCGAGGGCCGCAGGTTCAGGTTCAGCCCCGCTGCGCCGCTCGGGCGGTAAGCCAGCTCATTGAAGGTTGGTGTCTCGAACCCGCGGCCCCAGCTGGCATACGCATGCAGCTGCGGCGACAGCGCGAACATCGCGGCAGCCACCGGCAAGGTGGCGCCGTAGCGCAGGCTGCCGCTGTCGTCGCCGTTGCTGCCGGCGACGTAGCGGTCCTGCGAGGCGAAGCGCACGCTGCTGTGGCGCACGCCGGCAGTGAGCGTCCAGCGCGGCGTGGGCTTCCACATGCCTTGCAGGTAAGGGTCGAGGTTGCTGACGGTGTTGTCCTCGTCGCGCCGCAGCGCGCCCTGCACGCCAGTGACGGGGCCGATGAAGTTCTGGAAGCCGCGGCGCTGCTCCGCCAGCCGGTCGTAGGCCAGGCCGGCGACGATCTCCAGCGGCCGCTGGGCAAGTTCGGTGCGCGCGGTCCAGCGCAGGTCCGCGCCGCCATAGCGCCGGCCCAGGTCGATCACGCCGCCCGGGTGCAGAGGATTCGCCTGCGCGCCGGTGGGAATCGCCTGGTATTGCACCGTGCTGCGGTCGCCGCCGTAGACCATCAGGCGCAAGCTGCGGCCCGCGCCCAGGTCACGCGTGTGCACCAGGCCCAGCTGCGCCTGCCGCACTGTCTTGCGCGTGTCGAACTGCAGGGCCGATGGATCCACACCGCGTGGCGCGGCTTCGAACTGCGCACGCGTCAGGCCCAGCGGATCGTCGGCGCGCAGGTCCATCAGGTTGGCGGCCAGCATCCAGTCGCTGCCCTCGGCCTGCTTCCAGTCCAGCCGCAGGTTGCCGACGCCGCGGTCGGCTGCGCTGTGGTCGCGCCAGCCGTCGGTGTGCAGCGCGCTGGCGCTCAGGTGGTAGCCGAGCGCGCCGTGCGAACCCGAGATGCGCAATCCCGGCCGCAGCAGGCCGTCGCTGCCGGCCGCGACGCTGGTGGTCAGCACCGGCGGACCTTCGCCGCGCTCGGTGAACAGCTGCAGCACGCCACCGGACGAATTGCCGTACAGCGCGGAGAAGGGCCCGCGCAGCACCTCCACGCGCTCGGCCGAGGACAAATCGAAATGCGAGAGCTGGCCCTGGCCGTCGGGCATGGTGGCGGGAATGCCGTCCAGGTACAGCCGCACGCCGCGCACGCCGAAGGTGGAGCGCGCGCCGAAGCCGCGGATGGACAGCTGCAGGTCCTGCGCCCAGTTCTGCCGGTCGCGCGCCGTCACGCCGGGCACCAGCGCCAGGCTTTCGGACAGCTGCATCTCGGGCCGGCCGCCAGCGCGCAGGCGCTCGCCGTCCACCACGTCGACCGAGGCCGGCACGTCGAACGGTGCGGCTTCGGTACGGGTGGCGCTGATGGTGACCTGCGGCAGGGTCTGCGCGAAGGCCGGTGCGACGGCGAACACCAGTGCAAGCAAGGCGACGCTGCGATGCCGCATCAATGCGGCTCCAGTTGCGCGACGACCTCTTCGGCAATGGCGAGCGCGCTGGTCAGCCCCGGCGACTCGATGCCGAACAGGTTGACCAGCCCCGGTACGCCATGCAGCGCGGGGCCGTCGATGCGGAAGTCCGGCGCGGCCTCGCCCGGCCCGTAGATCTTGGGCCGCACGCCGCTGTAGCTGGGCACCAGCGCGCCATCGGGCAGGTCGGGCCAGTAGCGCCGCACCTCGGCATAGAAGCCGTCCGCGCGGGCAGGATCGACGGCGTAGTCGATGCGCGCCGGATCGGTGGTGTCCAGCCATTCCAGGTCGGGCCCGAACTTGGCCTGGCCGCCCAGGTCCAGCGTGAGGTGCACGCCCAGCCAGGCGTCGGCCGGCGCGGGATAAATCAGGCGCGAGAACGGCGCGCGGCCGGCCAGCGCGTAGTAGCTGCCCTTGGCGAAATACTCCTGCGGAATAAAGCGCGCGTCCAGCCCTTCGAAGCGCCGCGCCAACGCGCAGGCATGCAGCGAGGCGGAGTTGACGACGATGCCGGCGGCAAGCTCGCTGCCATCCGCCATGCGCACGACGTGCGGTGCGCTCGCCTGCCCCAGCACGGCCCCTTCGACCGCGGAACCCTGCGCCACCGCGCCGCCGGCATTCTCGAGATCGCCTTGCAAAGCCAGCATGAGGCCGTGGCTGTCCACGATGCCGGTGGTCGGCGACAGCAGCGCGGCGCTGCAATGCAAACCTGGTTCCAGTGCGCTAGCCTCTGCGCCGCTCAGCCATTGCACCGGCACGCCATTGGCCACCGCGCGGTCCTGCAGGCCGCACAAGGCCGCGGTTTCAGCATCGCTGGTGGCCACCACCAGCTTGCCGCAGTTGCGGTGCGCCACGCCGTGGCTGTCGCACAGGGCGTACAGCAGCTGCTTGCCGCGCACGCAGAGGCGCGCCTTCAGCGAACCCGGCGCGTAGTACAGCCCCGCGTGGATGACCTCGCTGTTGCGCGAGCTCACGCCCTGGCCAATGGCGGTCTGCGCTTCGGCGACGATGACCTCGCGGCCGGCCCGCGCCAGCGCGCGCGCCACCGCCAGGCCCACCGCGCCCGCGCCGACGACGATGGCGTCGATGCGGTCCATCAGGCGAGCTGGCGCGGGTCGAGCGGCAACAGCATCTCCACCATCCGCATCAGGTGCAGGTGCAGCGAGCCGAAGCCTTCATGCGTCGCGAACGTGCCCTCGTCCATGTACAGCTTGCGGTTGATCTCCAGCTGGATGCTGTGCCGCTGCCGCGCCGGATCGCCATAGCGCCGCACCAATTCCACGCCCTTGTACGGATGGTTGTAGGCAACGTCGTAGCCCAAGCCGCGCAGGAAGGCCGCCAGGTGCTGCGACAAGCGCGGATCGGCCGTGCTGCCGTCGCGGTCGCCGACCACGAAATCCGCATGCACCATCCCCGGAAAATCGGTCGCATGGCTGGAAGCGACGGCCGGCATCGAGTGGCAGTTGATGTGGATGCTGTAGCCATGGCGCGCGTGCGCCGCCTCGATGGCCGCAGCCACCGCGGCATGGTAAGGGTCCCAGCATTGCGTGATGCGTGCGCGCACCTCGGCCACCGCCAGCTGCCTGTCGTAGATCGGCACGCCTTCGTCGGTGTATCGCCAGACCAGGCCCTTGCCCAGGCGGATCTTGGAGACGGCGGCGGCATCTGTGCGCACCGACTGGTCCCAGGCGCCATCGAGCAGGTCCACGTCAAGCTCGGCGGTGTCGCGGTTGGTGTCCAGGTAGCTGCGCGGGAACAGCGCCTCGATCCACGCGACGCCGTGCGCGGGCGCGAAGTCGTAGAGCTTTTCCACATGCGTGTCCTCGGCCGTGCGCAGGGCCTCGAGCGAACAGGCATGGCGGAAATCTTCCGGGTAATGCACGCCGCTGTGCGGCGAATCCAGCACCAGGGGCGTGCTGCCGGGGACCACGCGGACCAGGGAACTCATGGCCAATTGTGGCGCAGGCGCGCCTGCTCAGGCACTGGCCGGGAACCTGCGGGACCACAGCTCCGTGAGCCGGGTGTCGGCATCCACGCGGGCCACCACCTGCGCCAGCCGCGGCGCCTCGCGCGCAAAGCGCTCGCGCCGCGGGCTCCAGCGCGAGACCACGGCCACGTACAGGTCCAGCACGCTAAGCGTGTCGCCCAGGATGTAGCGGCCCGGGCTCACCTGCGCGTCCATCATCCGCCAGCATTCGGCGATGCGTTCGATGGTGCGGTGCTCGATGGTGCGCTCGGCCTCGGCGCCTTCGGCGAGCCGCGAAGGCACGTCGTGCACCCAGTACATCGCATAGATCGCCGCCGCGGTGAGGAGTTCACCGCCCGGAAGCAACAGTGCGGGAACCTGCCGCATCGGATTGACGGCGGCCATGCGTTCGCGCTGCGCATCGCTTTCCCAGGTGGGAATGTCAATCAGGTTGTAGTGCGCGCCGATCAGGTCGAGCGCGGCTTCGACGGCCACGGAGCCGGAGCCGGCCGCGCCGTAGAGGGTGTAGCGTGCGGTCGTCATCGGTGCAAGGCTACACCGGCGTCAATCGTGATCGGTGTCCGCGCCTGCTGCGGAAGGATGGTTGCCGCCCCGTTCCGGGCGCGCAACGGACGGGCCGTGCCGGCGCGAGGTGAAGCGCTCGAGTTCCTGGTTCAGCAGCGTGCGCCGGACGTCCAGCGGCAGCGTTTCGTTCGTCCAGGTGGGGTCGCCTGAATCCGATGGTTTGTGGGGGCCAAAGTCTGTCATGTTCCGATTTCAACAAACTCAGCCGCGGGGCCACGTGGGAACAGGCCGACGGCTGGCGTACGCCGTCTCGGACGACATCCGCCGGATGTCAGCCGCCGGGCGCGGACGCCGGACCGAGCCGCTGGTCGCTCCAGTGCATGCAGTAGTCGATGAAGGCGGCCGAGTCGTTCTTCTCGAATACCGCGTCGGCACCCAGCTTCAGGCAGTGCTTGCGCACGCCCGGCGTCGCATAGCTGCTGAACACGACGACCGCGGTTCCCGGCCCGCGCGTCCTGCTGCAGCGGGCAATGACGCCCAGGCCGCTGCCCTGGTCCAGAATCAGATCGACGACGGCCAAGTCCCAACCTTGCGGATGTTCTTCCAGCCACAGCAAGGCCTCGGCTTCGGTCGCCACCGTCCCCACCAGCTCGAACGGACCCAGGTGCGCGAACAGCTCCGCGATCAGGCTTTGCAGCCGCTTGTAGTCCTCCACCAGAAACACCCGCAGCTTCACGTGTCTCTCCATTGGTAGCCTGCATTCAAGCGCGTGCCACCCGGCAGTGCCGTAGGACGCGGAGGATGGGTGAGGTGGGAGGGCACGCGGCGTGCGTACACATGGAAACGGCACCCGAAGGTGCCGTTTTTCTCAATGAGTTCTGGTGGGTGATGCAGGGTTTGAACCTGCGACCCCTGCCGTGTGAAGGCAGTGCTCTACCGCTGAGCTAATCACCCGATTCATCAGCGACAACCGCCTGGTTGTCGCTGCGAAGGCGCAAATTATGCCACAGCGGAAACCGCACTCATCCGCCACAGCGTCTTGCCGCCGCTGGCCTTGTCCAGCTGCTGCAGCACCTGCTCGTGCTCGGCCGCTTCCTGGTCGTTGGCCAGCAGCACCGGCAGCGTGAACTGGCGCAGGTCGATGCGCGTCACGATGCCCGCGGCGTGATCGGTCTCGGCCATGTCGATCAGCAGCGCGTCCTGGCCGCGCGTGAGATTGATGTAGACGTCGGCCAGCAGCTCGGCGTCCAGCAGCGCGCCGTGCAGCGTGCGCCCGGAGTTGTCCACGCCCAGGCGGTCGCACAGCGCGTCCAGGCTGTTGCGCTTGCCGGGGTACATCTCCTTGGCCATGGCCAGCGTGTCGGAGACCTGGGCGACGAAGCCGCGAAAGCGCGGGCGTGCGATGCGCTCCAGTTCCTTGTCGAGGAACCCCACGTCGAAGGCGGCGTTGTGGATGATGATTTCCGCGCCCGCCAGGTACTCCAGCAGTTCGTCGGCGACGGCCGCGAACTTGGGCTTGTCGCGCAGGAATTCGTTGCTGATGCCGTGCACCTTGAGCGCGTCCTCGTGGCTGTCGCGCTCCGGGTTCAGGTAGAAGTGCTTGTTGTTGCCGGTGAGCTTGCGCGCCACCAGTTCCACGCAGCCGATTTCGATGATGCGGTCGCCGGCTTCCGCCGACAGGCCCGTGGTTTCCGTGTCGAGGACGATCTGTCGCATGGGCTGCGATTATGCTTGACCGCCTGGCCGCCAAAGGAGCTGTTGCATGTTCTATCTCACGGGGAAAATAGCGCTGGTCACCGGCGGAAACGGCGGCATCGGTCTCGGCATGGCGCGCGGGCTGGCGCAGGCCGGTGCACTGGTGGTGCTTGCGGGCCGCGATGCTGAAAAGTCGCGCGCGGCGGTCGACGCGCTGCGCGCCGAAGGCCTGCAGGCCGACGCCATCGAAGCCGACGTGACTGGCGAAGCGCAGGTGGCGCAGCTGTTCGAGGAGCACGGCAGGCGCCACGGCCGGCTGCACATCCTGGTGAACAACGCCGGCACCACGGTACGCAAGCTGCCGCAGGACATGAGCCTGGCCGAATGGAACCACGTGATGGACACCAACCTCACCAGCGCCTTCCTATGCTGCCGCGCCGCGCATGGCTGGCTGAAGCCCGAAGGCGGCAAGGTGATCAACATCGGCTCGATGATGTCGATCTTCGGTGCGCCGTATGCGCCGTCGTATGGCGCCAGCAAGGGCGGCATCGTGCAGTTCACGCGCTCCATCGCCACGGCCTGGGCGGCGGACCGCATCCAGGCCAACGCCATCCTGCCGGGGTGGATCGACACCGAGCTCACGCAGGGCGCGCGTGCGCAGGTGCCGGGCCTCCACGAACGCGTGCTGGCCCGCACGCCGGCGGCGCGCTGGGGCCAGCCGGCCGACCTGGCGGGCACGGCGGTGTTCCTGGCCAGCGCGGCCAGTGATTTCGTCACGGGAACCGCCATCCCGGTGGACGGCGGCTACTCCATCGCCTAGTGCTTTTCCTTGGCGTGGTTGATGGAGTAGCGCGGGATCTCCACCGTCAGGTTCTGCTGCGCCAGGATGGCCTGGCAGGACAGGCGTGAGTTGGGCTCCAGGCCCCAGGCACGGTCCAGCAGGTCTTCCTCGCTCTCGTCCATTTCGTCGAGCGAGCCGAAGCCCTCGCGCACCACCACGTGGCAGGTGGTGCAGGCGCAGCTCATGTCGCAGGCGTGCTCGATGGCGATGCCGTTGTCCAGCAGTGCCTCGCAGACCGAGGTGCCGGCCGGGGCCTTCACTTCGGCACCGTTCGGGCAGTACTCGGGATGCGGCAGGATCCTGATGACAGGCATAGGTTAAATCGCTTCCACGTTCTTGCCCGCCAGCGCGCGGCGGATGCCTTCGTTCATGCGTTGCGCGGCAAAGGCCTCGGTGCCCTTGGCCAGCGCGTCGATGGCGGATTCGATCGTCGCGGCATCGTCGCTATCGATCGTCAGCTTCAGCGCGACCCACAGTTCGTCAATCCGCTTGCGTTCTTCGCCGCTCAATAGCTGCGCGTCGGCGTCCAGCGCACTTCGCGTCGCCAGCAGCATGCGCTCGGCGTCCACCTTGGCTTCGGCCACGGCGCGAGACTTGATGTCCTGCTGCGCGGTTGTGAAGCTTTCCTGCAGCATGGTCGCGATCTGCTGGTCGGACAGGCCGTAGGACGGCTTGACCGTGACCTCCGCTTCCACGCCGCTGCCAAGCTCGCGCGCGCCGACGTGCAGCAGGCCGTCGGCATCGATGGTGAAGGTCACCCGGATGCGCGCCGCGCCTGCGGCCATCGGCGGGATGCCGCGCAGCTCGAAGCGCGCGAGGCTGCGGCAGTCGGCCACCAGGTCGCGCTCGCCCTGCACCACGTGGATGGCCATCGCGGTCTGGCCGTCCTTGAAGGTGGTGAAGTCCTGCGCCTTGGCGGTCGGAATGGTTTCGTTGCGCGGAACGATGCGCTCGACCAGCCCGCCCATGGTCTCGATACCCAGCGACAGCGGGATCACGTCCAGCAGCAGCAGCTCGCCTTGCGGGTTGTTGCCGGCCAGCTGGTTGGCCTGGATGGCGGCGCCCAGCGCCACCACCTCGTCGGGGTTCAGGTTGGTGAGCGGCTCGGTGCCGAAGAACTCTTTCACCACCCGCCGCACCTGCGGCATGCGGGTGGAGCCGCCGACCAGCACCACGCCGTTGATGTCGTCCTTGCCCAGCTTCGCGTCGCGCAGGGCCTTGCGCACCGCCGACAGCGTGCGCGCCGTGAGTTCGGCGGTGATGGATTCGAACTCCGCGCGGCCGACCTGCACGTCGCCGACGGCGCCGGTCAACTGCACGCGCGCGGTGACGCTGTCTTCGTCGGACAGCTGTTCCTTCACCCGGCGCGCCAGCATCTTCAGCGTGGCCTTGTCCGAGGCGCTGAGCGTTTCCACGTCCACCCGCTGCAGCAGCCAGTCGGCCAGGGCGCGGTCGTAGTCGTCGCCGCCCAGGGCGGAGTCGCCGCCGGTGGACACCACCTCGAACACGCCGCGCGACAGGCGCAGGATGGAGATGTCGAAGGTGCCGCCGCCCAGGTCGTACACCGCGTAGACGCCTTCGCTGGCGTTGTCCAGGCCGTAGGCGATGGCCGCGGCCGTGGGCTCGTTGATCAGGCGCAGCACGTTGATGCCGGCCAGCTTCGCCGCGTCCTTGGTGGCCTGGCGCTGGGCGTCGTCGAAGTACGCAGGCACGGTGATCACCGCGCCGTACAGGTCGTCGTCGAAAGTGTCCTCGGCACGAAAGCGCAAGGTGGCGAGGATCTCGGCACTCACCTCCACCGGCGACTTCTCGCCGGCGCGCGTGTCCAGCGCCAGCATGCCGGGCTTGTCGACGAAGCGGTACGGCAGCTTTTCGCGGTTGGGAATGTCGGCCAGGCCGCGGCCCATGAAGCGCTTGACCGAGGCGATGGTGTTCTCCGGGTCCTCGGCCTGCGCGGCCTGCGCGTCGTGGCCGATGCGGCGGCCGCCATCGGGCAGGTAGCGCACCACCGAAGGCAGGATCGCTCGGCCCTGCGCGTCGGGCAGGCATTCGGCCACGCCGCTGCGCACGGCGGCGACCAGCGAATGCGTGGTGCCCAGGTCGATGCCCACCGCGATGCGCCGCTGGTGCGGGTCGGGTGCCTGGCCGGGTTCGGAGATCTGCAGCAGAGCCATCGTCTTGTGTGTTGTTCTTTGCGCTCTATTGTCCCAGTTGCTCGTAGCGGCGATCCACGTCGCGGGCAAAACGCTCGACGAACATCAGGGCTCTCACCTGCTGTGCCGCGGCGGGCGCGTCGCCTGCGTCGTCCAGCAGCTGCTCGATGCGCTGCAGGGTCTGCCGGCGCGTGTGCTCGATGTGCCCGCACAGCCCGTCCAGAGCCTCCTGGCCCTCGGCCTCTTCCAATTCTTCGCGCCACTTCAGCTGCTCGACCAGGAACACCGCCGGCATGGCCGTGTTGCTTTCCGCGTCGATGGCCGCGCCGCGCAGCTCGCAAAGGTAGGCCGCGCGCTTGAGCGGGTCCTTCAGGCGCTGGTAGGCTTCGTTGATGCGCACCGACCACTGCATGGCGATGCGCTGCGCGGCCCCGCCCTGCGCCGCGAAGCGGTCGGGATGGGCTTCGCGCTGCAGTTCCTTCCAGCGCGCATCGATGGCCGAGCGCTCCTGCGCGAACCGCCGCGGCAGGCCGAACAGGTCGAAGTCGTCGGATTGAAGGTCGAGTGCCACCTCAGACGCGGAAGCTCTCTCCACAGCCGCAGCGGTCGCGCTCGTTGGGGTTGTTGAACCGGAAGCCCTCGTTCAGGCCTTCGCGCGCGAAGTCCAGCTCGGTGCCGTCGATGTAGGCCAGGCTCTTGGGATCGATCAGCAGCTTGACGCCGCGGGTCTCGAACACAACGTCTTCCGGCGCGATGTCGTCCACGTACTCCAGCTTGTAGGCCAGGCCCGAGCAGCCGGTGGTCTTCACGCCCAGGCGCACGCCCACACCCTTGCCGCGCTTTCCGAGGTAGCGGGTGACGTGGCGCGCAGCGGCCTCTGTCAAAGTCACTGCCATGTCGCTGCCTCGCTCAAGTCCGTTCGCCCTGAGCTTGTCGAAGGGCTTCGACAGGCTCAGCCCGAACGGTGGTTCCGTGCTTCTTCTTGTAGTCCTCGACGGCCGCCTTGATGGCGTCCTCGGCCAGGATCGAGCAGTGGATCTTCACCGGCGGCAGCGCCAGTTCCTCGGCGATCTGGCTGTTCTTGATGCTGGCCGCCTCGTCCAGCGTCTTGCCCTTGACCCATTCGGTCACAAGCGAGCTGGAAGCGATGGCGGAGCCGCAGCCGTAGGTCTTGAAACGCGCATCCTCGATCACGCCGGTCTGCGGGTTCACCTTGATCTGCAGCTTCATCACGTCGCCGCAGGCGGGTGCGCCAACCATGCCGGTGCCGACCGTTTCGTCGCCTTTTTCAAAGGAGCCGACGTTGCGGGGGTTCTCGTAGTGTTCAACGACTTTTTGCGAATAGGCCATGTTGTTCTCCTCTCAGTGGGCGGACCACTGGATAGTGCTGATGTCCACGCCGTCCTGGTACATCTCCCACAGGGGGCTGAGCTCGCGCAGCTTGGCCACGTTCTGCTTGATCGTGGCAAGCGCGTAATCGATTTCTTCTTCGGTCGTGAAACGGCCGATGGTCATGCGCAGGCTGCTGTGCGCGAGTTCGTCGCTGCGGCCAAGCGCGCGCAGCACGTAGCTGGGCTCCAGGCTGGCCGAGGTGCAGGCCGAACCCGAGGACACCGCCAAGCCCTTGATGCCCATGATGAGCGATTCGCCTTCGACGAAGTTGAAGCTCATGTTCAGGTTGTGCGGCACGCGCTGCTCGAGGTTGCCGTTGACGAAGACCTGCTCGATGGAGCTCAGGCCGTCCAGCAGGCGCTTGTGCAGCTTGCGCGCGTGCTCGGCGTCCTTGGCCATGTCCTCCCGGGCGATGCGGAAGGCTTCGCCCATGCCGACGATCTGGTGCGTGGGCAGCGTGCCCGAACGCATGCCGCGCTCGTGGCCACCGCCGTGCATCTGCGCTTCCAGCCGCACGCGCGGCTTGCGCCGCACGTACAGCGCGCCGATGCCCTTGGGCCCATACGTCTTGTGCGAAGCCAGGCTCATCAGGTCGACCGGCAGCGTCTTCAGGTCGATGGCGACCTTGCCGGTGGATTGGGCCGCGTCGACGTGGAACACCACGCCCTTCTCGCGGCAGATGTTGCCCAGGGCCACGATGTCCTGGATCACGCCGATCTCGTTGTTCACGTGCATGACCGAAGCCAGGATGGTGTCCGGGCGGATCGCCGCCTTGAACTTCTCCAGGTCCAGCAGGCCATCTTCCTGCACGTCGAGATACGTCACCTCAAAGCCCTGGCGCTCCAGCTCGCGCATGGTATCCAGCACGGCCTTGTGCTCGGTCTTCACGGTGATCAGGTGCTTGCCGCGCGTCTTGTAGAAGTTCGCCGCGCCCTTGATCGCCAGGTTGTCGGATTCGGTGGCGCCGGAAGTCCAGACGATCTCGCGCGGATCGGCGCCGATGAGTTCTGCCACCTGGGCGCGCGCCTTCTCGATGGCTTCCTCGGCTTCCCAGCCCCAGGCGTGGCTGCGCGATGCGGCATTGCCGAAATGCTCGCGCAACCACGGGATCATGGCGTCGACGACGCGCGGATCCACCGGCGTGGTCGCGCCGTAGTCCATGTAGATGGGGAAATGAGGCGTGGTGTCCATTGCGCTGGTCTCCCGGGAATCAGGACTTGGCAAAGGAATTGCCCAGCGCGAACACGGAGTTGGGGGCATTCACGCGGATCGGCTTGACCACCGGCTGGCTGGAAATCGCGCGCTTGGGCGAAGGCTTGTCCTCGACCTGCACGCCCTTGGCCAGCTGGTCGTCCACCAGCTTCTGCAGGGTGATGGAATCCAGGAACTCCACCATGCGCTGGTTGAGCGCGGCCCACAGCTCGTGGGTCATGCAGCGGCCGCCGTCGCCCTGGCAGTTTTCCTTGCCGGCGCATTGGGTGGCATCGATGGGTTCGTCGACCGAGACGATGATGTCGGCAACGGTAATGTCGCCGGCCTTGCGCCCGAGCGTATAGCCGCCGCCGGGGCCGCGGGTGGATTCCACCAGCTCATGGCGGCGCAGCTTGCCGAACAGCTGCTCAAGATAGGACAGGGATATCTGTTGTCGCTGGCTGATAGCCGCCAGCGTGACCGGCCCATTGTTCTGGCGCAGGGCCAGATCGATCATTGCGGTGACCGCAAAGCGGCCTTTGGTCGTGAGTCGCATCGCTTGCTCCTTCACGCCCTGCAGTCAACGCAAGTCGTTGATTCTGTTGGGCTTGGGTGGGTTTCCTGACTAATTGGGTCAAGTTTAGCAGAATCCCTAGCGATGCGCTCGGGTACTCCGGGAATGACCCGGAGTTGACGGCGCCGCTCAGCGCTTGCCGGCCTGGATCGGCACCACGTTGTCGTGCACCACCGCGCCGAAGGCCTGCTGCTTGAGTGCCGCCAGCTGGTCGCGCACGCGCGCCGCCTTTTCGAATTCGAGGTTGCGGGCGTGTTCCAGCATCAGCTTTTCCAGCCGCTTGATCTCCTTGGCGATGTCCTTCTCGGACATGTCCTCGACCATCGCGCGCTGCAGTTCCTGCTTCTCCTGCTCCTTGCTGGCCTTCTCGCTATAGACGCCGTCGATCAGGTCGCGTACCTGCTTCTTGATGCTTCGCGGCGTGATGCCGTTGGCCAGGTTGTGGGCGATCTGCCGCTCGCGCCGGCGCTCGGTTTCGCCGATCGCCTTCTTCATCGACTCGGTCACCCGGTCGGCGTACAAAATCGCCTTGCCGTTGATGTTGCGCGCCGCCCGGCCGATGGTCTGGATCAGCGAGCGCTCGGCGCGCAGGAAGCCTTCCTTGTCGGCGTCCAGGATCGCCACCAGCGACACCTCGGGAATGTCCAGGCCTTCGCGCAGCAGGTTGATGCCCACCAGCACGTCGAAAGTGCCCAGCCGCAGGTCGCGCAGGATTTCCACCCGCTCCACCGTGTCGATGTCGCTGTGCAGGTAGCGCACCTTCGCCCCGTTGTCGCTCAGGTAGTCGGTGAGCTGTTCGGCCATGCGCTTGGTCAGCGTGGTGATCAGCACGCGCTCGTTCTTCTCCACCCGCAGCCGGATCTCCTGCAGCACGTCGTCGACCTGGCGCGTGGCCGGGCGCACCTCGACTTCCGGATCGATCAGGCCGGTGGGGCGCACCAGCTGCTCCACCACCTGGCCGGCATGCTGCTTCTCGTAGTCCGCCGGCGTGGCCGAAACGAAAATCACCTGGCGCATGCGCGTCTCGAACTCCTCGAACTTCAGCGGCCGGTTGTCCATGGCCGACGGCAGGCGGAAACCGTACTCCACCAGCGTGAGCTTGCGCGCGCGGTCACCCGCATACATGCCGTTCAGCTGGCCGATCATCTGGTGGCTCTCGTCCAGGAACATCAGCGCGTCCTTGGGCAGGTAGTCCGTCAGCGTGGACGGCGGCGCTCCCGGCGGCGCGCCGGAGAGGTGGCGCGTGTAGTTCTCGATGCCCTTGCAGTGGCCGAGCTCGGCCAGCATTTCCAGGTCGAAGCGGGTGCGCTGCTCCAGCCGCTGCGCCTCCACCAGCTTGCCCTCGCCCACGAAGAATTTCAGCCGCTCGGCCAGCTCCAGCTTGATCGACTCCACCGCGCCGACCACCTTCTCGCGCGGCGTGACGTAGTGGCTGGACGGGTACACCGTGAAGCGCGGCACCTTCTGGCGGATGCGGCCGGTGAGCGGGTCGAACAGCTGCAGCGACTCGATCTCGTCGTCGAACAGCTCGATGCGGATGGCCAGCTCGCTGTGCTCGGCCGGGAAGATGTCGATGGTGTCGCCGCGCACGCGGAAGGTACCGCGCGAGAAGTCCTGTTCGTTGCGGTTGTACTGCATGCGGATCAGCTGGCCGATCACGTCGCGCTGGCCGATCTTGTCGCCCACCCGCATGATGAAGCGCATCTGCGTGTAGTCCTCCGGGGCGCCGATGCCGTAGATCGCGCTTACCGTGGCCACGATCACGGTGTCGCGCCGCTCCAGCACGCTCTTGGTGGCCGACAGGCGCATCTGCTCGATGTGCTCGTTGATCGAGCTGTCCTTCTCGATGAACAGGTCGCGCTGCGGCACGTAGGCCTCGGGCTGGTAGTAGTCGTAGTAGCTGACGAAGTACTCGACGGCGTTCTTCGGGAAGAACTCGCGGAATTCGCTGTACAGCTGCGCGGCCAGCGTCTTGTTGGGCGCAAACACGATGGCCGGCCGCCCGAGCCGGGCGATCACGTTGGCCATGGTGAAGGTCTTGCCCGAGCCCGTCACGCCCAGCAGGGTCTGGTAGACCTCCCCGTCCTGCACGCCTTCCACCAGCTTCTCGATGGCGCGTGGCTGGTCGCCCGCCGGCGGATAGGGCAAAAACAGTTCGAAAGGCGAATCAGGAAACGTGATGAACTCGCCGTTTTCGTTGTCCTGCGGAGCTTCTGAGACTTCTGGCATGAGGCTTTCGAGGGTAAGTCCCGAGGCGGGCACTAAAATCGGGGAAACCGGACAGCGTACCGCAGCGCCGGTCTCTTTGCTACTGACGACAAGAGGTCCTTATGTCTTTGTTCACCGCCGTCGAGATGGCCCCTCGCGATCCGATCCTGGGTCTCAACGAACAGTTCAACGCCGACACCAACCCGAACAAGGTGAACCTGGGCGTCGGGGTGTACTACGACGACAACGGCAAGCTGCCCCTGCTGGAATGCGTGCAGCGCGCCGAGCGCCAGCTGATGGAAGCGCCCAAGGCGCGCGGCTACCTGCCGATCGACGGCATCGCCGCATACGACTCGGCCGTGAAGAACCTGGTATTTGGGGCCGACAGCGAGCCGGTCAAGAGCGCCCGTGTGGCCACCGTGCAGGGCCTGGGCGGCACCGGCGGGCTGAAGGTCGGCGCCGACTTCCTGCGCAAGCTCAACCCGTCTGCCAAGGTGCTGATCAGCGACCCGAGCTGGGAGAACCACCGCGCCCTGTTCATCCAGGCCGGCTTCACGGTCGAGGCCTACCCGTACTACAACGCTGCCAAGCGCGACATCGACTTCGACGGCATGCTCACCGCGCTGGGCACGGCACCAGCCGGCACGGTGGTCGTGCTGCACGCCTGCTGCCACAACCCCACCGGCTACGACCTCACGCCCGCGCAGTGGGACCAGGTGGTGTCCACCGTGAAGCAGCGCGAGCTGGTGCCCTTCCTCGACATGGCCTACCAGGGCTTCGGCCAGGGCATCGAGGAAGACGGCACGGCACTGCGCAAGTTCATCGCGTCCGGCCAGTCGTTCTTCATCTCCACCTCGTTCTCCAAGAGCTTCAGCCTGTACGGCGAGCGCGTGGGTGCCCTGTCGGTGCTGTGCGCGGGCAAGGAAGAGGCCGACCGCGTCCTGAGCCAGCTCAAGAGCGTGATCCGCGCCAACTACAGCAACCCGCCCACGCATGGCGGCACGGTGGTCGCCACCGTGCTGAACACGCCCGAACTGCGCGCCCAGTGGGAGCAGGAGCTGGCCGGCATGCGCACCCGCATCAAGCAGATGCGCACGCTGCTGGTGGACAAGCTCAAGGCCGCCGGCGTGAAGGAAGACATGAGCTTCATCACGCGCCAGATCGGCATGTTCAGCTATTCGGGCCTGACCAAGGACCAGATGGTGCGCCTGCGCAACGAGTTCGGCGTGTACGGCACCGACACCGGCCGCATGTGCGTCGCCGCGCTCAACAGCAAGAACATCGACTACGTCTGCGCGTCGATCGCCAAGGTGATCTGACCTTCGGATTGCCGTCGCAAACAAAAAGCCGCCCTCGGGCGGCTTTCTTCATGGCCGCGCGCCGCGCAGCAGCATGCCGAACAAGGCCGCGGCCGTCGGCTCCAGGCCACCCGGCAGGTTGCCTTCCAGCATGCCGTCGGCGTGCAGCGAGGCCAGCCCGTGGGAGAGGCTCCAACCCGCCAGCACGATCTGCGCGACGTCGGCCTCCGGGCCGATGAACCCGCCCGCCTTGCAGGCACTCACCGCACTCACCAGCACGCCGAAGGCCTGCTGCCCCGCTTCCTTCAGCTCGGGATACGCGGCCTTGTCGCACTCGGCGCCGAACATCATGCGGTAGGTCTGCGGGTGGCCGGCCGCGAAGCGCACGTAGGCCATGCCTACCGCCAGCACGCCTTCCATCGGCCCGGGCGCGGCCTGCCGCGCGGCGTCCGTCGCGGCCGCCAGTTCGCGAAAGCCCTCGGCCAGCACCGCCGCCAGCAACGCCTCGCGATCCGCGAAATGCCGGTACGGTGCCGCCACGCTCACGCCGGCCACCCGCGCCGCCTCGCGCAGCGACAGGCGCGCGCCGCCGCCCAGCTCGATCAGCTGCTGCGCCGCCTGTACCAGCGCGAGCGCCAGGTCGCCGTGGTGGTAGGCCGTCTTGGCCGGAGTGTCGCGGGAAGTTTGGTGCGAAGACATGTTAACGTCGATAACATCAAGGCTAGAATGACTTCATCCTAACTCCGGAGCCGCCATGACCTCCCCTGCCTTCACCGCGGACGATCCGCATTTCGGCCGCGCGGTGGCGGTGCTGCTAAGCGCGGGCGCGCTCGGCGTGCTGGCCACCAGCGCCTGCTACGTGCTGGCC
>NZ_JACCWG010000309.1 GCF_013697775.1 Ramlibacter sp. | reverse complement strand
GCGGCAGCAGGTCGATCCAGAACTGGTCGCCCGGATGCGGCCCGGTGATCGGCAGCTTGAGCTGCTCGGCCAGTTCGGCGGTGGCGCCCGCATGGTCGATGTGCGCATGCGTGAGCCAGATCTGCTCGAGCGTGACGCCCAGCTTCGCGGCGGCGTCGACCAGCACGTCGATGTCGCCACCCGGATCGATGATCGCCGCGCGGCGCGTGTCTTCGTCCCAGACGATGGAACAGTTCTGCGCGAAGGCGGTGACGGGGATGGTTTGGTAGCGGAGCATGGCTCCAAGGTTAACCTGTGGCCGTAGGCAAATCGCTTAAGTCCACGCCGTGCCTCTTGCGTATTCTGTTGCTTTCCGTACGGCGGCGCCGTCGTGTCAAACAGCTTCATGAACAGCAACATGCCGCAATCGTGCCCCGCCGCGGAGGTGTCCCGCCTGCAGGCAAGCTTGCTGGCGGCGCAGGCCGCCCTTGCGGACTCGCTCGCGGCGAACGACCTGCTGCAGGCCACTCTGGATGCCAGCTCGGACGCCATTCTGGCCATTCGCCCGGATGGGTCGATTTTCTTCAACGTGCGCGCCGCGGACATCTGGGGCGTGCCCGAGGAGCATGCGCGCAGCATCGATGCGCAGACCATTCGGGAGCTGATCGCCTCGCGCCTGGCGGATCCCCAGGCGTACTGGAACCTGATCAGGACGCTCGAGGAGCGGCCGGGCGACAACACCCGCGCGCTCATTGAGTTCAAGGACGGCAGGATCTTCGAGCGCCTGGCGCGCCAGCAGTTTTCCCGTGAAAGGCCACAGGGGCATGTGATCGCCTGGCGGGAGGTCACCCGGCAGGTGCTGCACGAGCGCGCGATGGCATTCAACGGCCGCGTGCTGGACAACTCTCCGCCGATGCTCTGGATCCAGCGGGACACCGCGAAGATCACTTATGCCAATCCGGCGATGTGCCAGCACCTGGGCTATTCGCTCGAGGAGCTGTTGCAGCTGTCCATGCAACAGTTGCGCATGGCGCTGCGGCCGGAGCAAAAGCAACTGCTGCTGGAGGAGACGGCGGCCGGGCGCATCACCCGGCTGGAGCTCACCCACCGGCGCAAGGACGGCGCCGTACGCGATGTGGAGCTGGCCGTCTTTCTCACCGAACAGGACGGCAGCGCCGTCTACGTCGTCAACCTGAAGGACATCTCGCAGGAAAAGGCGGCGCGGCGCGAAAAGGAGTGCCAGCAGCAGCTGCTCAAGGCCATCGTCGACTCGATGAGCGACGGGGTTTACTACAAGGACCTGCAGGGACGCTACCTGGGATGCAATCGCGCGTATGCCGAGCATGCCGGCCTGCGCCAGGAGGAGGTCGCCGGCAAGACCGTGGACGAGATGCCTTTCACGCCCGACCGGATCGCGCGGATCCGGCAGCGCGACGAGCACGTGCTGCAGACGCTGCAGCCGGACCGGGGGGAGTACTGGGTGGAGTCCGTCCATGACGGCAGGCGCCGCCTGTTCGAAAGTGTCGTCACGCCCTTGTGCGACGACCAGGGCACGCCGATCGGCGTGCTGAGCAGCGGACGGGACATCACCGACCGCAAGCAGGTGGAAGAGGAGCTGCGTGCGGCCAAGGAAGACGCCGAGGAGGCCACCCGCGCCAAGTCGGAATTCCTGGCCAACATGAGCCACGAGATCCGCACGCCGATGAACGCGATCATCGGCCTGTCGCATCTGAGCCTGAAGACGGAGCTCACGCCCAGGCAGCGCGACTACATCGAAAAGGTCCAGGCCGCCGGCCAGCACCTGCTGCGGGTGATCAACGACATCCTCGATCTGTCCAAGGTGGAAGCCGGCAAGCTGGACCTGGAATTCGTGGAGTTCGACGTCGCGCAGCTTCTAGAAACCACCTGCAGCCTGATCGGCAGCGTCGCGCAGCAAAAAGGGCTTGCTTTGCTGGTGGAACTGGATCCCCGCGTGCCGCGCCGCCTGATCGGCGACCCCATCCGGCTCGGGCAAGTCCTGCTGAACCTGGCCAACAACGCGGTCAAGTTCACCGAAGCGGGCGAGGTGGCCATCTGTGTCCGCCCGCTGGAAGCCGACGAGGCGGAAACGGTGCTGGAGTTTCGCGTGCGCGACAGCGGAATCGGCCTCACGGGCGAGCAGATGGGCAGGCTGTTCCGCAATTTCTCGCAGGCCGACGGCTCCACCACGCGCCGCTTCGGCGGCACCGGCCTGGGCCTGGCGATCAGCAAGAGGCTGGCCGAGCTGATGGGCGGCACCGCGGGCGTGGAAAGCGAGCTGGGCCGCGGCAGCTCGTTCTGGTTCACCGCGCGCGTGGGGCTAGCGCGCCAGCGTGCGCAGGAGCTGGTCGAGGCTGACCAGGGCAGCAGCGGCCCGGGGCCGGAGCAAGGCGATGCACTGCCGCCCGGACTGGCCGCGATCCGCGGGGCGCGGATCCTGCTGGTGGAGGACAACGACATCAACCAGATGGTCGCCCAGGCGCTCCTGGAGGACGCCGGCCTGAAGGTGGACATCGCCGAGAACGGCGCGGTAGCCCTGCAGAAGGTGCGCACCGGCGGCTACGACCTCGTCTTCATGGACATGCAGATGCCGGTGATGGACGGGCTCACAGCCACCCGCGAGCTGCGCAAGATCGCCGGCCTGGACAGGCTGCCCATCGTGGCGATGACGGCAAATGCGATGGAGCAGGATTTGCGCAGCTGCCTGGAAGCGGGCATGAACGACACCGTCATCAAGCCGATCGACCCGGCCGCGGTGTGGACCGCGCTGCTGCGCTGGATCGCGCCGCTGCAGCCGATCGCGGCGGCCGTGCCTGCGCGCGCCGGTGCCGGGCAGGGTCCGGCCACTCCGTTCTGCTGCATCGCCGGCCTGGACGTGTCCCGCGGCCTGGCCGTGAGCTGCGGCAACGAGAAGCTCTATCGCACCATCGCGGCCCGATTCGCCCACAGCCAGGCCAACGTGCCGGCACAGGTGCACGACGCACTCGCGGGCGGCGACATGGTGGCCGCCGGGCGGCTGGCGCACACCCTGAAGTCGGCCGCGGCGAATATCGGCGCGGGCGAGGTGCAGCGGCTGGCCGCCAGCCTCGAGGAGGCGCTGCGCACATCAGAGCCGCTCATGGTCGTGCAGGACCGCCTGCGCGCGCTGGAGCCGTCCCTGGCCGAGCTGGTGGGCGCCATCCGCCAGCGCCTGCGCCAGCCGGCCGCTGAACCGGCGTGAACGGCGGAGCCATTTAGCGCGTGCTACAAAAAAGGCCCTGCATGCAGGGCCTTCTTCACGTGCGGCGCGCGCGCCGCTGCTGTCGAGTTGATCAGCGTGCGGGGGCCGGCACCACCACCACGGTGTCGCCGGTGCGCCCACGCTGGCCGGTCGCGCCGGTGTCGCCCGTGGTGCCGGTCGCGCCGGTGTCGCCCGTCGAACCGGTGGCACCGGTCGCGCCCGCGCCACCGGTGGCTCCCGTGGCGCCCGTGCTACCGGTGTAGCCGGTGCTGCCGGTCGATCCCGTGCTGCCCGTGCTGCCGGTATTGCCGGTATTGCCCGTCATGCCGGTGGTGCCTGTTGTGCCGGCAGCACCCGTGGCGCCGGGCGTGCCTGCCGGGCCGGGGACGGGAACGTTGGTCACCACCGGGGGGGCGACAACGACATCGCGCTGGCAGGCCACCAGCGTGAGGGCGAGCGAGGAAGCGACCAGAACCATAGCATACGTTTTCATGTTGAAGCTTTATTCAGCGACTGCTCGCCCCCTGGAAAAATTTACAAGCGGCGCAGTACGAAGGCAAGAATAGGCACGGCTCAACCGTTCGTCTGTGCGTTGCCGTACATCGCCTTTGGAGCTGCCGAATGCAGAATTCCCGTGCGCTCCGTGAGGAATGAAGAACACGTCGCGCGCTCTTTCGGAGCGGCAGTTGCTGGCGAATCTCTGGTCTGTTTCCCCGGCGCTTCGCCGACTCGATGGCTGCCGCTCCACCCAACCCCAAGGCACCGCATGACGCTGAGCGATCCTGGTCCGCACCAAGTGCTTTGGGCCGCAGCCATGCTGCTGGTGGGCGTGAACGCCGCTGTTTGCATCACGGTGGCGCGCAGCGGAATTTTCAGCCGCGCACAAATCGTGGCACAAGCGGTCCTGGTATGGACCGTGCCCGTGCTGGGGGCGGCCCTCGTCGGCACCTTTCTTTGGGCGCAGCGCAGTCCAAGCCTGCGTCGTACTTCGACGGAACCCATGCAATCGGCAGGCCTGGGAGACGGCTCGCTCGATGGCGATGGCCATGCGCCATGAAGACGCCGCACGCCAACATCACGCCGCGCCCCCGCCCACGATGCCCCGGTCCTTCAACGCCTGGATCTGCCGCGGCGTGAGGCCGATCTCGCGCAGCACGGCGTCGGAATCCTGGCCCAGTGCGGGCGCGTTGCGCCGGTGGCCGCCGGGCGTGCGCGAGAGCTTGGGCACCACGCCCGGCACGGCCAGCAGGCTGCCGTCGTCCATGCGCACCTGCGCCAGCATGCCGCGCGCGGCGTAGTGCGGGTCGGCCGCAATGTCGGCCACGGTGTAGATGCGCCCGGCGGGCACCGAGGCCGCGGCCAGCGCCTGCAGCACCGCGTCGACGCCGTGCTGCGCCGTCCATGCGCCGATGGCCGCATCCAGCTCGGCCGCGCGCACGACGCGGCCGGCGTTGTCGGCCAGCGCGGGGTCGGCCGCCAGGTCGGGCCGGCCGATCAGCGCCATCAGCCGGCGGAAGATGCTGTCGCCGTTGCCGGCGATAAGCGCGTGGCTGCCGTCCGCGCAGCGGTAGGCGTTGGTCGGCGCGATGCCGGGCAGGGCGCTGCCGGCCGCGCCGCGCACCGCGCCGAAGGCGCTGTACTCGGGCAGCAGGCTTTCCATGCAGTTGAACACCGCTTCGTACAGCGCCACGTCGATCACCTGGCCCTCGCCGGTGGCGTGGCGGTGCTGCAGCGCCAGCAGGATGCCGATCACGCCGTGCAGCGCGGCCAGCGTGTCGCCGATGCTGACGCCCACGCGCACCGGCACCCGCCCCGGCTCGCCGGTAAGGTGGCGCAGCCCGCCCATGGCCTCGGCCACGATGCCGAAGCCGGGCCGGTCGCGGTACGGCCCGGTCTGGCCGTAGCCGCTGATGCGCAGCACGATCAGGCGCGGGTTGCGCTCCAGCAAGGTGTCGGGGCCCAGGCCCCAGCGTTCCATCGCGCCGGGGCGGAAGTTCTCGATCAGCACGTCGGCCTCGGCGGCCAGCGTGCGCACGATCTCCTGGCCCGCGGGGTCGCGCAAGTCGAGCGCCAGCGAGCGCTTGTTGCGCGACTGCACCTGCCACCAGACCGAGGTGCCGTCCTTCAGCAGCCGCCAGTTGCGCAGCGGGTCCCCGGCCGCGGGCGGTTCGATCTTGACGACCTCGGCGCCGAAATCGGCCAGCGTCTTGGCGGCGAACGGCCCGGCGATGAGTTGGCCGAGTTCGAGGACCTTGAGGCCGCTGAGCGCCGCTGGAGCGGCGCTCAGCGCGGATGATGATGATGTTGTCGGGTTGTTGTCTGTCGCGAAAGCCATGGCGCGAAGTCTCCGCCGGATGGCGCGCGGCGTCCATGTGCGCTTGGCGCGGGCGGTCCTCGCGTCGCGCGAAGGCCGCACAATGCCGCCATGCGGATCACCGTCCCCGAGCATGAGATCGAGTTCAGCGCCATCCGCGCCCAGGGGCCGGGCGGGCAGAACGTCAACAAGGTATCGAACGCGGTGCACCTGCGCTTCGACATCCGGGCCTCGTCGCTGCCGGCGCACGTCAAGCACAAGCTGCTGGCGCAGCGCGACCAGCGCATCACCAAGGAGGGGGTGGTCGTCATCAAGGCGCAGGCGGCGCGCAGCCTGGAGCAGAACCGCGCCGACGCGATGGCGCGTCTGGCCGAGATGGTGGACGCGGCCGCGCACGTGCAGCCGCCGCGCAAGCCCACCAAGCCGACCTTCGGCTCCAAGCAGCGGCGGCTGAAAGCCAAGTCCGTGCGCGCGCAGGTGAAGGCCGCGCGCGGCAACGAACCGGTGTAAGCCGGCGCGCCTTGCTCAGGCTTCGAACACCAGCAGCAGGTTGTTCGCCGGCAGGGCATGGCGCTCGCGCAGCGCAAGGCCGGCGCGCCGGGCTTCATCCGCCACGTCTTCCAGGCGGCGAATGCCCCAGGAGGGATCGCGCGCGCGCAGGCTCTCGTCGAACGCCAGGTTGCCTGGCGCGGGCGGCACGCCGTCCTCGAAATACGGGCCATAGGTGACCAGCAGTCCGCCCGGTGCCAGGTGGCGCGCCGCGCCGCGCATCAACCCGGAGCAGGTGGCCCACGGCGCGATGTGCAGCATGTTGGCGCAGTAGACCGCATCTAACGGCTGCGCGAACGCTGGCGCGGGCGGCGCCGGCCATTGCGGCGCGAGCACGTCCAGCCGCAGCGGCGGCAGCACGTTCGCCAAGCCAGCCTGCGCGCTGCGGGCGGTGATCGCGGGGAACAGGTCCGACTCCATGTCGGTGGGCTGCCAGGTCCAGCCCGCGAAGGCCGCCGCGAAGAACACCGCATGCTGGCCGGTGCCGCAGGCGATCTCCAGCGCGGCGCCGCGCGTGCCGAACACGCAGCGCAGCACCTCCAGGATCGGCTCCTTGTTGCGGTCGGCGGCGGGGCTGTGGGGCAGGTCGGGCATCGTCTTCTCCAGCTCATGCATTCGCGGCACAATGCGCGCGCGGCCATCATCCGTCAAAGAGGAGGGAACAATGTACACAATCAACTTCGCCAACAGCAGCACGGCCATCGCCAGCCCGTGGGTCACCTTCGTGCAGGCCACCGAGGTCGTGAGCGGCACCACCCAGCTGGTCGGCCCGGCGCTGGCCGCCACCGGCGGCAACGGCGTCGGCGCGCTGGCGAACGGCACCTCGTACAGCCTGGCGGCCATCGGCAACACCGTGTCCATGGGCCCGACCGACTGGCAGGGCCACATGTACGTCAGCGACAGCGCGCTCACGCTGCCCACCTCGGGCAGCCTGCCGGTGGACGCGGCCTACACCATCACCAGCGACACGGCGCGCTACCAGTACCTGGAGTTCGCGGGCTCGGCCACCAGCGCCAACGTCGACATCACCTACATCAACTGGTATTCGATTCCGCTGCAAATGAGCAGCACCACGGCGCAGGCCTCGCAGACGCGCGGCGCGCCGCTGTCGCAAGCCGCGCTGTCGGCCATGCCGCAGACCCTGGCCGGGCTCACCGGCAGCAGCTCGGTGACGACGGTGAAGAATTCCAGCGGCGACCTCGTGCGCGTGATCAGCCCCAATGCGGGCAACCCGTCATGGCTGCCGCTGTACGCGAGCTTCCAGAACTATCTCACCAGCGTCTTCATCGATTCGGCGCAGACGATTCCGATCGACAACAGCTACAGCGGCATCGGCAACCCGCCGTCGCCGGACTTTCAGCCGCAGGACTACCAGGTGACTTCGGCCACGTACAACGGCCAGACCCTCGCCATCAAAGGCACGTCGAGCCTGCTGGGCGACTTCACCATGACTTCGCCCATGGTGTGGCCGCGGTTCAACGCGGTGATCTACCTGGCGGTGATGAACTACGCCTGGTCGTACAGCGGCAGCCAGTCCATCCCGGCCGCGTCCAACGCGAACGGCAACACCGGCGACAACAACGTGTTCTCCGCCGTCTCGCGCGACCTGATGGCGGGCTTCGCTTACGGCTTCGTCGGCAGCGTGCAATACGGCGCGCAGCCCAGCTCGGCCTGGATGGCTGCGCCCACCACCGAGGTGTTCAGCGCGATCCAGCCCGCCAACGCGTACTACAACCCCTGGGCCAACGCGATCGCCGCGGCCTTCACCGACGTCTACACCTTCCCGTTCAACGACTTCCTGGCCAGCGCGGTGCCGGAGCTGGGCGTGAACGACGGCGACACGCTGACGGTGACCTTGCTGAACGCCTGAAGCGGGCGGACAGGCGCGCGCGGCTAGCGCCCGCGCACCACCGCCTGCGCGAGCTCGTCGATCACCGCGGCGGTGTCGTCCCAGCCGATGCAGCCGTCGGTGATCGACACGCCCGGGCGCAGCGGCACGCCGGGCTGGAGGTCCTGCTTGCCCGGGTTGAGGTGGCTCTCCACCATCAGCCCCAGGATGCGGCGCTCGCCGCCCGCGACCTGGGCCGCGACGTCGCGCGCGGCCGGAATCTGGCGCTGCGGGTCCTTCATGGAGTTGGCGTGCGAGCAGTCCACCATCACGCGCGGATTCACGCCGGCCTTGTCCAGCACGGCGCAGGCCTGCGCCACGTGTTCGGCCGAAAAGTTCGGCCCGCGCGAGCCGCCGCGCAGGATCACGTGGCTGTCGGGGTTGCCCTCGGTCTCGAAGATCGCCACCTGCCCCATCTTGGTCATGCCCATGAAGGCGTGCGAGGCGCGCGCCGCCACCAGCGCATCGGCGGCGACCTGCACGCCCCCGTCGGTGCCGTTCTTGAACCCCAGCGGGCAGCTCAGACCGGAGGCCAGCTGCCGGTGGCTGGGGCTCTCGGTTGTGCGCGCGCCGATGGCGCCCCAGGCGATCAGGTCGGAGATGTACTGCGGCGACAGCAGGTCCAGGAACTCGGTGGCCACCGGCAGGCCCAGTTTGTTCACGTCCAGCAGCAGCCGGCGCGCCAGGCGCAGTCCTTCGTTGATGCGAAAGCTGCCGTCCAGCGACGGGTCGTTGATGAAGCCCTTCCAGCCCACCGTGGTGCGCGGCTTTTCGAAGTACACACGCATCACCAGCAGCAGTTCGTCGCGCACGGTGTCGGCCAGCGCGCGCAGGCGGCGCGCGTATTCCATGGCTTCATCGGCGTTGTGGATCGAGCAGGGGCCCACCACCACCAGAAGGCGCCGGTCCTCGCCCTGCACGATGCGCGCGATGGCCCGGCGATCGGCGGCAACCGCCTGCTCCACGCCGGCGTCGGCGGGCAGTTCGTCCTGCAGCAAGGCGGGGGAGATCAGTGGGCGGACGCGGCGGATCCGCACGTCGTCCAGCGAGGTCGCGCGTTCGCGCTCTTCGTCGAAAGGGTTCATGGCGCTGGCATTGTGACAGCGCGATTCCGTAGTCCGCGTGCTCAGGCCCAGATCACCAGCGCCACCACCGCCACGACCAGCAGCAGCTTGGTCAGCTTGTAGACGGTGGGGTTCCACTGCTTGAAGCGGCGGCGCTGCTGGCCGGCATAAAACGACACCAGGAACAGCTTGCTGATGAAGCCGGTGCGGTCGCCCGCCTCGTTGGGCGAGGCGGCCGCGCTCATCACGCGGCGCGCCAGGAAGCGGTTGAACGCCTGCGCCCAGCGAAAGCGCATCGGCCGCTCCAGGTCGCACAGCAGGATCAGGCGCGGCTGGTCGGTGTCGTTGCGCACCCAGTGCATGTAGGTCTCGTCGAACACCACGCCCTGGCCGTCGCGCCAGCTGTACATCTCGCCGTCCACGTAGATGCGGCAGCGGTCGTCGTTGGGCGTGGCCAACCCCAGGTGGTAGCGCAGCGACCCCGCGAACGGGTCGCGGTGCGGGTTGAGCTTGCTGCCCGGCGGCAGCTCGGCGAACAGCGCCGCCTTCACCGACGGCGCGTCGCGCAGCAGCGCCACCGTCTTCGGGCACAGGCGCGCGGCGGAGCCGGGGTCCACGTCGTACCACTTCAGGTAGAAGCGCTTCCAGCCCTCCTTGAAGAAGCTGTTGAAGCCGGCGTCGTCGTTCTTCTCCGAAGCCTTGAGGGCGCGCAGCGCGATCAGCGCCTCGGCCTCGTCGCGGATGGTTTCCCAGTTCGCTTCCAGCATCTTCAGGTCGGGCCAGGCCTCCACCGGCGGGTAGGGCCGCGTGGACACGCGCGAGAACGCGTAGATCAGCACGTTGAGCGGCGCGACGAAGGCCGAATGGTCGAAGATTTGGCGCGTCCAGCGATGGCGCACCCGGCCGCGGTAATGCACCCACGCGATGGAGGCCGCATAGATGGCGATGATGAGCCACTTCATGGAAGACGGTGCTGCTGGACGGAGGACAACCCGACAGTCTAAGACGCCGCGTCCTGTCGCGCTGGTTTGTCCGATGGCCGGGCGGCGCTGCCGGTGCTGGCGGCCAGGTGCTCCATCAGCAGCTGGGCCGCGGGCGAGAGCAACTGTTCGTCGCGAAAACAGATGATGAAGCGGCGCTCGGCCCAGGGCTCGGCCAGCGCCACCAGCTGCAGGCCGTGGGCGGCGGCGCTCGGCTCGGCCACCTCGCGCGGCACCAGGCTCACCGCCAGACCGGCGCGCACCACGCGCAGCGCCGCCTCGAAATTGGTCACCACCACGCGGTGGCGCAGCGTGCGGTTGCGCGCCGCGGCATGGCGCTGCAGCATCACCTGCACGGCGCTGTTCACCGGCAGGCTCACGTGCTCGTAGTCCAGCGTCTGCGCAAAACGCAGCGACGGCAGCGCGGCCAGCGGGTGGCCCCGCGGCACCACCACGCACAGGCGGTCGCTGCGATAAGGGCGCCACTGCAGCGCGCCCATGTCGGCCGCGTCCCAGCACACGCCGAGCGAGGCATGGCCCTCGCGCACGCCGCGCACGATGTCAGGGCTGATGCGCTCTTCCATGTCGACCTGGATGGTGCGGTGCGCCGGCTGCTGCAGGAAAGCGGCGACGTCGTCGGCCAGCGACTCGGCCATGGCGGATACGGAAGCCAGGATGCGGACCTGGCCACGCGCGCCGGTGGCGAAGTTCTGCATGTCGCTTTCGATGCGCGCCGCGCTGTCGAGCATGGCGCGGGCGTGCTCCAGCAGCGTGTTGCCGGCGGCCGTGGGAACCACGCCATGGCGCTTGCGCACCAACAGGCGGGTGCCGACCTGGTCTTCCAGCTGGGCCAGCCGCTTGCTGATGGCCGAGCCCACGATGCTGGCGCGCTCGCCGGCGCGCGCGATATTGCCGAGCTCGCACACGGAAACGAACAGGCGCAGGGTGGTCAGGTCGAGGTCACGCACAAGGAGGCATTCCCCAAGAAAGGCATTCCCAAATGGAACGGGTTGGTTCTCACATGGAGAAGACATGTCCGTTTGGAAATTCTAAACTTGCTGCATGCCCTCCATTCTTGCTTCCATGCCCCAACGGGCCGTCATCCGCGAAGTCGGCCCGCGCGACGGCCTGCAGATCCTGCAGCGCGTCGTGCCCACCGCCACCAAGCTGGCCTGGATTCGCGGCGCCTACGACGCCGGCCAGCGCGAAATCGAGGTCGGCTCCTTCGTGCCGGCGCGCCTCATGCCGCAGCTGGCCGACACTGCCGAGGTGCTGGCCTTTGCCAAGACATTGCCCGGGCTGACCGCCTCGGTGCTGGTGCCCAACCTCAAGGGCGCCGAGCGCGCCATCGCCGAAGAAGCCGACCTGCTGCTGGTGCCGCTGTCGGCCAGCCACGCGCACAGCCTGGCCAACCTGCGCAAGACGCCCGACGAGGTGGTGGCCGAACTCGGCCGCATCCGCGCGGCGCGCGACGCCGCCGGTTCGCGCACGCGCATCGAGGTGGGCATGAGCACCGCGCTGGGCTGCACCATCCAGGGCGAGGTGAAGTCCTCGGAGGTGGTGCGCCTGGTGCAGGCCGCGCTGGACGCCGGCGTGGAAAGCATCAGCGTGGCCGACACGGTGGGCTATGCCGACCCGGCCATGGTGGCGCGCCTGTTCGAGCAGGTGCTGAAGGTGGCGGGCGACCGTTTCCACACCGCGCACTTCCACGACACGCGCGGCCTGGGCCTGGCCAACTGCATGGCGGCGCTGCAGATGGGCATCCGCAAGCTCGACGCCTGCCTGGGCGGGCTGGGCGGCTGCCCGCACGCGCCCGGCGCATCCGGCAACGTGGCCACCGAAGACCTGGCGTACATGCTGGCCAGCATGGGCGTGGAGACCGGCCTGGACTTCGACAAGCTGATCGCGCTGCGCGGCCAGCTGGCCGGCTGGCTGGAAGGCGAGACGCTGCACGGCTCGCTGTGGCGCGCCGGGCTGCCACGCACCATGCGCCCCCAGCCCGAAGAGGTGTCCGCATGAGCGGAGAAGGTGCGCTGCAGGGCGAAGTGCCCCAGCCGCTGAAGGGCCTGCGCGTCGTCGAATTCACCCACATGGTGATGGGGCCGACCTGCGGCATGGTGCTGGCCGACATGGGCGCCGAGGTCATCAAGGTCGAGCCGGTGGACGGCGACCGCACGCGCCACCTGCTGGGCGCGGGCTCGGGCTTTTTCCCGATGTTCAACCGCAACAAGAAGAGCATCGCGCTGGACCTGCGTAGCCCCGAAGGCGCGCGCATCGCGCGCGAACTCTGCGCCAGCGCCGACGTGGTGGCCGAGAACTTCAAGCCCGGCACCATGGCGAAATACGGGCTGGACCACGCGTCGCTCTCCAAGACCAACGACCGGCTGATCTACATCAGCCTCAAGGGCTTTTTGCCCGGTCCCTACGACAACCGCACCGCGCTGGACGAGGTGGTGCAGATGATGGGCGGGCTGGCCTACATGACCGGGCGCCCGGGCGACCCGCTGCGCGCGGGCACCAGCGTCAACGACATCATGGGCGGCATGTTCGGCGCCATCGGCGCGCTGGGCGCGCTGGTTCAGCGCGGCATCACCGGCAAGGGGATGGAAGTGCAGAGCGCGCTGTTCGAGAACAACGTGTTCCTGGTCGGCCAGCACATGCTGCAGTACGCCATCACCGGCCTGCCGGCCGCGCCGATGCCCGAGCGCATCTCCGCCTGGGGCGTGTACGACGTGTTCAACGTCAAGGACGGCGAGCAGATCTTTCTTGCCGCGGTGAGCGACGCGCAGTGGCGCACCTTCTGCGACGCGCTGGGTTTCGCCGACCTGCATGCCGAACCGGCCTACGCCACCAACAACGACCGCGTGCGCGAACGCGCGCGCCTCATGCCCGAGCTGCGCGCGCGCCTTGCCGCCTGGAGCGCGGCGGACCTGTCGGCCGTGTTCGAGCAGCGCGGCCTTCCGTTCGCGCCGATCCGCAGGCCCGAGGAACTGTTCGACGACCCGCACCTGCAGGCCACCGGCGGCCTGGCCGACGTGCGCCTGACCGACGGCCCGAAGGCCGGCGAGACCGCCAAGGCCACGCTGCTGCCCATCACCATGGCCGGCGAGCGCCTGGGCGTGCGCCTGCACCCGCCGGAGATGGGCGCGCACACGGCCGAACTGCTGCATGGCCTGGGCTACACCGACGGCGACGTCGAGGCGCTGCGCACCCGCGGCGTGGTCGCCTGAACGGTTGCATCGCGAACCTTCGCTTTCCGTGTTTCCGCTTTCCGTTTCCCTTCCTCAAAAATCATGGAGACAAACATGACATCTCTTCGCCACCCACTCTCCCGCCGCACCGTGCTGGCCGGCTCGGCCGCAACGCTCGCCGCCGGCCTCTGGCCGCTGGCCGTCCAAGCGGACGGCACGGTGAAATTCATCCTGCCGAACGCCACCGGCTCCGGCGTGGACACCATCACGCGCGCCGCGCAGCCGGCGCTGGGCAAGGCGCTCGGCGCCTCGGTGGTGGTGGACAACCAGCCCGGCGCGGGCGGCGTGGTCGGCCTGCAGGCGCTGGCGCGCTCGGCGCCCGACGGCACCACCTTGTCGATGGTGTCGAACAACGTGGTGATCTTCCCAAGCGTGCTGAAGTCGCTGCCGTTCGACATGCCGAACGACTTCACGCCCATCGCCGTGGTCGGCGCCACGCCGATGGTGCTGGTGGTGAACCCGAGCAAGATATCCGCCACCAATGCCAAGGACTTCATCGCGCAGCTGAAGGCCAAGCCGGGCGCGTACAACTTCGCCTCGGGCGGCAACGGCACCATCCTGCACCTGGCCTCCGAGCTGGTGCTGGACCAGGCCGGCGCCACCGCCAAGCACATCCCCTACAAGGGCGTGGGCCCGATGGTCACCGACATGCTGAGCGGCCAGGTGGACTTCGGCACCGCCGCGCTGCCCAGCCTGCAGGCGCACATCAAGAGCGGCGCGCTGCGCCCGATCGGCATGCTGACCGCGCAGCGCGTTGCCGCCGCACCCGAGATCCCGACCTTCGCCGAACAGGGCATGCCCAACTTCTCGGTGGAAGCATGGTTCGCGGTGATCGGCCCGAAGAACATGCAGCCCGCGCAGGTGAAGAAGGTGCACGACGCGGTGGTGCAGGCATTCGCCGACCCCGCGGTGAAGGAAGCCATGGCCAAGCAGGGCAACACCATCGCCATCAGCACGCCGCAGGAAGCGCAGGCCGCGTTCAAGCGCGAGCTGGCGAAGTACGCGGCGCTGGTGAAGAAGGTGGGACTCGAGCCGCAATAAAAATGGGCCGCGAGGCGGCCCATTTGGTTCGATGCTGCGCGCATGGGCAAGCCCTTGCGCGCCTTCAGCTCGGCTTAGCGCCCGTCGCCGTCCGAGTCGCCCGGAATGGCGCGCTCGACGGTGTTGCTCACGCGCTCCCAGCCGTCGCGCGTGGCGTGCTTGGCGTGTTCCCACTCCAGCGAGGACTTGCCGCGCGTGCTGGCCCAGTTGCGGCCCAGTTCCGGCTCGACGTCGTCGAACGAGCGGCTTGCGCCGTGGCGCGAGTACGACTCCGCGCCATAGCGGTACGCAGGCGCGTACTCGTCATAGCTGGTGCCGCTGCGCACGTACGGGCGGCTCGTGTGGTTGTCGCGCCAGTACGCGTCTTCGATGGCCGGGTCGGCCTTCCTGCCGGCCAGGGCACCAGCCACCGCACCGATGGCGGCACCCACTGCCGCGCCGACCGGACCGGTCACGCCGCCGACCATCGCGCCCGCAGCGGCTCCGCCAGCGACGCCGCCGGCCACACCGCCCACCACGGCACCGGTGGCGGTGCTCTTCGTCTTGTCTTCGTTCATGTCTTCTCCTTGTGAATGCCCGGCCGCAGCGCGAAGCCGCGTACCGGGCTGTTGAAGAACTCCAGCTTTGCTGGAGACGGGTTGATTTCCGCCTAGTTCGGCCGTGGCGGCGGCAAGCCCAGGTCGCAGGCGCTTGTCGGCCGTCTTCGACTCAGCCGCGCCGCGGTGCGCTCAAGCGTCGACGACGATCGGAAAGCGCGCCTGCAATCCATCGGGCCCGGCGCTGAAGGGCACCGTCACCACGGCCCGGTCCTGCGGCTGCAGCCGGCGCCAGACGCCGTCGCTCTCGTTGCGCGGATCGCCCTGCACGTACAGCTGCGTGGTCAGCAGTTCGCGCTGCCCCAGCTTCACCTTGAAGTGCACGTGCGGCGTGCGGCCGGCGTACGCCACCGGCCGGATGGTGCGAAAGCGGTAGGCGCCGCCGGCGCCGGCGGTCACGCGGCCGAAGCCCTGGAACGCGGGGTCGGCACGGCCGCCGTCGCCCGGGTGGTGGTAGTGGCCGGCGTCGTCGCATTGCCAGATCTCCACCTGCGCGCCGGCCACCGGCTTGCCACGCAAGTCGAGCACCTGGCCGCTAACCCATGCAGGCTGGCCCTGCGCGTAGTGCCGGGCGCCGTTGCGCAGCAGGTCGAAGTCGCTGTCGCCGGGCAGCGCCACGGGATAGAACGGGCCTTCGGTCTGCGCCGGCGTGCGCCGCAGCGGCGCGGCAGGCGCGGGCTGTGCAATGCTCCAGCTGGCGGGGAACACGACCAGCGCCGCGGCCGCACTGCGGCGCGACAGCAGCGGACGCGAACGTGCGTGGGGGCGCGAAGAGTGCGAAGGATCGGCGGCCATGGCGTTCTCCGGTGGTCGGTCGCACGATACTCCCACCATGCAGACGATTCGCGATCTCCACACGCCGCCAAACGTCGCTGGGCGCATCGATGCCATCGTGGTGCGCAGCGCATGGCGCACGCCGGCGCGCAGCATCGCCCACACGGTCGCGCTGGCAGGCATCGGCCTGGCCGACGACCGGCTGGGCCAGCGCGCCGCAGCGTCTACAGCGGCGCGGCAGGTCACGCTGATCCAGGCCGAGCACCTCGCCGTCATCGCGCGGCTGGCGCGCGTGGACGCAATCGATCCGGTGCGCCTGCGGCGCAACCTGGTGGTGTCGGGGATCAACCTGGTGGCGCTGCGCAACGTCCAGGTGCGGGTGGGCGACGCCGTGCTCGAAATCGTCGGGCCGTGCCACCCCTGTTCGCGCATGGAAGAGGAGATCGGCCCCGGCGGCTATGCCGCGATGCGCGGCCACGGCGGCATGGTGGCGCGCATCCTCACGGCAGGCGCGATCCGCGTCGGCGATGAAGTGCGCGCCACCGATGCAGCGCGCACTGCTGCCGCGGCACCGGCCCAGCCCGGCTTGTTCTAGCCGGGCATTGGCATCAGGCTGGCGAATCGGCCTGGATCTGCTTTTTCAGGCTGGACAGCGCGTCGTGCGCGCGCTGCACGGCCTGCTGGACCTGCGGGTCGACTTGGCTGCCGGCGTTCTTGCAGGCCTGCTTGGCACGGTCGGCGCTCTGCTCGAGCTGCAGCACGGCCTGGCGCAGCGTGTTCTCGTCGGACGCGCCGGACTGCTTGGCCTGGCGCGCCTGCTGGTGCAGTGCGTCGACGGCCTGGCGCAGTTCGTCGGGGACAGAGCCAGCCTGCACGGCGCGCTTGGCTTCATCCGCGCTTTCCTCGGCACGGTCGATGGCTTGCTTGAGTTCCTGGGTGTTCATACTGCTGCTGCTCCTTGGTGGCGTCGCGCAGGATGGCGCGAAGCCGCCATTACAGGGGCCCTCCTGCGCGTGCGACGCGGGACCGCCGAACCTGTGCGCGTGGGAGGCTCCCTACAGGCGCGGGGCACTGCTATGCCCTACGCCACGGAACAGGCTCAGCGCAGTGGCCGCCCTTCCAGCAGCGGCGCCGGCGGCAGCCCGGTGGCGTCCAGGATGTCCTGCTCCGACAGCGTCTCGGTCTTCAGCAGCGCCGCCACCAACGCGTCGAGCGCGCCGCGGTGTTCGCGCAGCAGGCGCTTGGCGTCCTCGTGGCAGCCGTTGATGATGCGCTGCACCTCCGCGTCGATCAGCGCCGCGGTCTGCTCGCTGAACGGCTTGTCGCCGCCGCCGTAGCCGGACGAGCCGCGCAGGAAGGCGTTGTCGCGCGGCGCCAGCTGCACCATGCCGAGCACGTCGCTCATGCCCCAGCGCGTGACCATGTTGCGCGCCAGCTGCGTGGCCTGCTCGATGTCGTTTTCCGCGCCGGTGGTGCGCGTGCCGTACACCACCTCCTCGGCCGCGCGTCCGCCCAGCATGCCGACGATGCGCGCGCGCAGGTAGGCCTCGGGATAGTTGTAGCGGTCGGTCTGCGGCCGCTGGTAGGTCACGCCCAGCGCCTGGCCGCGCGGCACGATGCTCACGCGGTGCACCGGGTCGGCGCCCGCCACCACCAGCCCCAACACGGCGTGGCCGCCCTCGTGGTAGGCGATGCGCTCGCGGTCCTCGGGGCCCAGCAGCAGCGGCCGCTCGGGGCCGAGCACGATTTTTTCCAGCGCGTCCAGGAAATCCTTGTGCTTGACCGAATCCTCGCTGCGGCGCGCGGCCAGCAGCGCGGCCTCGTTGGCCAGGTTCTTCAGGTCCGCGCCCGAGAAGCCCGGCGTTGCCTGCGCCAGCTCGTCCAGGTTGACGTCGGCGTGCAGCGGCACCTTGCGCACGTGCACGCGCAGGATGGCTTCGCGCCCGGCCTTGTCCGGCAGGTTGACCACCACGCGGCGGTCGAAGCGGCCGGGCCGCAGCAGCGCGCGGTCCAGCACGTCGGGCGTGTTGGTGGCGGCCAGCACGATGATGCCTTCGCGGCCGCTGAAGCCGTCCATCTCGGTCAGGATCTGCTGCAGCGTCTGCTCCTGCTCGCTGTTGCCGCCGATGGAGATCTGCCCGCGCGCGCGGCCGATGGCGTCGATCTCGTCGATGAAGATGATGGCGGGCGCGCTCTCGCGCGCCTGCTTGAACAGGTCGCGCACGCGCGCCGCGCCCACGCCGACGATCATCTCCACGAACTCCGCCGCGCTCATCGAGAAAAAGGGCACGCCGGCTTCGCCGGCCACCGCCTTGGCCAGCAGCGTCTTGCCGGTGCCCGGCGAGCCGATCAGCAGCACGCCCTTGGGGGCGCTTCCGCCCAGGCGCGTGTACTTCTCCGGCGCCTTCAGGAAGTCGACGATCTCCACCAGCTCGGCCTCGGCCTCGTCGATGCCGGCCACGTCGTTGAAGGTGATGCGGTTGTCGGGGTCGGCCCCGGCGTCGTAGCGCTTGGCCTTGCTGCGCCCGATGCCCAGCACGCCGCCGCCCATGCCGCCGCCCTGCGAAGCGCGGCGGTACATCCACACATAGAAGCCGATGATGAGCAGCGCCGGACCGAAGTACAGGAAGGTGCTGAACAGGCCACCCTGCTGCAGCGGCACGGCGCTGATCTCCACGCCGTGCCGCACCAGGAAGGACTCCAGGTCGCGGTCGAAGAAGGCGGGCAGCTCGGTGTTGAAGTACAGCGAGGTGCGCGACGGCGGCAGCAACCGCCGGTCGAGCGCGTTGCGCTGCGGTGCCGAGGCCGCCTGCTTGGCCTCTTGCGCCGTCGGCCAGGTCACGGCCGCCTTGAAGCGGCCCTCGATGGCAGTGCCCCGGCTGTAGATGGCGGTGACGTTGTCGCCGCCCGCTTGTTCGCGGAACACGGTGTAGGGCACGGTGACCGGCGCGTTGGGCTGCGGGAACAGGTAGTTCACCAGCAGGTAGTTGACGACCAGGATGAGGAAGAACCACGGCCAGTATTTGCGCGGCGGCATGGACCCGAAGCCGCGCTTGCGCGGCAGTGCCGGGTCGGATGGGGGTTTGGGGCCGTTCATGCAGGGATCATGCCGCGAAGCCGGGACGCGCGGGTGCGCCTGGCCGTATGCTGGCAGCATGGACGAAGACATCGAAGCGCTGCGCACGGAGGTGCGCCACCTGATCGCGATGCATGCGGCGTCCTACGTCGCCATCACCTCGCTGGTTGCGACGCACCCGAACCCGACGCAGTTCCACCTGCACCTGGTCGCGGCGCTGGAAGGCATCCTGTCGTCCGACCGCGTGGCCAAGTGGCCGGACGACCAGAAGGAGATCGTGCGCCGCGTGGTGGAAACCTTCCAGGGCGTGAAGACGGCCGCGCCCATCGATCCGCTGGCGGCGGAGATGGGCGAGCGCGATCCGCGGCGCGGGAGATAAGGACGCCGCCTTCTTTCCTCAGGCCAGCCGCTTGAGCCAGCGCGCCATGTGGCTCTGGTGTGCGAAGCCGGCGGCCAGCGCCGCCTGTGCCGGCGCAAGCTCGCCCTGCGCCAGCAGCTCGCGCGCGCGTTCGGTGCGGCGCATCACCACGTAGCGGTGGACCGGCATGCCCTGCGCCGCCTTGAAGCGGCGCTGCAATTGCGCGCGGCTCATGCCCGCGACGCGGCCGAGCTGATCCAGCGCCAGGTTGCCGTCCAGGTGCAGCGCGATGTACTGCAGCACCGGCTGCAGATCGCCCTGTGCGGCGGTGCCAGCCCGTCCCGGGGCCAGCAGCTGCAGCACCCGCTGCGCCAGCGCCGTGGCAACGCCGCGCGCGAACAGGCCGTCGCCGGCACCGCCGGCCTCCAGCGCCAGCGCGAGGTGCGCGAGCTGCCGGTCGCGCAACAGGTGGCGGGGCGCGTCGCAGGGCGATGCGGGCAGCCCGCTGGCCTGCGCCACCTGATCCACCAGTGCGGCAGGAATGCGGATCTCCAGCGTGGCGCTGGCCACGCTGGCGCCGAAGCCGCCCTCGGTGGTCGCGGGAATCCAGTCGATGTCGCCGCGCACGCGGGTGAACGGCCGCTGCGTGGCGCGGCAGATGGTCGGGGTGCTGCCGCTCAGGTGCAAGGCCAGCCGATGCTGCGCAATGGGCGGCAGGCGCAGCCCGCCCGGCGGGTTGCGCTGTCGCGCGAGCTGGATGTCGAGGAGGGGCATGTGGAGCATGGCGGCATGCTAGCGCGCACGGGAAAGCCCGCGGCGCACGGGTGATTGCGCCGAACGTGCGCGCGGCCGAGCCGATCGTGAGCGACGCGCGTGCGTGCGCGCATTCCAATGCCGCATGACCGACACAACACACATCGTCCTCGGCGCCGGCCCCACCGGCAGCCGCACCGCCCAGCTGCTAGCCGACGCCGGCGAGCACGTGCTGCTGGCTTCGCGGCGCGGCGGCACACCGGCGCACGCGCGCATTCGCCACGTGGCGCAGGACGCCACCGACGCGCAGGGGCTGACGCGCCTGTTCGACGGCGCCGCCACCGTGATCAACTGCACCATGCCACCCTACGACCGCTGGCCCGAGGAGTTCCCGCCGATCGCCGATGCGGTGTTGCGCGCGGTGCGCGGGACCGGCACGCGCCTGTTGACGCTGGGCAACGTCTACGGCTACGGCCAGCCGGCAGGCAACTTCACCGAAGACCTGCCGATGCGGCCGGTTGCCGTGAAGGGGCATGTGCGGGCACGCATGTGGCTGGACGCCCTGGACTCGGGCGCCACCGTGGCAGAAGTGCGCGCGAGCGACTACTTCGGCAAGGGTGCGGTTTCGGTCTTCACCCTGCAGGTGTTGCCGCAGATCCTGGCGGGCGGCGCCGCGCGCTACACCGGCGACGTGGATCTGCCGCACAGCTGGAGCTACGTTGGCGACGTGGCGCGCACGCTGGCCGCCGTGGCCCGCCGCGAGGACACCTGGGGCCGCGCCTGGCACGTGCCGTCGCACGACCTTACCTTGCGTGAGCTGGCCCGCGCCGCGGCGCGGCTGGCCGGCCGCCCCGCGCCGGAGCTGGCCGGCATGGACTTCGACGAACTGCTGGCGTTCGCCGCGTCCGGCTCCATGCAACGCGAGCTGCTGGAAATGCGCTACATGTTCTACGAGCAGCGCCTGATCGAGGCGCGCGACACCACCCGGCTGCTGGGGATCGCGCCGGCGCCGCTGGAGGAGGCGCTGCGCGACATGCTGTTCTGAACCGGTGACGCCCCGCGCTCAGTCCGGCGCGCGGTACTCCGCCAGGACCGCCGCCATGTGGTCGATGAAGGCCCGCGCGCGCGCCGGCACGTACAGGCCCGCGGCGTGCACCGCATGGATGGCGGCGTCGGCGAAGGTCCACCGCGGCAGCACCTGCACCAGTTCGCCACGCGCGATCGCCTGCGCCGCGACGAAATCCGCGGTGGCGGCGATGCCGAACCCCGCCACCGCGGCCACGTGGCTGGCCAGCACGTCGTTGGCCTGCAGCCGGCAGTCCAGGTCCACCGTCACCGCGCCGCCTGGCCCGTGCAGCTGCCAGCTGGCGCCGCCGGCCATCGGCGTGAGGTTCAGGCAGCGG
>NZ_JACCWG010000272.1 GCF_013697775.1 Ramlibacter sp. | reverse complement strand
GCGCTGCGCCGCCTGGCGGAAGCTGCCGGCCGGGCCGCCCGCGGCGGCCGGCGAGGCCGGCGCCTCGAATAGCGTGACGCCGGTGTTGCCGGTGACGGACGGGCGGCGGCCCAGCCAGTCGGGCTTGAGCGTGCCGACGACGAAATACGCGGCCAGCAGGATGGTGACCGCCTGCGAGAAGACCAGCCAGGTGCGACGCATGGTTGTTGTGTGTGTGAAAACGCGTGAAAAAGGTCTACGCAGTGTAGACCGGCGGCCGGCGCTCAGGGCCGCAGCGGGCGCTGGGCAGCTGCCGGAACCGCGTGCGGGACCAGGTGCGGCTGGGCGCGCACGTGCCGCGGCCGCCCCGGCCCCAGATTCGCTTCCTCCACCGGTACCACCTCGCGCGTGCCGGGGTTCATGGTTGCCGCGCGCGAGCGCATGCGGCGGGCCGCCTCGGCCATGCGCTGCGCGTCGTGCAGGATGTCCTCCACCGGCACCTGCGCGGGCGACAGGTGGACCACGCCCACGCCGATGTCGGCGCGCAGTTCCAGCCGCCGCCCGTCCAGCCCGGTCACCTCGATCGGGTGCCGCAGGCTGGCGGCGACCCGCAGGCCGATGGTGCGCAGCCAGGTGGGCGAGTGGATCGCCTCCACCACCGAGACGAAGCAGCGGTCCCAGTAGCGGCCCACCGGGTTCATCACGCCGACCTGGCGCTGGATGCGGCCGGCGATGGCCTGGAACAGCTGGTTGGCGCCGGCGCTGCCGGCCTGGGCAATCACCCGCTCGACGTCGAACACCACCACCGCGATCACCGCGCCGTCGCGCCGCGTGCGCCGCCGCCGGCGCTGGGCCTTGATGAGCCGCTGCACCAGGACCACGCCGCTGTGCAGGTTGGTCAGCGGGTCGCGCAGCAGCGGGTCGGCCGCCTCGCTGCGGGCCAGCACGTGCGGGTGGCGGCGCAGCCAGATCATCACGGCCACCAGGCTGTTGGCGAGCACCATGCACAACGCCGCGAGCGCCTGCATCGCCGCGCCCAGGTCGGCCACGCCGCGGTCAGCGCGTACAGGCCGCCGATGGCCGGGATCGTCAACCCGGTGGCGACGGCCATGCCGAGCGCCAGCCGGTCGCCCAGCAGGAAGCCGCGCAGCATCAGCCAGCACCCCAGCGCGCTGTTGAGCAGGCAGACCGCGGCCGCGGCCGGAAGCTGCTGCGCCTGCGGCAGGACCAGGCACCCCAGGCCGGCCGCCGGCTGCACCCACGTCGCCAGCCGCAGCGCGGCGTCCATCAGACTGTCGCGCTGCCGCGCCGAGAGCCAGCCGCGCGCCCAGTGGTTGCCCAGCCCATTGGCCAGCGGCCCGATCAGGACCTGGGCCACCTGCAGCACTTCCTGCGTGGAGGGCCACAGCGCCTGTGCCAGGCCGCTCAGCAGCATGACGAAGGCGATGGACAGCAGGTGGTAGCCCAGGCCGCGCAGGATCGCGGCACTGCCGACCGAGAGCAGTTCGGCCAGGTTGAACAGGAACACCAGTCCCATGGCGCCTGCGGCCATGCTCCAGATCACCAGCTCCAGCATGCTCACGGCTGCGTCCTCCTGAGGCGACGCGCCATTATTGATGGGTCCGGCAGCGTTGCAAAGCACGGGGCCATAGGACAATGCGGCAAGGAACGCCCATGACCCGCCGCCAAGAACTTCTGCAGGCCTTCGACAGGCTGCTCGAACCCGCCCGCTTCAAGGATTACGGTCCCAATGGCCTGCAGGTTGAGGGACGCGAGGAGGTGCGCCGCATCGTCTCGGGCGTGACCGCCAGCCGCGCGCTGATCGAGGCCGCGGTGCAGCAGGGCGCGGATGCCGTCTTCGTGCACCACGGCCTGTTCTGGCGCGGCCAGGACGGCCGGGTGACCGGCTGGATGAAGCAGCGCCTGGCGCTGCTGCTGGCCCACGACATCAACCTGTTCGCCTACCACCTGCCGCTGGATGCGCATGCCGAACTGGGCAACAACGTGCAGCTCGGCCTAAAGCTCGGCCTGAAAGCCGAGGGCCGCTTCGGCGACCAGGAGCTGGGCTTCATCGGCGGGCGCGCCGATGGCGGCACCTTCCGCGATACCGTGGAGCTGGCCGCGCACGTGGAGCGCGCGCTGGGCCGGCACGCGACCCGCATCGACGCCGCGCCGGGGCCGGTCGGCCGCATCGCCTGGTGCACCGGCGGCGCGCAGGGCTTCTTCGAAGCCGCCATCGCGGCCGGCGCGCAGGCCTTCATCACCGGCGAAATCTCCGAGCCGCAGGCGCACTACGCGCGCGAGAGCGGCGTGTCGTTCCTGGCCTGCGGCCACCACGCCACCGAGCGCTACGGCGCGCCAGCGGTGGCCGCCCACGTCGCCGCGGCGCTCGGGCTGGAGCACCGCTTCATCGACATCGACAATCCGGCATGAGCGCCCTCGCGCCGCTGGCCATCACGCTGGGCGATCCGGCCGGCATCGGCCCGGAGATCATCGCCAAGGCATTCCGCGATGCGCCGGATGCGATGCAGGGCTGCTTCGTGGCCGGCGAGCTGGGCTGCATGCGGCGCGGCACCGGTTTCGCCGCTGCGCAGGGCATTCCCTTGCCGGTCGCCGAGATCGCGGCACCGGGCGAGGTGGCGCACGTGCCGCCACGCTGCATCCCGCTGCTGCCGGTGGTGCGCTGCGACGGCGCGCTGCCGCCAATCGGCCAGGTGAGCGCGCAGGCAGGGCGCATCGCTGGCGATTGCGTCACCTGGGCCGCGCGCGCCGCCTTGCGCGGCGAGATCGCTGGACTGGTGACCGCGCCGCTGCACAAGGAGGCGCTGTCCGCCGCCGGCGTGTCCTTTCCCGGCCACACCGAGCTGCTGCAATCAGAGGCGGCCGCGCACCTGGGCGTTTCGGTGGCGCTGCTGCCGGTGCGCATGATGCTGGCCAACGACGAATTGCGCACCGTGCTGGTCAGCATCCACGTGTCGCTGCGCGACGCCATCGACGCGGTCACGCGGGACAACGTGCTGCAGACGCTGCGCATCGCACACACCTCGCTCGCCGCGCTGCTGGCGCGCGCGCCGCGCATCGCGGTGGCGGGGCTCAATCCGCATGCGGGCGAGGGCGGCCTGTTCGGCCGCGAAGAGCTGGAGGTGATCGTGCCCGCGATGGCGCAGGCGCGTGCCGAAGGCATCGACGCGCACGGCCCGTTCGCGCCCGACACGGTGTTCATGCGCGCGCGCCGCGGCGAGTTCGACGCGGTGGTCGCGATGTACCACGACCAGGGCCTGATTCCGGTGAAGTACATGGGCGTGGAGCAGGGCGTGAACGTCACGCTCGGCCTGCCGCTGGTGCGCACCAGCCCGGACCACGGCACGGCGTTCGACATCGCCGGCAGCGGGAAGGCCGACGCCTCCAGCCTGGTGGCCGCGGTGCGGATGGCCCGCCGCCTGGCGGCCTAAGGCCCTACCGAACCGACTTCAGGCCGTCGCGGATTTCGCGCAGCAGGAGGATGTCTTCGGGCGTGGTTACCACGGCCACCGGGACGGGCTCGGCGGGCTGTTCGCGCTTGAGCCGGTTGATCTGCCGGACCATCAGGAAAATCACGAAGGCCAGCACCAGGAAGTTCACCGCCACGGTGATGAAGTTGCCCCAGGCCAGCACCGGCACGCCGGCTTTCTTCAGCGCCTCCAGCGTCATCGGCGTGCCCGCCGGCGCGGTGCCCAGCACGGTGAACATGCTGGAGAAATCGAGCTTGCCCACCACCAGGCCGATGACCGGCATCACGATGTCGCCGACCAGCGAATCGACGATCTTGCCGAAGGCCGCGCCGATGATCACGCCCACGGCAAGGTCCACCACGTTGCCCTTGACGGCGAACTGCCTGAACTCGCTCATCATTCCCATGCCCGGCTCCTTGTTGCGTTGTCGGCGGAAGTATCGCCGAGCGCCTGGGTGCGCCGTTGGATCGGCTGTAATCGCTCCGCTACAATCGCGGGTTGACCCCAATTCAGCAAGCCTTTGAGGACCCCATGAGCAACTCCTCGGTGGACCCGAGCAAAAGGACGTGGTTGATCGCGTCCACTTGCGCCGGCGTGGCCGGCGGCATCGCGACCGCTGTTCCCTTCGTCAGCAGCTTCCAACCTTCCGAGCGTGCCAAGGCGGCCGGAGCCCCGGTCGAGGTGGATATCTCCGCGCTCAAGCCCGGCGAGAAGATCACCGTCGAATGGCGCGGCAAGCCGGTGTGGATCCTCAAGCGCACGCCGGAGATGCTGGCGGGCCTGAAGAAGGCCGACAACGCGGTGTCCGACCCCAAGTCGCAGCGCAACGCGTATCCCACGCCCGATTACGCGAAGAACGAGTGGCGCTCCATCAAGCCCGAGATCTTCATCGCGGTGGGCATTTGCACGCATCTGGGCTGCTCGCCCACCGACAAGCTCCAGCCCGGCGCGCAGCCCTCGCTGCCGGACGACTGGCAGGGCGGCTTCCTGTGCCCCTGCCACGGCTCCACATTCGACCTGGCGGGCCGCGTGTTCAAGAACAAGCCCGCGCCCGACAACCTGGAAGTGCCGCCGCACACCTACCTGTCCGAGACGCGCCTGCTGATCGGCGAAGACAAGAAGGCCTGAGCGAGCACCATGGCTGAATTCAAGGAAATCTCCCCCAACGCCAGTGCCGGCGCCAAGCTGAACAACTGGCTAAACAACCGCTTCCCCACGGCGTTCGACGCCTACCGGGTGCACATGTCGGAGTACTACGCTCCGAAGAACTTCAACTTCTGGTACTTCTTCGGCTCGCTGGCGCTGCTGGTGCTGGTGATCCAGATCGTCACCGGCATCTTCCTGGTGATGCACTACAAGCCGGACGCGGCGCTCGCGTTCAGCTCGGTCGAGTACATCATGCGCGACGTGCCCTGGGGCTGGCTGATCCGCTACATGCACTCCACCGGCGCCTCGGCGTTCTTCGTGGTGGTGTACCTGCACATGTTCAAGTCGCTGATCTACGGCAGCTACCGCAAGCCGCGCGAACTGGTGTGGATCTTCGGCTGCACCATCTTCCTGATGCTGATGGCCGAGGCTTTCTTCGGCTACCTGCTGCCCTGGGGCCAGATGTCCTACTGGGGCGCGCAGGTGATCGTGAACCTGTTCGCGGCCATTCCGTTCGTCGGCCCCGACCTGGCGCTGCTGATCCGCGGCGACTACGTGGTGTCCGATGCCACGCTGAACCGCTTCTTCAGCTTCCACGTGATCGCCATCCCGCTGGTGCTGCTGGGCCTGGTGGCGGCGCACCTACTGTCGCTGCACGACGTGGGCTCCAACAACCCCGACGGCGTCGACATCAAGGGCCCCAACGCCCCGCGCGACGCCAACGGCCATCCGGTGGACGGCATCCCGTTCCACCCGTACTACAGCGTGCACGACATGGTGGGCGTCGGCGTGTTCCTGATGGCGTTCTCCGCCATCATCTTCTTCGCGCCGGAACTGGGCGGCTACTTCCTGGAGTACAACAACTTCATTCCGGCCGACCAGTTCAAGACCCCGCCGCACATCGCGCCGGTCTGGTACTTCACGCCGTTCTACTCCATGCTGCGCGCCACCACCGACGTGATGGTCGACGTGCTGTGCGTGCTCACCGCGCTGGCCGCCATCGCCGCCGTGGTGAAGGGCCGCCTGCCCACCATCGGCAAGGGTGTCGTCATCGCCGCGGCGATCATCGGCATCCTGATGCTGAAGACCTTCGACGCCAAGTTCTGGGGCGTGGTGCTGATGGGCGGCGCGGTCATCATCCTGTTCTTCCTGCCCTGGCTGGACGCGAGCCCGGTGCGCTCGATCCGCTACCGGCCGGGCTGGCACAAGGTGCTGTACGGCATCTTCGTGGTGTTCTTCCTGGTGCTGGGCTACCTCGGCATCCAGCCGCCGTCGGACGTCGGCACCGTGATCGCGCAGATCGGCACGGTCTACTACTTCGGCTTCTTCCTGCTGATGCCGCTGTGGAGCCGCCTGGGCCGCTTCAAGCCGGTGCCCGAGCGCATCACCTTCGCCGCGCACTGAGGACGGAGCCGCTAACCATGATGAAAAAACTCATCCTCCTCGCAATGCTGGCGTTCGGCGTGGCTGCGGGCGCGCACGCCTCGGGCGGCGACCTGGTCTGGGACAAGGCGCCGAGCAGGACCAACGACCTACCGGCGCTGCAGAACGGCGCCAAGCTGTTCGTCAACTACTGCCTGAACTGCCACTCGGCGGCGTTCATGCGCTTCAACCGGTTGAAGGACATCGGCCTGTCCGAGCAGCAGATCAAGGACAACCTGCTGGTCGGCACCGACAAGGTCGGCGACACAATGAAGTCGGCCATCGACCCGCGGCAGGCCAAGGATTGGTTCGGCGCCAACCCGCCCGACCTGACCTTGATCGCGCGCTCGCGTTCGGGCCATGGCGGCACCGGTGCCGACTACCTCTACACCTACCTGCGCACCTACTACCGCGACCCGGCCAAGGCGACCGGCTGGAACAACCTGGCCTTCCCCAACGTCGGCATGCCGCACGTGCTGTGGGAACTGCAGGGCGAACGCGAGCCGATCTTCGAAAAGATCGAGGAGCACGGCCACAAGGTCGAGGTGTTCAAGGGCTGGCGCCAGGTCAGCCCGGGCACGATGACGCCGGCGCAGTACGACCAGGCCGTGGGCGACCTGGTGAGCTACCTGCAATGGATGGCCGAGCCGGGGCAGAACTCCCGCGTGCGCATCGGCGTCTGGGTGCTGCTGTTCCTGCTGGTGCTGACGGTGATCTTCTGGCGCCTGAACGCGGCGTATTGGAAAGACATTCATTGACGGTGGAAGGCGCGGCCCGGTGGTTTCCGGGCACGCTGCCTCGCTGTTTTTTCCGAGTGGGCACACGCCCACTCTTTTGGTTTTATAGGAGCCCCACATCATGATGGTGCTGTATTCGGGAACCACCTGCCCCTTCTCCCACCGCTGCCGCTTCGTGCTGTTCGAAAAGGGGATGGACTTCGAGATCCGCGACGTCGACCTGTACAACAAGCCGGAAGACATCAACGTGATGAACCCGTACGGGCAGGTTCCGATCCTGGTGGAACGCGACCTGATCCTGTACGAGTCGAACATCATCAACGAGTACATCGACGAGCGCTTCCCGCATCCGCAGCTGATGCCCGGCGACCCGGTGGACCGCGCGCGCGTGCGGCTGTTCCTGCTCAATTTCGAGAAGGAACTGTTCGTGCACGTGAGCACGCTGGAGTCGCGCGCCGCCAAGTCGCAGGAGAAGATGCTGGAGAAGGCGCGCAACCACATCCGCGACCGCCTGACCCAGCTCGCGCCGGTGTTCTTGAAGAACAAGTACATGCTGGGCGAGAACTTCTCCATGCTCGACGTGGCCATCGCGCCGCTGCTGTGGCGCCTGGATTACTATGGCATCGAGCTGTCCAAGAACGCGGCACCGCTGTTGAAGTACGCCGAGCGCATCTTCTCGCGCCCGGCCTACATCGAGGCACTGACGCCGTCGGAAAAGGTGATGCGCAAATAAGCGCATGGCGGCTCCCCGGAGCTGCTGCAAAGAGACGATGAACGCACTCGAATCCACATCCACGCGGCCTTACCTGATCCGGGCGCTGTACGACTGGTGCACCGACAACGGCTTCACGCCGTACGTCGCGGTGCTGGTCGACGACACCGTGCAGGTGCCGCGCGAGTACGTGAAGAACGGCGAGATCGTGCTGAACATCAGCTTCGACGCCACCAGTTCGCTCAAGCTGGGCAACGAGTTCATCGAGTTCAAGGCGCGCTTCGCGGGCACGGCACGCGAGATCATGGTGCCGGTCAGCCGCGTGATCGCGATCTATGCGCGCGAGAACGGCCAGGGCATGGCCTTCCCGATGCCGGCGCCCGGCGGCAACAGCGACGAGCCGTCCAAGCCGTCGCCGCTGACCAGCGTGCTGGCGGCTGGCAGCACGCCGCCCGAAGCCGAGGGCAAGGTGGTTCAGCTGGTGCCCGAGTCCGGCAACAGCAGCCATGGCGGCGGCCAAAGCGGCACCTCCGGCCCCGATGCGGAACCGCCGCGCCCGCCGTCGGGCCCGCGCCCATCGTTGAAAAGAATCAAGTAATCTAGCACGTCGCCGCGCCCTGCGGCAGAGCCGATTTAGCTCAGTTGGTAGAGCAACCGCCTTGTAAGCGGTAGGTCGTCCGTTCGATTCGGACAATCGGCACCAAAGATATTCATTCGAAAAACACGCAGTGTTTTTCGAATGCTCTTGATCAGAAGACGAATGCCGGAGTGAATCCGGCATTCGTCTTTGGGAGGCTGCGCTGCGCGTTGCTGCGCGCAGCCTGTTGCCGCTAGCGGTTTTTGCTCTATCGGTAAGACTTTTGCCCGCTTCCAACCTTCAGGCGTATTGAGGTAACCTCCCATCCCCGGCTGCTGAGCTTGGCCTGGAAGGCAGGTAACGACTGCCTGAGCTTGGCCGCAGCGGCGGAGCTGTCCACCAGCAGGCACCAGGAGGTCCCCTCGATGGGACCCGGCCTGACGGCGGTGCGCAGCGCGAAAGGAATCAGGGATTCGATGGCCAGCAGCCGCTCGGCCGACTCGCGCGTCAGCTCCACGAGCCGCGCGAAGGTCGGGGAGCCTTGCGCCGCTTCGTGCAATGGCACGGCGTAATGGCGGCGGCTGGTGGGTGAGGACATGGAGGGGACGCGTTGCATTTCATTATCACGGATGCCTGGCTGGCCAAGAGCCGGGCGATTCACCTGAGCGGCACCAAGCTGCTGCTCGCATTGATCGGCCTGTCGTTCGTCCTGGTGGTCCTTGCCGCGGGCCTCTACCACCTGGTGTTCCTCAAGGGCGCGCGCGAAGGCTGGCCCGTCATCGGCACGCTGGTCAAGCTGGTGGTGAAAGACGAATTCGAGCAGCGCGACCGCTTCATGCGCGAGAACCTCGACGCCATGGCGCGCAAGCTGGGCGAGATGCAGGCCAAGCTGGTGCAGCTGGAAGCGCTCGGCGAGCGCGTCTCGGGCTTGGCCGGCGTCAACCCCGCGGAGATCAAGGCCGCGCCCGGCCGCGGCGGCGCCCTGGTGTCGGGCCGCTCGCTGTCGATGGAGGAGCTGCAGGCCACGCTGCGCGACCTGGACCAGCTGACCGAGAGCCGCGCCGACCTGCTCACGGTGATGGAATCGCGCCTGCTCGACCAGAAAATCCGCACCATGATGCTGCCCACGCAGATGCCGGTGCAGTTCGGCCACCTGGGTTCGCCCTTCGGCTGGCGCATCGACCCGTTCACCGGCCGCTCGGCGCTGCACACGGGCGTGGACTTCGAGGCGCAGACCGGCGCGCCCATCGTGGCGGCCGCGGGCGGCGTGGTGGTGACGGCCGAAGTGCACCCGGCCTACGGCAACATGGTGGAGATCGACCACGGCAACGACCTGGTCACCCGCTATGCGCACGCCTCGCGCCTGACGGTGAAGAAGGGCGACCTGGTCAAGCGCGGGCACAAAGTCGCCGAGGTCGGCACCACCGGCCGCTCCACCGGGCCGCACCTGCACTTCGAGGTGCTGGTGCAAGGCGTGCCGCAGAACCCGCAGAAATTTTTGGACGCCGGCCAGAACGCCGCTCCCGCCGGGCAGGCCGTGGCCAAGGCCGGCCACCGCCGGAATCCCGCCAGCAGGTAAAATCCGCGGTTTGCCGCCGCACGCGGGCTTGCAAAGGCCGGGGGCGAGCGCCACTTCATCCTGATCAAAGGATTTGCACTGCCCTGCGGCTCCAATGGGCTGCAGGGCAGCATTGCGTTCATGGCCAACAACAACATCCTCACCAAGATCTTCGGTTCCCGCAACGACCGCCTGCTCAAGCAGTACCGTCGCACCGTGGAGCGCGTCAACGCGCTGGAGCTGCAGCTCGAACCGCTGTCCGACGACGCGCTGCGCGACAAGACGCAGGAATACCGCCAGCGCATCGCCGGCGGCGAGACGCTCGACGACCTGCTGCCGGAGGTGTTCGCGCTGGTGCGCGAAGCCTCCAAGCGCGTGATGAAGATGCGGCACTTCGACGTGCAGATGGTGGGCGGCATCGCGCTGCACCAGGGCAAGGTGGCCGAGATGCGCACCGGCGAGGGCAAGACCCTTACCGCCACGCTGGCGGTGGTGCTGAACGCGCTGGCCGGCAAGGGCGTGCACGTGGTCACGGTGAACGACTACCTGGCCAACCGCGACGCGAAGTGGATGGGCAAGCTGTACAACTTCCTCGGCCTGTCGGTGGGCGTGAACCTGCCGCAGATGGCGCGCGAGGAGAAGCAGGCGGCCTACCGCGCCGACATCACCTACGGCACCAACAACGAGTTCGGCTTCGACTACCTGCGCGACAACATGGTGTACGAGACCGGCGACCGCGTGCAGCGCCTCTTGAACTACGCCATCGTCGACGAGGTGGACTCGATCCTGATCGACGAGGCGCGCACGCCGCTGATCATCAGCGGCCAGGCCGAGGACCACACCGGCCTGTACATCGCCATCAACGACATGGTGCCGCAGCTGACCAGGCAGGAAGGCGAGGCCGACCCGCGCACCGGCGAGGGCGTGACCAAGCCGGGCGACTTCACGGTGGACGAGAAGTCGCACCAGGTGTTCCTGACCGAGCAGGGCCACGAGAACGCCGAGCGCATCCTGGCCGGCATGGGCCTGATTCCCGAGGGCGCCACGCTGTACGACCCGGCGAATATCTCGCTGATGCACCACCTGAACGCGGCGCTGCGCGCGCGCCACCTGTACCACCGCGACCAGCATTACGTGGTGCAGGAAGGCGAGATCGTCATCGTCGACGAATTCACCGGCCGCCTGATGTCGGGCCGCCGCTGGAGCGACGGCCTGCACCAGGCGGTGGAGGCCAAGGAAGGCGTGCAGATCCAGCCGGAGAACCAGACGCTGGCCTCCATCACCTTCCAGAACTATTTCCGCCTGTACGGCAAGCTGTCGGGCATGACCGGAACGGCCGACACCGAGGCCTACGAGTTCCAGGAAATCTACGGCCTGGAAACCATCGTGGTCCCGCCGAACCGCCCGAGCAAGCGCGACGACCAGCTGGACCGCGTGTACAAGACCACGCGCGAGAAGTACGAGGCCGCCATCGAGGACATCCGCGAGTGCTACAAGCGCGGCCAGCCGGTGCTGGTGGGAACCACCTCGATCGAGAACTCGGAGATCATCGCGCAGCTGCTGCAAAAGCACGACCTGCCGCACCAGGTGCTCAACGCCAAGCAGCACGCGCGCGAAGCCGACATCGTGGCGCAGGCCGGCCGCCCGACGATGGTCACCATCGCCACCAACATGGCGGGCCGCGGCACCGACATCGTGCTGGGCGGCAACCTGGAGAAGGCCATCGAGGCGGTCGAGGCCGAAGAGGCGCTGGACCGCGCGGCCAAGGACGCGCAGATCGCCCAACTGCGCACGCAGTGGCAAAAGGACCATGAATTCGTGGTGACCCAGGGCGGCCTGCGCATCATCGCCACCGAGCGCCACGAGTCGCGCCGCATCGACAACCAGCTGCGCGGCCGGTCGGGGCGCCAGGGCGATCCGGGCTCCTCGCGCTTCTTCCTGAGCCTGGACGACCAGCTGATGCGCATCTTCGCGGGCGACCGCGTCAAGGCCATCATGGAGCGCCTGAAGATGCCCGACGGCGAGGCCATCGAGGCCGGCATCGTCACGCGCAGCATCGAAAGCGCGCAGCGCAAGGTGGAAGGCCGCAACTTCGACGTGCGCAAGCAACTGCTGGAATACGACGACGTCGCCAACGACCAGCGCAAGGTGATCTACCAGCAGCGCAACGACATCCTCGACGCGCAGGCGCTGGGCGCGCAGATCGCCGCGCTGCGCGAAGGCTGCTTCACCGACCTGGTGCACCAGTACGTGCCGGCGGAATCGGTGGAGGAGCAGTGGGACATTCCCGGCCTGGAGAAGGCGCTGGCCGAGGAGTGGGGCATCCAGCTCGCGCTGCAAAAGGAAGTGCAGGAATCCAGCGCCATGACCGACGAGGACATCGCCGAGAAGGTGGTCGCGGCCGCCAACCAGGCGTTCCAGGCCAAGCTGGAGCAGATCGGCGAGGAGAACTTCACCCAGTTCGAGCGCGTCGTGCTGCTGCAGACGCTGGACAGCCACTGGCGCGAACACCTGTCCGCGCTCGACTACCTGCGCCAGGGTATCCACCTGCGCGGCTATGCGCAGAAGCAGCCGAAGCAGGAATACAAGCGCGAAGCCTTCGAGCTGTTCGGCCAGATGCTGGACGCGGTGAAGAACGAGGTCACGCGCGTGCTGATGACCGTGCAGGTGCAGTCCAGCGAACAGCTCGAACAGGCGGCCGAGGACATGGAAGAACGCGCCGAGCAGATCGCCAACGTCACCTACACCGCGCCCACCGAAACCGGCGAGGTTGAAAGCGTGGTGGACCAGAGCACGGCGCCGGGTCCGCGGGTGGCCGCAGCCGAGCTGCCGCGTGTCGGCCGCAACGACCCCTGTCCCTGCGGCAGCGGCAAGAAATACAAGCACTGCCACGGCCAGCTGAGTTGAGCTGACCCGCCCGGCGAGGCCATCTTTCGCGCTTCTGCGGGAGTTTGGTAACGACGTGTCACAAACCTGTCAGGTCTGACAGGTTATGACACTTGTTCTATAGCAACTTTCTCTTCAATGGCGACACTTGAAGAGGAGTTTTTATGCAAGTTGCCATTCGCCCCCCTGTCGATGCCGGTGAACCTGGCCTGTCGCCACGCCTGCGGCAGCGCATCGAGACGGAGTTCAAGCCACGCTGGGAGAACGATTGGGGATGCAAGTTCGTCACCCACGGCATCGCGCCCGGCGCCGATGCGGTGCGCCTGGACGGAAACGACTATCTCTCGCTCACCGGCCATGCGGACATCCTGAACGCGCAGCTGCAAACGCTGCGCCGCAACCAGGAGTTCGTGGTGCAGTCGGGCGTGTTCCAGCTCGATGGCAGTCCCGCCTCGCGCTTCGAGCAGGCGATGGCGCAATGGATCGGCAAGGAGGGCGGCCTCCTGTGCCAATCCGGCTACGCGGCAAATCTCGGCCTGATCCAGGTGGTGGCGGATCCGCAGACGCCCTGCTACGTGGACAGCCTGGCGCACATGTCGCTGTGGGAGGGCGTGCGCGCCGCGGGCGCGCCGGCGGTTGCGTTCCGCCACAACGACCCGGAGAACCTGGAGCGCATGATCGCGCGCAGCGGCCCGGGCCTGGTGATCGTGGACTCGGTCTACAGCACCACCGGCGCGCTGTGCCCGCTGTCGGCGATGGTGGACGTGGCCGAGCGCCACGGCTGCATGATCCTGGTCGACGAATCGCATTCGCTGGGCACCCACGGGCCGCAGGGGCGCGGGCTGTGCGCGCAGCTGGGGCTGACCGGGCGCGTGCACTTCATCACCGCCAGCCTGGCCAAGGCGTTCGCCGCGCGTGCTGGCTACTTCACCATGCCCGACGAACTGCGGCCCTACCTCATGTGCCACAGCTATCCCAGCATCTTCAGCTCCTGCCTGCTGCCGCACGAGGTCGAGGCGCTGCAGGCCACGCTGGACGTGGTGCGCCACAGCGACGGCGCGCGCATCAAGCTGCGGCGCAACACGCAGCGGCTGCGCCGCGCCTTCGCGGACCTGGGCTACCCGATCCACCATGGTTCCGAGCAGATCATTTCGCTGGAAGCCGGCCCGGAGGTCGAGACGCTGGCGCTGCGCGACAAGCTCGAGGCGCGCGGCGTGTTCGGCGCCGTGTTCTGCGCGCCGGCCACCAGCCGCAACCGCTCGATGGTCCGCCTCACCTTGAACGCCGCGCTGACGGATGCCGAGATGGACCACGTGGAAGCGGTGGCGCGCGAGATCGCGCCGCAGGTCAAGCCCTGGGAGTGGGCGATCGCGCGGCGCCAGCGCACACGCCAGGCCTGAAGCCCCGGCGTGCCGCGCCGGATCCAGCCCTCAGTGCTGGACCTGGCGGCGTTCCTGGCGCGCCAGCCAGCGGCTGTAGCTGTTCTCCGCATCGGGGCTGTAGGCCGACGGCACCGGGAACAGCGTACCCAGCAGCGGTCCGCCTTCGCCCACCGGGAAGGCCGGCAGCAGCTCGCAGGGTTCGGTCATGGCCAGGGCCTGGCGCAGCTCCAGATTGGCGAGCTGGCGGCCCTCGCGGATGTCCGCCAGCCCCGCTGGCGGCACGCCTTCCATCTCGGCGAGTTCGGCCAGCGTCTTGAGTGCCTCACGCGTTTCCAGCTGCAGCCAGCTCACGTTGCCGGCCGCGTCCATGCCCAGCATGCCGAACGGCGCGCCGATCACCACGTGCTCGACCCAGCGCTTGGCCGCATAGGCGGCCAGGTCGCGCGCCACCGAGGCCTGGCGCAGCAGCGCGTTCTGTTCGGGGTTGAGCGTGGCGCGCCAGATCTGTCCGTGGCGCGCATGCGCGGTGGACAGCAGGTGATCGACCGCCTCGACCAGGCGGCGCGAGATGTCGGGCAGCTGCTTGGGAATGAACTGGTCGATCAGGCCGCGGTTGAAGGCGCGCACGGCCACCTGCTCGTCGGCCTGGCCGGTCAGCAGCACGCGCGAGCCGGGCCAGTCCACCAGCTCCGACAGCACCTGCAATCCGTCCATGCCGGGCATGGAAAAGTCGACCACGCACACGCGGGTGAGCGCGAAGCGTTCGGAGTATTTGGACCAGTAGCCCAGGATCTGCGGGATCAGCGCCTTGCCGCCGCGCCACTGCTCCACCAGCTGCTGCTGGTTCCAGGCATCGGCTTCCCAGAACGGCGGCTCCTGCGCCAGGTAGTGGATGCACTCGGTGGGCCGCAGGAACAGCTTCACGTGCCATTGGCGCGGCAGCACCATGGCCAGCATCTCCAGGTAATCTGGATCGTCGTCAAGAAAGACGATGGTGCCGGGGCGGTGGAAGAGTGGGAGGTTCATGGACGGCGGCGCTCACGTTCGGATACTACGCTCATGGTTCAGTGGGCCAACGGGAGTTCCACCGTGAAGATGGCGCCCTTGAGCGGTGCGGATTTCACGCGGATGGATCCGCGTGCGCTATGGACGACCCGCTGGCAGAACGCCAGGCCGAGCCCGTGTCCCGTGCCTCGGTCGGTGGAGAAGAAGGGCTGGAAGATGCGCGCCTGCAATTCCTCGTCCATGCCGACGCCGCGGTCGTTGAAGACGATGCGCCCGCGGTCGCGGATCACCCCCACCTCGACCAGCAGGTCACCCGGCTGGCTGGCGGTGCTGGCCGCGGCCAGCGAGCGCAAGGCGTTCTTGATCAGGTTGTCGATCACCTGGGCGAACAGCACGCGCGAGCCGCGGAAATGGAAGTCCGTATGGACGTGCACGCGCACGCAGTCGCGCTCGCGGCTGCTGCGGTACGGAAAGTGCTCCACCGCCTCGCGCACCAGCGTGCCGGCGGACACTTCCTCGGCGTGTGGCGGCAGGTGCATCAGCCGCGCGTTGGCGATCTGCATGTCGATCTGGTGGTTCATGTTGCGCACCAGGTGTCCCAGGCGCTCGGCCAGCTTCTCCATGCGTTGCGCGCCGGCGCCGCCGGCTTCCGAAGCCTCGTTGCGCACCGCCTCGCCGATCAGCTGCATGGTGGCCAGCGGCGTGCGCAGCTCGTGCGCCATGATCCCCATGGTTCCCAGCGTGTGGTTGAGCTGCTCGCGGCGCAGGTTGGAAGAGGAAATGCCGAGGATCAGGGCCATGAACCAGCAGAACGCGAGAACCATCGCGTTGGTGGCGATCTGCTCGAGCGCCATGTCCGGCAGCTGCGGACCGATCGCGCGGAACATCAGCCACGCCGCAGCCAGGCCCGAAATGCTGCCCACCGTGGCGATGCGCCAGTCCGTCAGGTGATAGTAGATGAGGAACATCGCGCCCAGGGTCGCCAGCCACACGGTGTTGCCGTGGTTGCAGAAATACATCCAGGCGAAGAACCACGGCAGCGTGAGCCAGAAGACCGCCGAATAGCTCACCGCGGCGAGCCGGCCGGGCGGCGACGCCGTGATGCCGGGGAACAGCAGCAGGCAGGCTCCCAGCACGCTCATGAGCAGGCGAAGCACGGGGTTCTCGTAGGGCTGCGGCAACCAGCCGCTCCAGATCAGGTAAAACAGCGGGTGGCCGATCGCCGTGGACAAACCCAGTGCCCGGATGCGCCAACGGGAAGGATGCAAAATGGGCTCGACCAGCGGCCGCACCACTTCATTGGATGCCCACGAGCGCACGTGCGCCGCGACGCCTTCGTAGAAGGCGCGCAGCGACGACTGTGGCGTGCGCCGGGCAAACTCTTCATTCATCATCAGGGGCAGGGTCAATGGTGATATTGTCACAGACCCGTCAGAGAGGAAATGACAAGTCCATGGAGGTCCCTGTTAACTTTGACAGTGTCGGCCTGGACGGCATCCTCAACGACTGGGTTGCCGCGTTGCGGGAATTCTCCGTGGAAGCGGTCGCGGTGCTCGGGCCCGATCCCTTCGGAGGTCCCGAAGACCGGCAGGTCATGGCCGTGCATCCGCCGGTCATGGCGGACGCCGCGCAGGCGCTGGCCGAGAGCCGCGATTTCGGAGCGCCCTGGCGCGACTCCGATGCGCCGCTGGTGGCGTGGCAGTACATCGCCAAGTCCGACCACCTGAGTTCCAGCCGCTGGCGCATGCTGTGGCTCGCGCACGGTTTCCAGACCGTGGTGCGGGTGGAGTTCTCGCTGCCCGCAAGCCGCGCGTTCGAATGCTTCATGTTCAGCCCGCGCGAACTCACCGACCGCGCGGAAGCGGCGTCGCTGGTGTGGTCGGCCCTCAACATCTGGCCGATCGTCAAGCGCTCGATCGCCACCGCGCGTTCCACGCTCAGCCCGCGCGAGCGCGAATGCCTGGTGCTCGCATTCCAGGGACTGACCGCGCGCGAGAGTTCGCAGCGCCTGCGCTGCAGCGAGCGCACCGTGAACTACCACCTGGCCAATGCCATGGGCAAGCTGAAGGTGGACAACAAGATGGCTGCCATCCAGCGCGCGTGCTGGCTGGGCGCCATCTGACGGTGCCCGCATGTCCGCCGCGTTGCAACAGCAGCAGCAAGGGCCGCAGCGCCTGCTGGCCATCGACATCGGCAACACGCGCCTGAAGTGGGCGCTGTACGAGGCGCCGCGGCCGGGCGCGACGTTGCTCGCGCAGGGCGCCGAATTCCTCGAGAACATCGACAAGCTGGCCGACGGTCCCTGGGCCGGGCTGGCCGCGCCGCAATGGATGCTGGGTTCCACCGTGGCCGCCGATGCGGTGAAGCGGCGCGTGGAGCAGCAGATGGACGAACTGTGGGACGTGGAGTCGCACTGGGTGGTGTCCGGCGCCGCCGAGGCCGGCCTCAGCAACGGCTACGACCATCCCACGCGCCTGGGCGTGGACCGCTGGGTGGCGATGATCGGCGCGCGCCACCGCGTGCTGGCGCAGGGCGCTGCGCGCCCGATGGTGCTGGCCATGGTGGGCACGGCGGTGACGGTGGAGGCGGTGGATACGGAGGGCCGCTTTCTCGGCGGGCTGATCCTGCCGGGCCACGGCATCATGCTGCGCGCGCTGGAGTCGGGCACCGCCGGCCTGCACGTGCCGACCGGCGAGGTGCGCGAGTTCCCCACCAACACCAGCGACGCGCTTACCAGCGGCGGCACCTATGCGATTGCCGGCGCGATCGAGCGCATGGTGCTGCACGTGCGCCGCCACTGCGGCGCCGAGCCGGCCTGCCTGATGACGGGCGGCGCCGGCTGGAAGATGGCGCCGCACATCCAGGTGCCGTTCGAATTGGTGGAAAGCCTGATCTTCGACGGCCTGCTGGAGATCGCAGGGCGGCGCTTTTCCGAATCAGCCTTCGGCTAGCCCATTCACGGCCTGGAACATCGACTCGCGCGCCTGCGCGAGGATCTGCGCGCGCCAGGCGTCGGTATCCACGTAGAACGCGTCCATCAAGCCCTGCTTGATCTGCCGGGCCTGTTCAGCCGGCGCTTCGGGATGGACGTTCAGCCAATGCTCGGCGCGCAGCGCCTGCATGGTGTCCAGCACCGGCACCGTGCCGTATTCCATCGCGATGCCGGTGTACTGGGCTTGCGGGCATTCCTCGTAGATGCACCAGCCCATCAGGCCGGTCAGGACGGCCGCACTCGACGAGCCGTCGAACATCGAGGTGACCGGCGTCTTGCCGCCGCCATCCCACCACTTGCGCGCGCGCGCCACCGAAACCGCGTCGTTCTTGCCGGAATAGATGCGCTCGCCCAGCCCGGCCGGGCCCAGGCCGGTGTGCAGGTCGATCCATGAGATGCGCGCGGCGCGGCGGCCATGCGCGCGCAGCACCTCGCGGATCGCCTTGTTGCTCCAGGTCGGCCCGCTGCCGCCGTAGAACAGGCCTTCAGGGAATTCGTGCTGGCCGCCGGTGACGGCGGCCTGGTAGGCGGCTTCGCCGCGCGCGGCCAGGTACGCGTCGATGGCGGCGGTGTTGTCGTCGCTCGGCGGCCACTGCGCGGGCAGCAGCAGCGGGTGCAACTCGCGGTAGGCGTCGTTGGCCGGCAGCGGCTTGGAGAAGTCGTGGAAGTTGCGGTTCAGGTCCACGTTCTCGTGCGTGGTGCGCCGGATGTGCGAGAAGCCATAGGGGTTGAGCGCGTGCAGGTAGAGCACGGCGACGCCGTGGGCGCGGGCATGCTCGCGCCATTCGGCGTCCGCCAGCGCGGCGACCTGCACGCCGCTGCCGCAATAGCCTTCCACGCCATGGCAGGCGCTGCTCAGCACCAGCAGGTTGGCAGCGTCCGGCGGGCCGTCGCGCGCCACGTCCATCGCCAGTTGCTCGCCGTCGCGCCCGGGCAGCGGATGCGGCTTGGACTCCACCTGCAGGCCCGCGCTGGCCGCCGCCTGCAGGAATTTCTCGCGCGCTTGGGCGTAGCTGGCCGAGAACGTCGGGTGCGCGGTTGCCGGCTTCATGCGCGCCCCTGCCGGCCCAGCCAGGCTTCGGCCAAGCGCACCCAGTACGTGGCGCCCAGCGGGATCAGGTCGTCGTTGAAGTCGTAGCTCGGGTTGTGCAGCGCGCAGGGACCGGCGCCGTGGCCCATGTCGCGGTGCGCGCCTTCGCCGTTGCCGATGAAGCAGTAGGCGCCCGGCTTTTCCTGCAGCATGTAGGCGAAGTCTTCGCCGCCCATGGTGGGTTCCTGCACCAGCACGTTGTCCGCGCCCACGATCTGCGCCATGACGCCGCGCGCGAAGTCGGCTTCGGCCGCGGTGTTGACGGTGGGCGGGTAGTTGCGGTCGAACACGAAGTCGCACTGCGCCTCGTGCGCCGCGCACACGTGCTCGGCCACCGTGCGCATGCGGCGCTCCATCAGGTCCATCACGTCCAGGCTGAAGGCGCGCACCGTGCCCTGCAGCTCGCAGCTGTCGGGCACCACGTTGGTGGCCTCGCCGCCATGGATCATGGTGACCGAGATCACGCCCGCATCCACCGGCTTCTTGTTGCGGCTGATGATGGTCTGGAAGGCCTGCACCATCGCGCAGGCCGCCGGCACCGGGTCGACGCCGTTGTGCGGCATGGCGCCGTGCGCGCCTTTTCCGCGCACCGTGATCCTGAACTCGCCGGTGGCGGCCATCACCGGGCCGGGGCTGACGGCGAACTGGCCCACCGCCATGCCGGGCCAGTTGTGCATGCCGAACACGGCCTCCATGGGGAACTGCGTGAACAGGCCGTCGCGCATCATTTCGTGGGCGCCGCCGCCGCCTTCTTCGGCCGGCTGGAAGATCAGGTAGACGGTGCCGTCGAAATTGCGGTTCTTGGCGAAATGCTGCGCCGCGCCAAGCAGCATCGCCACATGCCCGTCGTGCCCGCACGCGTGCATGCGCCCGGCGTTCCGGCTGGCGTGGGCGAAGGTGTTCTTCTCGCTCATCGGCAGCGCGTCCATGTCGGCGCGCAGGCCGATGGCGCGGCTGCCGGTGCCGTTCTTCACGATGCCCACCACGCCGGTCTTGCCCATGCCGCGGTGCACCGGAATTCCCCATTCGGTGAGCTGCCGCGCCACCAGGTCGGCGGTGCGCACTTCTTCGAAGCAGAGCTCGGGGTGGGCGTGGATGTCGCGCCGCAGCGCCGTGATGGAGGCGGCCTGCGTGACGATGGTGTCCAGAAGCTTCATGTCAGTTGTTTCCTGGAGAGAGAAGGGGAGTCTAGCGGGGGTGCCAGCGAATCGGCCAGAATGGGGTGATGCATAGCACAAGTGTCTCGCCCCCGGCGCTGGAACTGGCGCGCGCCATGGTGGCCGTCAATACCGTCAGCGCCAATTCCAACCTCGCGCTGATCCACATGATCCGCGACGAACTGGCCCGCTTCGGGGTGGCCAGCCGGCTCACCTACAACGCCGACAAGACCAAGGCCAACCTGTTTGCCACCCTGGGCGAGGGCAAGCCGGCCGGCGTCATCCTGTCGGGCCACACCGACACGGTGCCCTGGGACGGGCAGGACTGGAGCACCGATCCGCTGGCCGCGCAGGTGAAGGACGGCAAGCTGTTCGGCCGCGGCTCGGCCGACATGAAGGGCTTCATCGCCATGGCGGTGGCGCAGGCCGGCCGCTTCCTGGAAAGCGACGCGCCGTTCGCGGTGCACTTCGCCTTCAGCTACGACGAGGAGGTCGGCTGCTTCGGCGTGAAGGAGCTGATTGCCGACATGCGCGAGGCCGGCATCGCGCCGCTCGCCTGCATCGTGGGCGAGCCCACCAGCATGGTGCCGGCCATCGCGCACAAGGGCGTGTACCGCTACCGGTGCTGCGTGCGCGGCAAGGCCGCGCACTCGTCGCTCACGCCGCAGTCGGTCAACGCGATCGAGATGGCGGCGCGGGTGGTCGGCCGGGTGCGCGACATGGCCGAGGATTTCGAGCGCAGCGAGCCGCGCTACGACGGCTTCGACGTGCCGTTCTCCACCTCCAGCGTGGGCCAGTTCCACGGCGGCATCGCCGACAACGTGGTGCCGCTGGATGCCGAGTTCCACTACGAATTCCGCAACCTGCCGACCGCCGACGCGGCCGCGATGCAGGCGCAGGTGGTGGAGTACGCCCGTTCGCTGGAGCCGGCGATGCAGCGCGTCGCGCCCGACGCCGGTTTCCGCTTCGAGCCTATCTGCGAAGTTCCCGGCTTCCTGGGCTCGGCCGACGACGGCGTGACGCGGCTCGCGCAGCGGCTGGCCGGCACGCGCGAAACCACGCTGGTGGCGTTCGGCACCGAAGCAGGCCTGTTTCACCGCGCCGGCATTCCCACCGTGGTGTGCGGGCCGGGCAGCATCATGCAGGCCCACCAGCCGGACGAGTACGTTTCGCTCGAGCAGCTGGCGCGCTGCGAGTCCTTCCTGCGGGACTTGGCAGCGGTCAAGGAGATTGGCTGATCACTCCCGCAGCTTGCCCTGCGAATCGATCAGGCTGAGCTCGACCAGCTTGGAGGCCACGCGGTCGTTGGCGAAGTGCACCCGGAAGCCGCCGACGTTCACGTCGTCCATGCCGTCCAGTGCCTTCTTGAATTTCGCACGGCTCAGCTCGCCCTTTGGCGCGCGGCGCAGCGCCTCGCTGAAGATGCGCGCGGCGATGTAGCCCTCCAGCATGTAGACGTTGGGCTTGCCGAGGTTGGCCGCCTGCGCGTCGGCCATCATCTCGCGCACCACCGGCACCTTGGCGGTGTCGCTCTTGGGCACCACGCGCACCACCACCACCCCGGCACCCACCGTGCCCAGCTGCTCGGCCAGCAGGCTTTCGCCGGTGCTGGAAAAGCCATAGACCGGCCCGCGAAAGCCCTTGGCGCGCAGCTCGCGCACGGTGCTGGCGGCGGTGGACGCGTCGGTGATCACCAGCAGCGACTCCGGCTTGGCAGCGATGGCCTTGTCCACGCCCGCGGCTACCGCCCCGGCCGCCACCGTGGTGTTGACCACCAGGTTGGCGCCCAGGCCGCCCATGGTGCGCACGGCGGAGTCGAGCGCGGCCAGCGCTTCGCCGTCGCTGGCGTGCAGGATGCCCAGCTTGCGCGCGCCCAGCGTCTCGGCATGCCGCGTGATGGCGGCCGCTTCCTCGGCGTAGCCGGGGCGCAGCGAGTACACGTTGCCGTACATGGCGCCGCGGAATTCGTCGGCAGCCGCCATCGGGGCGAACAGCAGCACGTCGCCATCCTTGATGAGCGGGTAGGCGGCCGTGACCTGCGGCGAGCCGTAGTAGCCGAACAACGCGAACACGCCTTGCTCCAGCAGCTTCTTGGTGTTGCCGGCGGCGGTGTCGGCGCTGCCGCGGTCGTCCAGCGTGACCAACTCCACCTTGCGCCCGTTGATGCCGCCGGCGGCGTTCAGCCGGTCGAAGTAGAGCTTGGCGCCCTGGTGGAACGGCACGGCCAGTGTGGCGCCGGGACCCGTGAGGGCGACGGACTGGCCCAGCACGATGCTGGTTTTCGTCAGGCCGTCCTGCCCCTGTGCGGCCCCCGCGAATGCCAGGGCGGCTACCATGGCGCCAAGCGCCAACCCACGTAAGAACTTCATTGCAGATCTCCTGCCTGGGGTTACAACGACTTACATCAAACCATAGGCTTCATTCATGGAGAGCACCATCGGCGTTTCCCCGGCCATGGGCGCCGTAACCACACGCACCGTGGTGCGCGGCGCCTGCCCGCACGACTGCCCGGACACCTGCGCGCTGCTGACCACGGTGGAAAACGGCGTCGCGGTCAAGGTGCAGGGCAACCCGGAACACCGCCCCACCGACGGCGTCCTGTGTACCAAGGTGTCGCGCTACGCCGAGCGCACCCACCATGCCGAGCGCGTGCTGCAGCCGATGCGCCGGGTCGGACCCAAGGGGGCGGGCCGTTTCGAGCCGGTGAGCTGGGGCGCCGCGCTGGACGACATCGCCGGCCGCCTGCGCGCCATTGCTGCGCGCAACCCCGAAGCCATCCTGCCCTACAGCTACGCCGGCACCATGGGCCTGATCCAGGGCGACGGCATGGCCGCGCGCTTCTTCCACCGCCTGGGAGCTTCGCTGCTCGACCGCACGATCTGCTCGTCGGCAGGCACCGAAGGCCTGAACCAGACGCTGGGCGGCAAGGTCGGCATGAAGGTGGAGTTCTTCCGCGAATCGCGCCTCATCATCATCTGGGGCAGCAACTCGATCGGCAGCAACCTGCACTTCTGGCGCATCGCGCAGGAGGCCAAGCGCAACGGCGCGAAGCTGGTGTGCATCGACCCGCGCCGCACCGAGACCGCCGAGAAATGCCACGAGCACGTGCAGCTGCTGCCCGGCACCGATGCCGCCCTGGCGCTGGCGCTGATGCACGAGCTGGTCGTCAACGACTGGCTGGACCACGACTATCTTGCGCGTTACACCCTGGGCTGGGAGGCGCTGCGCGAACGCGCGCTGCGCTGGACGCCCGAACGTGCCGCCGCTGTGTGCGGCATCCCGGCCGAGCAGATCCGCGGCCTAGCGCGCGACTACGGCACCACGCAGCCGGCCGCCATCCGCCTGAACTACGGCATGCAGCGCGTGCGCGGCGGCGGCAACGCGGTGCGCGCGGTGGCCAGCCTGCCGGCGCTCACCGGCGCCTGGCGGCACCGCGCGGGCGGCATGCTGCTGTCGAGCTCGGGCATGTTCCCGGTGAACAGCGCCGCGCTGCAGCGGCCCGACCTGCTGGCCGGGCGCACGCCGCGGACCATCAACATGGTCACCATCGGCAACGACCTGCTGCGCGACGCCTCGCCCGCGTTCGGCCCGCGCGTGGAGGCGCTGGTGGTCTACAACAGCAACCCGGTGGCGGTGGCGCCGGAATCAAGCAAGGTGGTGGCCGGCTTCGCGCGCGAGGACCTGTTCACCGTGGTGCTGGAACACTTCAAGACCGACACCGCCGACTATGCCGACTACCTGCTGCCGGCCACCACCCAGCTGGAGCACTGGGACGTGCACCTGGCCTACGGCCACACCGACGTGCTGCTGAACCGGCCCGCCATCGCGCCGCTCGGCCAGGCCAAGCCCAACACGCAGGTGTTCCGCGAGCTGGCGCGCCGCATGGGCTTCGACGAGCCCTGCTTCGCCGACGACGACGAGACGATGTGCCGCACCGCCTACGAAGGGCGGGTGGAGTTCGGCGAGCTGCTGTCGCGCGGCTTCGCCAGCCTGCGGATTCCCGACGCGCCGTTCGCCGAGGGCGGCTTTCCCACGCCGTCGGGCCGCTGCGAATTCTTCAGCGAACGGCTGGCGCGCCAGGGCCTGGATGGCCTGCCGGACCACCTGCCCAACTACGAGGTGCCGGGCTCCAGCGCCGCCTATCCGCTGGCGATGATCTCGCCGCCCGCGCGCAACTTCCTCAACTCCACCTTCGTCAACCTGCAAAGCCTGCGCGACAGCGAGGGCGAGCCGCTGGTGGAAATCCACGCGGCGGATGCGCAGGCGCGCGGCATCGCGGACGGCGCCGTCGTGCGCGTCTTCAACGACCGCGGCTCCTACCTGTGCAAGGCGCGGGTGTCGGCGCGCGCGCGCCCCGGCGTGGTCAACGGCCTGGGCGTGTGGTGGCGCAAGTTCGGGCTGGAAGGCACCAACGTCAACCAGCTCACCAGCCAGCAACTGACCGACATGGGACGCGGGCCGGTGTTCTACGACTGCCTCGTGGACGTGCGGCTGGCGTGAGGCGGGGGATGCGACTGGGCCTGATCGGAACCATGGCGGCGCTGGCGGTGACGCTGTCGCTGGGCGGCTGCGCCAACCTGGGCTATTACCTGCAGTCCGCCACCGGGCACCTGAAGCTGATGGCTGCGGCCAAGCAGGTGCCCGACTGGCTGGGCGACCCGGCCACGCCGCAGCGGCTGAAGGACAAGCTGGCGCTCACGCAGCGCATCCGCGACTACGCGGTGGCCGAACTCAAGCTGCCGGACAATCCCAGCTACCGCCGCTATGCCGACCTGCACCGCAGCGCGGCGGTGTGGAACGTGGTGGCGGCGCCGGCGTACTCGCTCACGCTCAAGACCTGGTGCTTCCCGGTCACCGGCTGCGTCGGCTACCGCGGCTACTTCGACGAGGCGCAGGCGCGCGAGGAGGCGCAGGCGCTGGCGCAGCAGGGCCTGGAATCGGAGTCGTACCCGGTGCCGGCCTATTCCACGCTGGGGCTGATGAACTGGGCCGGCGGCGACCCGCTGCTCAACACCTTCATCCAGTACCCCGAAGGCGAACTCGCGCGGCTGATCTTCCACGAGCTGGCGCACCAGGTCGTCTACGCCAAGGGCGACACCATGTTCAACGAATCCTTCGCCACGGCGGTGGAGCGCCTGGGCAGCGCGCGCTGGCTGGAAACGCAGGCGTCGCAGCCGGCGCGCGACGAATACGCGCAGTTCGACAGCCGCAGGCGTCAGTTCCGCGCGCTCAATCAGGCCACGCGCGAGCGGCTGTCGGCGATCTACGACACACCAGGCCTCGAGCCCGACGAACGCGCGCGGCGCAAGGCCGGGGCGATGGGCGACTTCCGTGCGCAGTACCAGCAGCTGCGCGCGGGCTGGAGCGGCGACCCCGCGCGCTGGCGCGGCTACGACCGCGCCGTGGAGCGCGCCAACAACGCGTCGTTCGGCGCGCAGGCCGCGTACGACGAGCTGGTCCCCGGCTTCGAGGCGCTGTTCCGGCGCGAGGCCAGCGACTGGCAGCGCTTCTACGCGGCGGCGCGCGCGCTCGCCGAACTCTCCCAGGAGGAGCGCCACAAGCGGCTGAAGGACGGTGTGCATGGCTAAGGTCCACATCGAGCGCGCCCACGGCCTGGGCCTGGACGCTGCGCGCCGGCTGGCGCAGCGCTGGACCGAGGTGGCGCGCGCCAAGCTGGAGATGGAATGCGCCTACGCGCAGGGCGAGGCGGGCGACGTGGTGCGCTTCAAGCGCAGCGGCGCCGCGGGCGAGCTGCGCGTGGACGGCGAGCGCTTCGTGCTGGACGCCAAGCTCGGCCTGCTGCTGTCGCCCTTCAAGGGCCGCATCGAGCAGGAGATCGCGGGCAACCTGGACCGCCTGCTGGCCGAGGGCGACCCGCTGCAGGCATTCGATGCGGCGCTGGCGCGCCGTGCCGAAGCGAAGAAGGACAAGGAGAAAGAGGAGGACAAGCAGAAGAAAGGCCGCGCCTGAGGCGGCCGCGGCGGGGTCAGCCCAGCGAGCGGATCAACTCGACGTACTGGCGCATCGCGTCGTCGCACGAATTGCCTTTGAGCTTGTTCCACGCGTCCCACTTGGCGCGGCCGATCATGTCGCCGAAGCCCGGCTTGGCGCCGGCCACGTCGCCTTCGGTGGCCTGCTTGTACAGGGCATAGATCTGCAGCAGCGTCGGGTTGTCGGGCCGCTGCGCGAGCTGGCGCGAACCGGCGACGGCAGCCTCGAAGTCGGATTGGAGTTCGTCCGCCATGGCGTCGCCCTCAGGCTTCCCGTTCGTGCAGGTTGGCGAATTCCGCCTCGTAGTCGCGTCCGAGCGATTCCTTCTGTTCCTCGGTGAGCACCTGCCCGGCCTGCGCGAAGAACTTGTTCTCCTCCTCGCCCAGGTGGTGCTCGATTTTCTCGCAAAGCTTCTTCGCGCCGGCTTCCCATTCGGGCGTGCGCGTGTCGATGCCTTCGAGGTCTTCGACCATCTCGTCCATCTGGTGATGTTCGGCGATGGCGTGGCGCGACAGGTCCACGGTGGTGTCGTGCTCGAACAGCGGAACGTAGAAGCAGCGCTCCTCGGCCGTCTCGTGGGCGACCAGCTCGGCCTTGAGTTCGAGGAAGATGCGGTGGCGGTCCTTGCCTTCGGCGGGGGCGGCGAGCAGGCTGGCGGTCAGCTCGCGCTGGGTCTGGTGGCTGGCGATCAGCGCATGGAAAATGTTCATGGCCGCCATTCTGGATGAGCCCGCCTGCCCGGGCTGTAGGTTCGCCGCGTGCGCGCCTGTCAGGCG
>NZ_JACCWG010000266.1 GCF_013697775.1 Ramlibacter sp. | reverse complement strand
CCGCGGCCCTGCATGCTGGCGCTCACCCGCGCCGACTGGCGCCTGTCCACGCGCGAGCTGGCGCCGGTGCAATGGGAGCTGCTGGCGCGGCTCGACGGCACGGCGACGGTGGGCCAGACATTGGAGGCCGTCATGGCGCTGGGGCTGCGTCCCGCGCCCACACCGGAACTCGCCCGGGTGTGGATCGCCAACTTCGCTGCGCAGGGCCTGCTGGCGCCGGCCTGAGCTTCGTCAGCCGCCGGTCCAGCCGCCGCCCAAAGCGCGGTACAGCTGCACCTGGTTCTGCAGCCGCAGCAGCCGCGTCTGCACCAGCGCCTGCTGCGCCGCGAACAGCGAACGCTGCGCGTCCAGGTCGTCCAGGTAACTGGCCACGCCGCCTTCGTAGCGCAGGCGCGCCAGGCGCAGGCGCACCGTCTCGGCTTCCACCACCGTCGCCTGCGCCTGCTGCTGCTCGCCCAGGAAGTCGCGGCCCGCCAGTGCGTCGGACACTTCGCGGAACGCCGACTGGATGGCGCGCTCGTACTGCGCCACCGCGATGTCGCGCGCGGCCTGCGCCGAGGCGAGCCCCGCGCGGTTGCGGCCGGCATCGAAGAGGGTCTGCACGATGGCGGGCGCCACCGTGAAGCCCCAGGCGCCGCCGGTGAACAGGCCCGACAGCTCGCGGCTGGCGGTGCCGATGCCGGCTGTCAGGCTGATGCGTGGGAAGAACGCCGCGCGCGCCGCGCCGATGTTGGCGTTGGCGGCGACCAGCTGCTGCTCGGCCTGCCGCACGTCGGGCCGGCGCAGCAGCACGTCCGACGGCGTGCCGGCCGGCAGGTCGGCGAACGCCAGGCCGGCAGTGGTGGCCTGGGCCTCGTAGTCCGGCGGCAGCGCCTGGCCGAGCAGCAGGCCCAGTGCGTCGATGTCGAGCGCGCGCTGGCGCTGCAGCTGCGACAGCGTGGCGCGCGCGCTCTCGTAGAGCGACTGCGCCTGGCGGAAATCGATCTCGGACGAGGCGCCGGCCTCGAAGCGCAGGCGCGTGAGCCGCAGCGACTCGGCGCGCGTGGCCAGCGTGTCGCGCGTCAGCGTCAGCAGCTCCTCGTCGGCGCACAGCGACAGCCAGGTGCCGGCCACCTGCGACACCAGGCTGGCCTGCGCCGCCCGGCGGCCTTCCTCGGTCGCCAGGAACTGCGCCAGCGCGGCTTCGCTCAGGCTGGCGATGCGGCCGAACAGGTCGATCTCCCACGAGGTCAGCGCGATGCCCGCGGTGTAGCTGCTGGCGGTGCCGCCACCGGCACTCGGCGCGCGCGAGCCGGTGGCCTGTGCACCCACCGTGGGATAGCGGTCGGCGCGGCGGATGTCGTACTGCGCGCGCGCCTGCTCGATGTTGAGGATGGCGATGCGCAGGTCGCGGTTGTTGGCAAGCGCGGTGCCGATCAGGCCGCGCAGGCGCGCGTCGGTGAAGAAGGCCTGCCAGTCCAGGTCGGCCGCGGCCGCGCCGCCGCCGGCCGCGCCCGGATACGGAAACGCGCCGGGCACCGGCACTGCCGGGCGCTCGTACGCCGGCAGTTGGGAGCAGGCGGCCAGCAGGCCCGCGCAGGCCACGGCGATCAGTGCCCGGTTCATGGCTGGCCCTCCACGGCCGGGGGCGCGTCGAGTTCGTGCGCATACATGCGCCGCTGCCGCTCGCTGTCCTTGAAGAAACGCCGCACGACCACGAAGAACACCGGCACGAACAGCACGGCCAGGGTGGTCGCGGTGATCATGCCGCCCATCACGCCGGTGCCGATGGCGCGCTGGCTGGCCGAGCCGGCGCCGCTGGCGACCACCAGCGGCAGCACGCCCAGGATGAAGGCCAGCGAGGTCATGATGATCGGGCGAAAGCGCAGCCGGCACGCGGCCAGCACCGACTCCACCACGCCCCGGCCCTGCGCGTGCAGGTCCTTGGCGAACTCGATGATCAGCACCGCGTTCTTGGCCGACAGGCCGATGATGGTCACCAGCCCCACCTTGAAGTACACGTCGTTGGGATAGCCGCGCAGGGTGGCGCCCAGCAGCGCGCCGACGATGCCCAGCGGCACCACCAGGATCACCGCCAGCGGGATCGACCAGCTCTCGTACAGCGCGGCCAGGCACAGGAACACGGCCAGCATCGAGAAGCCCAGCAGGATCACGGCCTGCGCGCCTGCCAGCTTTTCCTCGCGCGACTGGCCGGTCCATTCGTAGGCGAAGCCGGCCGGCAGCTGCGCGGCCAGCCGCTCCATCTCCTGCATCGCCTCGCCGGTGCTGTAGCCGGGCGCCGCGTCGCCCGAGATGCGCATGGCTGGATAGCCGTTGTAGCGCACCGTCTGCATCGGCCCGACGATCCAGCGCGTGGTGGCGAAGGCCGACATCGGCACCGCCGCGCCGCGCGCGTTCACCACGTTCACCCGCAGCAGGTCGTCCGGCTGCATGCGTGCCGGCGCGTCGGCCTGAACCACCACGCGCTGCAGCCGCCCGTTGTTGGGGAAGTCGTTCACGTAGGCCGAGCCGAGCGTGGTGGAGATCGCGGCGTTCACCGCGTCGAAGCCCACGCCCAGCGCGGCGGCTTTGTCGCGGTCGATGTCCAGCTGCAGCTGCGGCGCGTCTTCCAGGCCGTCGGGCCGCACGCTGGCCAGCAGCTTGCTCTGGCCGGCCAGGCCCAGCAGCTGGTTGCGCGCGGCGACCAGCGCGGCGCGGCCGTTGCCGCCACGGTCCTGCAGGCGGAAGCTGAAGCCCGAAGCCGCGCCCAGCTCGGGAATGGGCGGCGGGCTCAGCGCGAAGATGAAGGCGTCGCGGATCTTCGACAGCGCGCCGGAAGAGCGGCCGGCCAGCGCCTGGGCCGAGTGTTCCTGGCCCTTGCGGTCGCTCCAGTGCTTGAGCGTGACGAAGGCCAGCGCCGCGTTCTGCCCGGCGCCGGAGAAGCTGAAACCAAGCACGCCGACCATGCTCTGCACCTCGGGCTGCTTGAGGATGAACGCCTCGACCTGCTCCATGACCCTGGTGGTGCGCTGGATCGTCGCGCCCGGCGGCAGCTGCACGTTCACCAGCATGTAGCCCTGGTCCTCGCCGGGCAGGAACGACGACGGCATGCGCAGGAACAGCACGGCGACCGCGGCCACCACCGCCGCGAACACGATCAGCATGCGGCCGGAGCGCTTGAGCAGCGTGGCCACCGTGCTCTCGTAGCGCTCCGAGGTGCGGGTGAAGCCGCGGTTGAAGCGGCCGAAAAACCCGCGCTTCTCATGGTGGTGGCCTGCCTCCACGGGCTTGAGCAGCGTGGCGCACAGCGCCGGCGTGAGCGACAGCGCCATCGCCGCGGAGAAGATGATGGACGACAGCATCACCGCGGAGAACTGCTTGTAGATGTTGCCGACCGCGCCGCCGAAGAAGGCCAGCGGCACGAACACCGACACCAGCACCACCGTCATGCCGATGATGGCGCCCTGGATCTGGCCCATGGCCTTGCGCGTGGCCTCGCGCGGCGGCAGGCCTTCCTCGCTCATGATGCGCTCGACGTTCTCCACCACCACGATGGCGTCGTCCACCACGATGCCGATCACCAGCACCATGCCGAACATGGTCAGCACGTTGATCGAGAAGCCCAGCGCCAGCAGCACGGCGAAGGTGCCCAGCAGCGACACCGGCACCACGACGGCGGGGATCACCGTGTAGCGGAAGTTCTGCAGGAACAGGAACATCACCAGGAACACCAGCACCATCGCTTCGGCCAGCGTCTCGATCACCTGCGCGATGGAGATCTGCACGAAGCGCGAGGTGTCGTACGGGATGTCCCATTTCACGCCCGCCGGGAAGAACTTGGACAGCTCCTGCATGCGCTTGCGGATCGCGTCGGCCGTGGCCAGTGCATTGCCCGAGGGCGCGAGCTGCACGCCGATGCCGGCGGACGGCCGGCCATTCAGCCGCGCCGAGGTGGCGTAGTTCTGCGCCCCGAGCTCCAGCCGCGCCACGTCGCGCATGCGCACCGTGGAGCCGTCGGGGTTGGCGCGCAGCACCACGTTGCCGAACTGCTCCGTCGAATTGAGCTGGCCGTTCACCACCACGGTGGCGGCGATGCCCTGGCCCGGGATGTTCGGCGTGTCGCCGATCAGGCCTGAGGACACCTGCGCATTCTGCGAACGGATAGCCTGGGTCACGTCGGCGGCCGAGAGGTTGAAGGCGACCAGCTTGGCCGGGTCGATCCAGATGCGCATGGCGCGCTCGGTGCCGAACAGCTGGGCCTGGCCGACGCCAGGAATGCGCTGGATTTCCGGCAGCACCGTGCGCGACGCGTAGTCGCCAAGGGCCACCAGGTCGAAGGCCGGGTTGTCGGAGGACAGGGTGGCGAACAGCAGGAAGTTGGAGCGCGCCTTGTCCACGCGCACGCCCTGCTGCGTCACCGCCGGCGGCAGGCGCGGCGCGGCGCGCGACAGCCGGTTCTGCACGTCCACCTGCGCGAGGTCGGGGCTGGTGCCGGTCTCGAAGTACAGGACGATCGAGCCGGAGCCGCTGGCCTGCGCCACCGCTTCCATGTAGATCAGGCCGGGCGAGCCGTTCATCTCCTGCTCGATCACCGACAGCACGCTTTCCTCCAGCGTCTGCGCGGAGGCGCCGGGGTAGGTGGCGCTGACGACGATGGACGGCGGCGCCACGCTCGGGTACTGGGCGACCGGCAGCTTGGTGACGGCCACGATGCCCAGCACCACGATGAACAGCGCGATCACCCACGCGAAGATGGGCCGGTCGATGAAGAACTTGGACATCGGCGATCCTCAGCGCTGCGCCTGCGAGGCGGCGGATGCGGCGGGTGCTGCCGCAGCAGGCGTTGTTGCCGCCGGTGCGGCGGCCGGCGCCGGCGCAGCGC
>NZ_JACCWG010000262.1 GCF_013697775.1 Ramlibacter sp. | reverse complement strand
GCCGCACCCCGTGCCGCTGAACGAAGATCCCACCGTGAGGCTGCCGATCCCGCGCTTCGAGCCGATCGAGGCCGACGAGGTAGAAGCCTTCAAGCGTGCGCTGGCCGCAGGCGCATCGGCGCCGGCGGTGGTTGCGGCCACTCCGGCGGCTGCCGCCGCAACGGCGCCGGCGGCGGACATGGGCGCGACGGCGCGCGACTTCGACGGGTCGGTCAAGCACGGCCCGCAAAGCTACACGCTGCTCACCGGCTTCGAGGACACCGAGGTCACGGACAACGCGCCGCTGGTGCCGGCGCTGAGCGCCACGCAGTACGGCGACCTGCGCTAGGAAGCGGCGGCCGGGCCTCAGTGGCCCGGGAAGTCGACGAAGGTGAAGACGGACAGCCCGCCGGCGCGCAGCCGCTGCGAGCCCCCCAGCTCCGGCAGGTCGACGATGGCCGCGCCTTCCACCACCGTGGCGCCGAGTTTTTCCAGCAGCCTCTTGCCGGCCAGCATGGTGCCGCCGGTGGCGATCAGGTCGTCGATCAGCAGCACGCGCTGGCCCGGCTTCACCGCGTCGGTGTGCAGTTCCACCGTGGCGCTGCCGTACTCCAGGTCGTAGGTTTCTTCCACCGTGGCGAAGGGCAGCTTGCCTTTCTTGCGGATCGGCACGAACCCCAGGCCAAGCTCGTACGCCACCACCGGTCCCAGGATGAAGCCGCGCGCGTCCAGGCCGGCCACCACGTCGGGCCGCCGGTCCATGTAGCGGTGCACGAAGCCGTCGATCAGCACCCGGAACACCTTCGGGTCCTGCAGCAGCGGCGTGATGTCGCGGAACTGCACGCCGGGCACCGGCCAGTCGGGCACGGTGCGGATGTGGCTGCGCAGGTAGTCGCTCACGCTGAACGGGTCGTGTTCCATCTCGTCGTCATCCTTTGAGCAGCCGCTCTTCGGCAATGGCCAGCGGCTCGGGCCGGCCGGACAGGACCAGCGCGTCGCCATCCTGCAGGGCGGGGTCGGCGGCGGGGTTCACCGCCTTGCCGTCGCTGCGGCGCAGGCTGACCACGCGCACGTCCAGCGCCTGCAGCGCCAGCGTGCCCAGCATGCGGCCAATCGCCGCGGCGTCGGGCGGCAGCTTCACCGTGGTCAGGCGTTCCTGATCCCGTTCTTCCGCGGTGTCGTCGTCGTCGGCGCCGTGGAAGTAGCCGCGCAGCAGGTTGTAGCGCGCGTCGCGCTGCTCCTGCACGATGCGGATCACCCGGCGCATCGGCACGCCGACCAGCGCCAGCGCGTGGCTGGCCAGCATCAGCGAACTCTCCAGCGCCTCGGGCACCACCTCGGTGGCGCCGGCGGCCTGCAGCTTGTCCAGGTCGTGGTCGTCGTGGGTGCGCACGATCACCGGCACCTGCGGCGCGTGCTTGTGCGCGTTGGCCAGCACCTTCATCGCGCCGGGAACGTCCAGGTAGCTCACCACCACGGCGCTGGCGCGCGCCAGGCCGGCGGCCATCAGCGCCTGCAGCCGCGCGGCGTCGCCGTACACCACCGAATCGCCGGCCGCGGCGGCCTGGCGCACGCGGTCGGGGTCGAGGTCCAGCGCCATGTAGGGAATGCCTTCGCGCTCCAGCATGCGCGCCAGGTTCTGGCCGCAGCGTCCGTAGCCGCAGATGATCACGTGCTTGCTGACGTTGATCGACTTGCGCGCGATGGTGGTCATCTGCAGCGACTGCTGCATCCACTCGCTGGCCACCAGCTTCATCACGATGCGGTTGCTCCACTGGATGATGAACGGCGTGGCCAGCATCGACAGCACCATGCTGGCCAGCACCGGGTTCAGCAGCGCCGGCGGCACCAGGTTGTTCTGCTGGCCCAGCGTGAGCAGCACGAAGCCGAACTCGCCGGCCTGCGCCAGGTACAGCCCGGTGCGCAGCGACACGCCAGTTGACGCGCCCAGCCCGCGTGCGAGCAAGGTCACCAGCGCCAGCTTGAACAGCACCGGCAGCGTCACCAGCACCAGCACCAGCGCCCAGTGCTCGGCCACCGGGCGCCAGTCCAGCAGCATGCCGATGGTGATGAAGAACAGGCCCAGCAGCACGTCGTGGAACGGGCGGATGTCGGTCTCCACCTGGTGCTTGTATTCTGTCTCCGAGATCAGCATGCCGGCGATGAAGGCGCCCAGCGCCAGCGACAGGCCGGCCAGCTCGGTGAGCCAGGCCAGCCCCAGCGTGATCAGCAGCAGGTTCAGCACGAACAGCTCATCGCTGCGCCGCCGCGCCACCAGCGTGAGCCACCAGCGCATCAGCGCCTGGCCGCCGGTGAGCAGCAGCACGATCAGCACCACCGCCTTGGCGCCGGCGACGGCCAGCGACATCAGCAGCGTCTCGGCCGGGCTGCCCAGCGCGGGGATCAGCACCAGCAGCGGCACCACCGCCAGATCCTGGAACAGCAGCACGCCCATTACCCGGCGGCCGTGCTCGGACTCCAGCTCCAGCCGCTCGGCCATCATCCTCACCACGATGGCGGTGCTGCTCATGGCCAGCGCGCCGGCCAGCGTCAACGCCGTTTTCCAGCCCATGTTCCAGGTCTGCGGCAGCAGGGCCGCCAGCAGCAGCGCGCCGGCCATGCCCAGCGCAATCGTCAGCAGCACCTGGAACAGCCCCAGCCCGAACACGTGGCGGCGCATGGCGCGCAGCTTGGGCAGGCTGAATTCCAGGCCGATCACGAACATCAGGAACACCACGCCGAATTCGCCCAGGTGCCGCACCGCGTCGGCGTTTCGGCCCAGCGCCAGCGCGTTCGGGCCGATCACCACGCCCACGGCCAGGTAGCCCAGCATCGGCGGCAGCTTGAGGAAGCGGCAGCCCACCACCGCCAGCACCGCGGCCAGCAGGTACACCAGGGTGAGCTCGAGCGAGGACATCCCCTGATGCTAGCCGAGCGTCCCGCCAGCGCCGCCTAGAATCGCCCCCATGATCACTTCGACAGGCGCGGGACCGGCCGCTTCGACAGGCCCGGCGTTCGACGCGGCCCGCGCGCTGCGCCTGGCCCAGGAGACCTTCGAGATCGAGGCCGAGGCGGTGCTGGGCCTGAAGGCGCGCACCGGCGAGGCCTTCGCCCGCGCGGTGGAAAAGCTGCTCGGCGTGCGCGGCCGCGTGGTGGTGATGGGCATGGGCAAGAGCGGCCACATCGGCCGCAAGGTGGCCGCCACGCTGGCTTCCACCGGCACGCCCGCCATGTTCGTGCACCCAGCCGAAGCCAGCCACGGCGACCTGGGCATGATCAAGGCGATCGACCTGGTGCTGGCGATCTCCAACGGCGGCGAGAGTGACGAGATCACCGTGATCCTGCCGGTGCTCAAGCGCCTGGGCGTGGGCCTGGTGGCGATCACCGGCAACTCCGACTCCACGCTGGGGCGGCATGCCGACATCGTGCTGGACTGCGGCGTGACCCGGGAAGCCTGCCCATTGCAGCTGGCGCCGACCGCCAGCACCACCGCGCAGCTCGCGCTGGGCGACGCGCTGGCGGTGTCGTTGCTGGATGCGCGGGGGTTTCGCACCGAGGACTTCGCAAGATCTCACCCAGGCGGGGCGCTCGGCCGCAAGCTGCTGACCCACCTGAGCGACGTGATGCGCACCGGCGACGCCGTGCCGCGCGTGCGCGCCGACTCCGCGTTCCCCGCGCTGATGCGCGAGATGAGCGCCAAGGGGCTGGGCGCCTCCGCCGTGGTGGACGACAGCGACCGCGTGCTGGGCATCTTCACCGACGGCGACCTGCGCCGGCTGATCGAACAAGGCGTGGACCTGCGCGCGATGGTCGCGCGCGACGTCATGCATCCGGGCCCCAAGACCATCCAGTCCGACGCGCTGGCGGCCGAGGCCGCGCAGCTGATGGAGCAGCACCGCATCACCAGCGTGCTGGTGGTGGACGCCGAAGGGCGGCTGTGCGGCGCGGTGAACAGCAACGACCTGATGCGCGCCAAGGTCATCTGAACATGCCCGCATCCACCTCTGTTTCCCTCTCCCCCGCGCTGCGATTTCCACCCGAGCTGCTGCTGGCCGCCCAAGGCGTGCGCGTGGCTTTCTTCGACGTCGACGGCGTGCTAACGGACGGCGGCCTGTACCTGTCCGAGCACGGCGAGACGCTCAAGCGCTTCAACATCCTCGACGGCCTGGGATTGAAGCTGCTGCAAGAGGGGGGCATCGTGCCGGCCGTGATCACCGGCCGGGACTCGGCGCCGCTGCGCCAGCGGCTGCAGGCGCTGGGCATCGCGCACGTGCACTACGGCACCGAGAAGAAGCGCCCGGCGGCCGAATCGGTGCTGGCGGCGCTTGGCCTGGACTGGAGCCAGGCCGCCGGCATCGGCGACGACTGGCCCGACCTGCCGGTGCTCACGCGCTGCGCCTTCGCCGCAGCGCCGCCGCATGCGCACGCCGAGGTGCGCGCCGTGGCGCGCCATGTGACGCAGGCCGCCGCCGGCCACGGCGCGGCGCGCGAATTCTGCGACCTGCTGCTGCTGGCCTGCGGCCGCTACGCGCAGCTGCTGGAAGGCTACACATGAGCTCGGTGGTGCCGGCGGACGTGCCGCCGCGGCGGCTCGCTCGTAGCCTATGGCGGCTGTGGGACCGGCTGTCGATCTACCTGCCGGTGATGCTGATGGGCGTGATGGCGCTGGGCACCTACTGGCTGGCGCGCAACACGCCGAGTTTTTCCGACCCGACCACCGAGCGCGCCGCCACGCACGAGCCCGATTCCTTCATGCGCGGCTTCTCGGTGAAGAACTTCGACGCTGCCGGCCGCCTGAAAAGCGAAATCTACGGCGTGCAGGCGCGCCACTACCCGGACACCGACACGCTGGAAATCGACCAGCCGCGCATCCGCTCGTTCAACGAGCACGGCGCGCTCACGGTGGCCACCGCCCGGCGCGCCATCAGCAACGCCGACGGCACCCAGGTGCAGCTGATCGGCGACGCCGTCGTCACGCGCGAAGCCGTCACCGACGCCCAGGGCAACGCCGCGCCGAAGATGGAGATCCGCAGCGACTTCCTGCATGCCTTCATGGACACCGAGCGCATCACCACCAACAAGCCGGTGATCCTGATCCGCGGCGACGACCGCTTCAACGCCGACGGCATGGACTACGACAACCTGGCGCGCGTGCTGCAGCTGCGCGGGCGCGTGCGCGGACTGATCGCGTCGCCGCGCGCCGGGGGCTGAGCGCCGTGCCGCTGGCGTTCATCACGGGCGCGTCCAGCGGCCTGGGCCAGGCGCTGGCCTGGCGCTACCACCAGGCCGGCTGGCAGCTCGCCCTGGTGGCGCGCCGCACCGGCGAGATCGACAGCTGGGCGGCCGCGCAGGGCCTGCGGCCGGAACATTGCGCGGTGTACGGCGCCGACGTGGCTGACACAGGCGCCATCGTCTCCGCCGGCGAAGCCTGCATCGCGGCGCAGGGTCTGCCCGACGTGGTGATCGCCAATGCCGGCATCAGCATCGGCATCGACACCGCGGTGCGCGCCGACATCGACGTGCTGGCGCGGACCTTCGCCGTCAACAACGTGGGGCTGGCCGCCACCTTCCATCCCTTCGTCGCGCCGATGGCGGCGCGCGGGTCGGGCCGGCTGGTGGGCATCGGCAGCGTGTCCGGCATCCGCGGCCTGCCGGGGCACGGCGCCTATTGCGCGAGCAAGGCCGCGGTGATCGGCTATTGCGAAAGCCTGCGCGGCGAACTGCGCGCCTCGGGCGTGAAGGTGGTGACGATCTGCCCGGGCTACGTCGACACGCCGCTCACGCGAAAGAACCGCTACGGCATGCCCTTCCTGATGCAGCCGGGCGACTTCGCCGACCAGGCCTTCCGCGCCATTGATGCGGGCGCCAGCTACCGGGTGATCCCATGGCAGATGGGCATCGTCGCGAAACTCCTGCGCGCCCTGCCCAACGCCGTATTCGACCGGGCGCTGGCCGGCAGGCCACGAAAGCGCCGGCAGGACGAATAAACAAAAAGCATGAAAAGAAAAAAGGCTCCCGAAGGAGCCTTTTCGTCGTGGGCGCAGGGCGCCTGGTGCTTAGTAGCCGCCGCGGCCACCGCCGCCGCCGCTGCCACCACCGCCGCTGCCACCGCCACGCGGGCCGGAGCCGTACGGGCTGCGGAAGCCGCCGTCCTGGCCGCCGCCACCACC
>NZ_JACCWG010000217.1 GCF_013697775.1 Ramlibacter sp. | reverse complement strand
CTGCGGGCGTCAATCGCGCATGCTTATGGCTGTTCATCCGTTCTCCTGAGATGGGTTCCTGGGGCCTGGTAACCACAGCTTCCCAAATCCGGGACGGATGAACAACCTATTGAGACATCACACCTAGCTGCTGGGTGCCGGCGCAGGCGCCGGCCGCGAGCTCCTCGTTCACGCCGGGGCGGAACACGATGCGGGCCGGCTCCAGCAGGTCCTTGCATTTCCACAGCTCCTTGTCGAAGCCGCCCAGGGGCGAGCCGCGGTAGCCGCTGACGAAGCCGCCGGTGCGCCAGCCGCGCGCGGCATCGCGCGTGGCCTGGTTCAGCAGGGCGCGCACCAGCACCTGCATGCCGCTCAGGAAGTGGTGGCCCGAAGCAGCCAGGTACTTGTCTTCGAGCGCCACGGGGCGCAGCGCGCCGGCGAAGGTTGGGTGCGTTTGGGAGGGCATGCGCGGCACTCTAGGCGGCGCAGCGCGAAGCCGATTGCACGAAAGTGGCGCGCGGCCGAGCGGAGGCGCACCAGCATTTCCATGCAAGCTCGCGCAGGCGCGAATTCCTAGACTGGCGCAACCTTCATTGAACGGAACACCGCATCCGATGGCCGACTACCGCGCGACGCTGAACCTGCCTGAAACAGTGTTTCCCATGAAGGGCGACCTGCCGCGGCGTGAGCCGCAGTGGGCGGCGCGGTGGCTGGAGCAGGGCACCTACCAGCGCATCCGCACGGCCTGCGCGGGGCGCCCTCTGTTCGTGTTCCACGACGGCCCGCCCTATGCCAATGGCGACATCCACATCGGCCATGCCGTCAACAAGATCCTGAAGGACACGGTCATCAAGAGCCGCACCATGGCCGGCTACGACGCGGCTTTCGTGCCCGGCTGGGACTGCCACGGCATGCCGATCGAGCACCGCGTGGAGAAGGAGCACGGCCGCGGCCTGCCGCCCGCGCGGGCGCGCAAGCTGTGCCGCGCCTACGCCGCTTCGCAGGTGGCGCAGCAGATGCGCGATTTCCAGCGCCTGGGCATCCTGGCCGACTGGGAGCATCCCTACCGCACCATGGACTTCCGCACCGAGGCCGAGGAGGTGCGCGCGCTGGGCGAGGTGCTGCGCGGCGGCCTGCTGTACCGCGGCCTGAAGCCGGTGAACTGGTGCTGCGAGTGCGCATCGGCACTGGCCGAAGCGGAGGTGGAATACGCCGACATCCGCTCGCCCACCATCGACGTCGCCTTTCCGGTGCTGGACCGCGACGGCATGGCCGCGGCATTCGGCCTCGCCGCATTGCCCGATAAGCCCTGCGGCGTGGCGATCTGGACCACCACCGTGTGGACCATTCCCGGCAACGTGGCGGTGGCCGCCAATCCCGAAGCCGACTACGGCCTGTACGACGCCGGCGATCGCCTGCTGCTGCTGGCCGTGCCGCTGGCGCAGGCCTGCCTGGACAAGTACGGGCGCCAAGTAAAACTGCTGGCCACCGCGCGCGGCACGGCGTTCGACCGCCTGCGGCTCAAGCACCCCATCTACGAGCGCGAGTCTCTGATGATCGTGAGCGGCCACGTCACCCTGGACGCCGGCACGGGGCTGGTGCACATCACGCCTGGCCACGGCGTGGAGGACTTCCTGGCTGCCAAGCCATATGGCCTGGAGGTGCGCAACCCGATCGACAGCCACGGCAGCTTCCTGCCCGGCACCGAAGGCGTGGGCGGCCTGCCGCTGGCGCAGGCGGTGGAGCGCATTCCCGAACTGCTGCGCGCGGCGGGCACGCTGCTGCACCACGGCAGCCTCGTGCACAGCTATCCCACCTGCTGGCGCCACCAGGTGCCCATCATCTTCCGTGCGACCTGGCAGTGGTTCATCGCCATGGACCGGCCGGCGCCGGGGCAGCCGTCCAGCCTGCGCGAACTGGCCTTGCAGGGAACGAAGGACACGCGCTTCTATCCCGAATGGGGCCGCTCGCGCCTGACGGCGATGGTGCGGAACCGCCCCGACTGGTGCGTGTCGCGCCAGCGCACCTGGGGCGTGCCGATCCCGTTCTTCCTGCGCAAGGACACAGGCGAGCTGCATCCGCGCACAGACGCGCTGATCGAAGACGTGGCGCGGCGCATCGAGCAGCACGGCATCGACGCCTGGTTCGATCTCACCTGCGAAGACCTGGGCGTCGATGCGGCGCTGTACGAGAAATCCGGCGACACGCTGGACGTGTGGTTCGACTCCGGCTCGGTGCACCGCACGGTGTACCGGGCGCCCGGCGCGCGCCAGATGTGGCCGGCCGACCTGTACCTGGAAGGCTCGGACCAGCACCGCGGCTGGTTCGGCTCCTCGCTGATGACGGGCTGCGCGCTCGACGCCCGCCCGCCCTACCGCGCGCTGCTGACGCACGGGTTCGTGACCGACGGCGACGGCCGCAAGATGAGCAAGTCGCGCGGCAACGTGGTGGCACCGCAGGCGGTGTGCGACGCCATGGGGGCCGACGTGCTGCGGCTGTGGGTGTGCAGCACCGACTACTCGGCCGAAATGTCGGTGTCGCCCACCATCCTGCAGCGCACGGTGGAGGCCTACCGCCGCATCCGCAACACGCTGCGCTTTCTGCTGTCCAACGTGGCGGACTTCGATGCGGCCACGCAGGCGATGCCATGGGACGAGATGGTCGAGCTTGACCGCGCCGCGCTGGCGCGTTTCGAGCAGGCGCACCGCCACTGCACGCAGGCTTTCGGACGCTTCGATTTCCTCGCCGTGTCGCAGCGGCTGCAGGCGTATTGCTCGGAGGAACTGGGTGCCTTCTACCTCGACGTGCTGAAGGACCGGCTCTACACCGCGCGTGCCGATGCGCCGTCGCGCCGCTCGGCGCAGACGGCGCTGCATCGGATCGCGACCGAGATGCTCAAGCTGCTGGCGCCGGTCCTGAGCTTTACCGCGCAGGAAGCCTGGCAGGTGCTGCGCGGCGATGCGGATGCGTTGGTGTTCCTGGAAACCTGGGGTGACGGATTGGGCCTGCCCACGGAGGAGGCCGCGCGCCTTTGTGTCAAGTGGGAGCGCGTCGTCCAGCTGCGCAGGCAAGTCAACGAGCAGCTGGAAACCGTGCGGCAGACCGGTGCCATCGGCGCGCCGCTGTCGGCAGGCGCGGTGCTGCACGCCGCGCCGGACGACCTGGCGATCCTGCGCTCGCTGCAGGGCGAGCTGCGCTACGCCTTCCAGGTCTCGGCCGCCGACCTTGTCGAATCCGCGGATGGCGCCACGCGCGTGGAAGTGGCGCCCGCCGGCGGCGTCAAATGCCCTCGCTGCTGGCACTTCCACGCAGCGCCCGCGCAGCAGGAAAAGGATGCCCTGTGCGGGCGCTGCGACGGTAACCTGCACGGCGCGGGCGAGGTCCGGCAATGGGTGTGAGCGCATTGGCGTCGCCGGCCGATGACTTGCCGGCCGACGCGCTGCTGCGCTGCGCGCGCATGCTCGGCGCCTGGGCGGGCGTGCGGCCCTGCTGCCCGACGTCGGACGCCGTGCTGCTGCTCATCGGCCGCTGCGGCCGCACGACGGCCGGGCGGCTGGGGGCATCGCTGGCAATCGACCTGGGCCACATGAGCCGCATCGTGCGGGCGCTGCAGGAGGATTGCTTGGTGCTGCGCGAACGGTCCGCACTGGACGCGCGGACCTGGTGGCTCAGCCTGGCACCCGAGGGGCGGGTGGTTTGCGGTCAGCTGGAACGTGCCGGGCGCGAGCAGGCACGGCAAGCGCTGCGGCAGTTTCCTCGCGACGAAGCGTTGCTGTTTGCGGCGGCGCTTGCGCGGCTGGGGGCGGCGTAGCTGCCGCTCAGGCTTTGGCCGCCGCGTCTACCGCAAGTTGCTTCTCCAGTTCCGCCTTCAGTGCGCCTGATGACGCTTCCGGAATGACCTGGCGCGTCGGCCACACGGCGACGCTCGCAAACATGCCGGAGTTGAAGTACGGGTCCTGCGCCATGTGGCGGTCCAGCGCGGCGCGGTTCTCGGCGCGCAGGATCATCAGGCTGCCGCACGTGGCGCCGTCCGGGCCCAGCAGCGGACCGCCGTAGACGAAGGCCTCGGGATGCTCGGTGATGAAGCGCAGGTGCGGCGCGCGCGCTTTGCGGCGGGCCTCGGCACCGCCGGGTTTGTCGAGTGCGTAGATGGCGAACAGTTCCATGTGCGTTTTCCTTGTCGTCAAAAGGTGCGGGCGATGATTTCTTTCATGATCTCATTGGTGCCGGCGTAGATGCGCTGCACCCGCGCGTCTGCATAGGCGCGTGCGATCGGATAGTCCCACATGATCCCGTAGCCGCCGTGCAGCTGCAGGCATTCGTCCGTCACGCGGCCCTGCAGCTCGGTGCACCACAGCTTGGCCATGGCGGCGGTGGCGTTGTTCAGCTTGCCCTCGGCCGCCAGTGCGATGCAGCGGTCGATGAACACGCGGCCGATCTGTATCTGCGTGGCGCACTCGGCCAGCTTGAAGCGCGTGTTCTGCAGATCCATCACAGCTTTGCCGAACACCTGGCGCTGCTTCACGTAGTCGATGGTCCATTCCAGCGCCGCCTCGGCGGCCGACTGCGCCGAGATCGCGATCTGCAGCCGCTCCCAGGGCAGCTCGCCCATCAGCTGGGAGAAGCCGCGGCCTTCCTCGGTGCCCAGCAGGTTGGACACGGGCACCCGCACGTCCTGGAAGAAGAGTTCGCTGGTGTCCTCCATGCGCAGGCTCAGCTTTTTCAGGGGCGCGCCCTTGGTGAAACCGGGCCGGTCCGCTTCCACCAGCACCAGCGACAGGCCTTTGGAGCCGGCGGCCGGATCGGTCTTCACCACCAGCAGCACGAAGTCGCATTGCCAGCCGTTGGTGATGAAGATCTTGGAGCCGTTGATGACGTATTCGCCGCCGTCGCGCCGCGCCGTGGTGCGCACCGCCTGCAGGTCGGAGCCTGCGCCTGGCTCGGTCATGCCGATGGAAGCGATGGCCTCGCCGCGCGCCATGCGCGGCAGCCATGTCTCCTTCATCGCCTCCGTGCCGTAGCGCAGCAGGAAGGGGGCGATCACGTCGGAATGCAGGCCCATGCCGAGCGCGGTTCCGCTCACGCCGGCGCGCGCCATCTCCTCGCGCAGCAGCGCGCAGAAGCGGTAGTCGGCGCCGGCGCCGCCCCAGGCCTGCGGAATGCCCATGCACAGGAAGCCGGCGGCGCCGGCCTTGCGCCAGGCCTCGCGGTCGACGTGGCCCTGCTGCTCCCAGCGTTCCAGGTTGGGCGCGATCTCGCGCTTGATGAAGGTGCGCAGCGAATCGCGGAACTGCTCGTGCTCCGGTTCATACAGGTCGCGCTCGACCACGGAATGGATGGCCATGTCGTTGTGCTCTCTCGGAATGGATGGAAACGGTTGTCGTGCACGAGTGTGGGTCGCCGCGCACGCCGTGGCTTGGAGGAAAGTGCGGCCGCACCCCGGCGCAGCAGGGAGCATGGTGCCGGGGGCATTGCCGTCCAAGCCGGCGCGCGCGCCGGCTCCTACGATCCGGCGCCTTCAGCACAAAAGGATTGCGATGCCGTTCGACTCCGTTGATTTCGATGCGCACGAGCGCGTGGTGTTCGTGGCCGACCGCGCCTCGGGACTGCGCGCCATCATCGCCATTCACGACACGCGGCTGGGCCCCGCCATCGGCGGCTGCCGCGCCCGTGCCTATGCGGATGAAGCCGAGGCGGTTGCTGACGTGCTGCGCCTGTCGCGCGGCATGACCCGCAAAGCCGCCTGCAGCGGCCTGCCGTTCGGCGGCGGCAAGAGCGTGGTGCTGCTCGCGCCGGGCCAATCGCTGCACGCGGGCATGCTGCGCGCGCTGGGCGGCGCCATCGAGCAGCTGCGCGGCGACTACATCGCCGGCGAGGACATGGGCACCTCCAGCCAGGACATGGCGACCCTGCGCGATGTCACGCGCCACGTGATGGGCGCGCCGGCCGACGTGGGCGGCAGCGGCGACCCATCGGCGAGCACGGCGTTCGGCTGCCTGGTCGGCATGCGCGCGGCCGTGCGGCAGCGCTTCGGCCGTGACACGCTGCGTGGCCTGCGCGTGGCCGTGCAGGGGCTGGGGAACGTGGGCTGGCGGCTGTGCGAGCTGCTGGCCAGCGAGGGCGCCGTGCTGCTGGTGGCGGACGTGCGTGACGACGTGGTGCGGCGCGCCGAGCACCTGTTCGGCGCCGAGGCCGTGCCGGCCGGCCGCATCGCGCAAAGCGAAGCCGACGTGTACGCGCCCTGCGCGCTGGGCGGCACGCTGGACGCCGCG
>NZ_JACCWG010000202.1 GCF_013697775.1 Ramlibacter sp. | reverse complement strand
GCCGCGCGCCGCAGGCTTTCCACGCGCGCGGCGCCCGCGTCCGGCATCTCGTGCGCGGCCTGCAGCTGCTGCAAGGCGTCGCCGCAGGCCGGCGACTTCAATGGATCCTCATGCTGGCCGTAGGCGGCGCATGCCAGCGGCAGAAGCAGGCAGGACAGGGCGATGGACAGGGAAGGCGCAGGTGGCATGCGAATTGGAGCTTCAACGGGCACGACAGTTCTGGACCGGTCGCGGATTCGTCCGACACCGCGGCCGTGCAGCGCCGCCTAAGCTGGCTGCATGACATTGAACAAGGGCAGGGATGCCAACAGTCCCAGCCGCGCCAAGAGCGGCGATGCGCCGACGCAGTCGGTGCCGGTCACGCCGGACCACTGCGAGAACAGCGCCAGCACCATCGTGGAGGCGCCACTGCCCCGCCAGCCCGACCTCTTGGTCGCGCACGATTTTCCGGATGGCGGCGGCAGCGGCGGTGCTGAAACCTTCAGCCGCAAGCGGCTGCGCAAAAAGCCCAGCGGTGGCTGAGTCCCGGCACCGTTGCGCTGCCGTCTCGGCGTCAGCGCGGGCGCTCGGCGGAATCGCGGGTGTTGCCGTCGCTGTTGCCGGTTTCGGCGTCCTTGTCCTTCAGCAGGCCGGCTTGGTTGATGCCGCGGCCGGGCGGGCTTCGTCGCTGCTCTCTCCGGCGCCAATGTCTTCCTGCAGCGGCAGATCGGATTCCACGTCGGGCAGATGCACGTCGCCGGTCTTCTTCGTCTTGCCAAGGGGAGAGGGCATGCGGAACTCCTTTGCGGGTTGGGATGCGTTCAATCTACGCCGCCGCATCCCGGCACTCTGTAGGATGAGGCCGCTGGCATGAAGATCGCCACCTACAACGTCAACGGCATCAAGTCCCGCCTGCCCAACCTGCTGGCTTGGCTGGCCCGCGAGCAGCCCGACGTGGCCTGCCTGCAGGAGCTGAAAGCCGAAGACGGCAGCTTTCCGCGGGCGCAGCTGGAAGAGGCGGGCTACGGCGCGCTGTGGAAGGGGCAGCGCTCGTGGAACGGCGTGGCGATCCTGGCGCGCGGGACCGATCCGGTGCCGGTGCGCAACGAGTTGCCGGGCGACCCGTCGGACGACCAGAGCCGCTACCTCGAAGCCGCGGTCAACGGGCTGGTGGTGGCCTGCCTGTACCTGCCTAACGGCAACCCGCAGCCGGGCCCGAAGTTCGCGTACAAGCTGGCCTGGTTCGAGCGGCTGATCACGCATGCCGATGGCCTCTACGGCAGCGGCCATCCGGTGCTGATGTGCGGCGACTTCAACGTGGTGCCGACCGATTTCGACATCTACAACCCGCGCTCCTGGAAAAAAGACGCGCTGCTGCAGCCCGAAAGCCGCGCCTGCTGGGAGCGCCTGCTGGCGCAGGGCTGGGTGGATGCGCTGCGCCACCAGCATCCCGACGAAGCGGTGTTCACGTTCTGGGACTATTTCCGCCAGCACTGGGAGCACAACTCCGGCCTGCGCATCGACCACCTGCTGCTCAATCGTCCGCTCGCGCCCTGCCTGGTGGCGTCGGGCGTGGACAGGTGGGTGCGCGGCGAGACCAAGGCGAGCGACCACGCGCCGACCTGGGTGACGCTCGACCTCGCGCGCCTGAAGAAGAAGGCACCGGCCCGGAAAACGCCGGCGCGTTCCGCTAGGCAAATTCCCTAGAGGCCCCTGCCGTTTTGCCTAGCGCACGGCGGTGCGCGGCATGGTTTCATCAGGTCACCATTCCGGACACAACCGAGGGGACCCGAGATGCAATACCGCACAAGCCCGCCCAGCGCCGTACCCGCAGCCGTGCCAGCACCCAGGAAGCCGCGCCTGCTGGTGGTCGACGACATGCCGGACAACCTGTTCCTGATGAACGGCCTGCTGGAGGACCGCTACGAGATCGTGCAGGCGCCCTCGGGCAAGGACGCGTTGCGCGAGGCCATGTCGGAAAGCCCGCCCGACATGGTGCTGCTGGACATCATGATGCCGGACATGGACGGCTACGAGGTGCTGCGCCGCATCCGCCAGCACCCGCCCACGGCGCACATCCCGGTGATCTTCGTGACGGCGCTGGCCTCGCAGCACGACGAGCGGCTCGGGCGCGACCTGGGCGCGATCGACTACCTCACCAAGCCGGTGGACCCGCAGCAGGTGATCGACCGCGTGGAGGCGCATGTGCGCAGGACGCTGCACACGCGGCGCATGGAAGAACTCTCGGAGAAGATGGCGCGCCAGCTCTCGCCCGAAGCGTGGCAGCGGCTGTTCCATGGGGAAGACCTGCCGTCGATTCGCTTCGAGGAAAAGAATCTCACGCTGATGCTGGCCGAGACGCCGCCGCTGGACGCCTGGAGCGAGCGCGACTGCGACAGCTTCACCGCCGAAGTGGAGTGGCTGGTGACGCGCCACCTGGGCGAGTTCGACCGCTTCGTGTTCGGCGCCACGGTGGCCTTCTTCGAGAGCCCGATCGCCTGCGTGCGTGCCGCCATGGACCTGCAGCGAAGCGCCGTCGAGCTGCGCATGCACATCGGCGTGCACAGCGGCGACGCGGTGCTGGCCCATTTCCGCAGCGAAGGCTTCGAGCACCAGGTGGTGCTCGGCCCGGTGGTGGAAGCGGTGGCCAAGGTGGCGGGCACGGCCGCCACCGGCAGCATCATGATTTCGCCGCAGACCTACCTGCTGGTGCAAAACGACATCCAGGGCGACATCACGAACTGCTTGGTGACCGAGGAGTTCCACGACTCCGACATCGCGCAGGCCTGCATCACCCCGATGCCGGTAACCGACATGAGCACCTTCGCCGGGCTGGGCTGGAGCCACTGAACGGGGCGCGGCGCTTCAGCCGCTGAAGCCGCCTTCGTCGAGGAAGCGCTGCTCCTCCACCGTGGTGGCGCGCCCCAGCAGCGCATTGCGGTGCGGAAAGCGCCCGAAGCGCTGGACCAGGTCGCGGTGGTGCAAGGTGAACCGGCGCGTGTCCTCGTCCAGCGTGCGGGAGAGCTCCACGCTGCGCGCGTGGTCGGCCGAATCTTCCGAATGCGTGAACGGCAGGCAGAAAAAGCCCTGCAGCTCCGGATCGACCGCCGTGTGGTGGCCCTGTGCCACCGCCGCGCGCGCGACCTCGCGGGCTTTCGGATCGGTTGCGTACATGCGGGCCGTGCCGCGGAAGGCGTTGCGCGGAAACTGGTCCAGCAGGATCAGCAGCGCCAGGCTGCCTTCGGCGCTGCCGCCCCAGCCGTCCAGCGCGCCGCCGGCCGCGGCTTCGTGCGCGGCCAGGAAGCGGTTGCGGAAATCGGCATCGAAGGCCTCGTCCTTGCGGAACCAGCGTTCGCGGCCGGCGGCGCGCCAGAAATCGACCACCTCGCGGGCGGAGGGAAGGGCTTGCGTCGCGGATTGCATGCGCCGGATTGTGCCGGCTCAGCCGTCCTCGCCCATGCTGCTGGGAAGATCGTCGGCCGTGCCGACCATGGTCTTCTTGCGGCGCGAGGCCAGCAGCTGCAGCAGGTGTTCGTTGAAGGTGGCCACGTCCGACGGCTTGCGGCTGCAGACCCAGTTGCCGTCGACTACGATGGCTTCGTCCAGCCACTGCCCGCCCGCGGTGCCGACCTCGTCACGCAGCGTGGAAGGACCGGTGATGCGGCGGCCGTGCGCCAGGCCAGCGGCCAGCAGCAGCGTCACGCCGTGGCACAGCGCGCCGATGGGCTTGCCGTCCGCGTCCATCGCTTTCACGAAGGCCTGCGCCACCGGGCTGGCGCGCAATCGGTCGGCGTTCTGGCGGCCGCCGGGCAGGAGCACGGCGTCGTAGGCCTCGGGATCGGCCTTGTCGAGCGCCATGTCCACGTCGAAGTCGTCGGCAGCCTGCTCGTAGCGCAGGCCCTGGATGCGGCCCGTGGCAAGCGACAGCAGCCGGGTTTCCACGCCCTGTGCCTGCAGCGCTTCGCGCGGGCCGGTCAGCTCGGCTTGTTCGAAACCGTTGGCGGCGAGGATGGCGACGGTGAGGCCGCCCAGAAGATGTTGCGGTGGTTCGCGCATTGTGTTGACTCCCTGTCTGCGCACGGTAGGGTTCGGCGCTCGGCGGTGGTGTAGGCGCACAGCCCGCGGGGGCTGCGCCGTGCGCCTACCGACCGGCCCCGCGCGCGCTGCCACAGTGCTGCGACAAGGATATACAGCTATGACCAGCAACACCAGCATCGGGCCCGGCCCTCAGGGCGGCGGCAACGAAGACCACGGCAATGCCGATGGCCTGGGCAACAAGACCTTGGGCGAGCACGCCATGCCCGAACCCGAGGTCGGCAACGACGTGACTGCAACCGACTTCACGGCGGGCGTGCCCGGCGCACAGGCCAAGCCGGCGCCCAAGCAGGACCGCTGAGCTGCGGCTGAACCGGGAAGCTTCCCACGCGTGCGGACTGCCGCGTCCTACGCGTTTGGCTCAGCCGCCTGGCAATGATCGGCTTGTTTCAATGCAGCAGGAGTAGCCGATGATCGACCGTGCCACCTTCTTTCGTACCCTGGCGGCCACCGTGCTGCTGGGCACCGGCCTGGGATTGGCCGGATGCGGCCAGTTCGGCGGCACCTCACCGCGCAGCGAGTTCTACGACGCGAAGCTCGAGGGCGCGCAGGAGGTGCCCCCCGCGGCGACCGCCGGCAGCGGCCAGGTGGAGCTTCAGTTCAACGAAAAGACCTCCATCGCGCGCTGGAAGATTGCCCACGCGGGCCTGAGCGGCCCGGTCACCGCCGGCCACATCCACGGGCCTGCGGGGCCGGGGCAGAACGCCGGCGTGCAGGTCCCGTTCGCCGGGAACCTCAATGCCGTACCGCTGCAGGGCGAAGCCAAGCTCTCGCCGCAGCAGGCCAACGAGCTGATGTCGGGCCTGTGGTACGTGAACCTGCACACGGCCAAATATCCCAACGGGGAAGTGCGGGGCCAGCTGCGCGTGCGGCACTGAAACCAGGCGGAACTTAGAATGCAGGGCCGGGTCTGATCCGGCCCTACATGAACGCACCTCTCGACGTCTCCTTTTTCCAGCGCGCCGCCAAGCCGATCACCAGCTACCGCAAGTTCTGGGCGCATCGCTTCGGCCCTGCGCCGTTCCTGCCCATGAGCAGGGCCGAGATGGACAAGCTCGGCTGGGACAGCTGCGACATCGTGCTGGTCACGGGCGACGCCTATGTGGACCATCCCAGCTTCGGCATGGCGGTGATCGGCCGCGCCCTGGAGGCGCAGGGGTTCCGTGTCGGCATCATCGCGCAGCCCGACTGGCAGAGCGCCGAGCCGTTCAAGGCGCTGGGCAAGCCGAACCTGTTCTGGGGCGTGACCGCCGGCAACATGGATTCGATGATCAACCGCTACACGGCGGACCGCAAGGTGCGCAGCGACGACGCCTACACGCCGGGCGATGTGGCCGGCAAGCGGCCCGACCGTGCGGCCATCGTCTACAGCCAGCGCTGCCGCGAGGCGTTCAAGGACGTGCCGATCGTGCTGGGCGGCATCGAAGGCAGCCTGCGGCGCATCGCGCACTACGACTACTGGTCGGACAAGGTGCGCCACAGCATCGTCCTGGACGCCAAGTGCGACATCCTGCTGTACGGCAATGCCGAGCGTGCCATTGTGGAAATCGCGCACCGACTAGCCGCGCGCGAGCCGGTGGAGAACATCACAGACGTGCGCGGCACGGCCTTCATGCGGCGCAGTGCGCCCGAAGACTGGTTCGAGATCGACTCCACTCAAGTCGACATGCCCGGCCGCGTCGACGAGATCGTCAATCCGTACATGACGATTTCCGAGCAGGCCAAGGCGCAGGGCGAGACCTGCATGAAGGAAGAGGGCACGCAGCCCGTCAGCTTCCTGGCCAACCCCGCCCTCAAGGCCAAGCTCAAGGTCCCGCCGCGTGACCGCAGCGTGATCCGCCTGCCGGCCTATGACGCGGTGAAGTCCGACCCGGTGCTCTACGCCCATGCCAACCGCGTGCTGCACCTGGAAACCAATCCCGGCAACGCGCGCGCGCTGGTGCAGGCGCACGGCGTGCGCGACGTGTGGCTGAACCCGCCGCCGATCCCGCTGACCACCGCGGAGATGGACTACGTGTTCGGATTGCCGTATGCGAGGGCGCCGCACCCGGCGTACGGGGAGGCGAAGATTCCCGCGTGGGAGATGATCCGCTTCTCGGTGAACATCATGCGCGGCTGCTTCGGCGGCTGCACCTTCTGCTCGATCACCGAGCACGAGGGCCGCATCATCCAGAGCCGCAGCGAGGACTCCATCATCCGCGAGGTCGAGGAGATCCGCGACAAGGTCAAGGGCTTCACCGGCGTGGTGTCGGATCTGGGCGGACCCACGGCCAACATGTACCGCATCGGCTGCAAGAGCCCGGAGATCGAGGCGGCCTGCCGCAAGCCGAGCTGCGTGTATCCCGGCATCTGCCAGAACCTGAACACCGACCACGCGCCGCTGGTAAAGCTGTACCGCCGAGCCCGCGCCTTGAAGGGCGTGAAGAAGATCCTGATCGGCTCGGGCCTGCGCTACGACCTGGCGGTGGAATCACCCGAGTACGTGAAGGAGCTGGTGCAGCACCACGTGGGCGGCTACCTCAAGATCGCGCCCGAGCACACCGAGGGCGGCCCGCTGTCGAAGATGATGAAGCCGGGCATCGGCACCTATGACCGCTTCAAGCAGATGTTCGAGAAATACTCGAAGGAAGCGGGCAAGGAGCAGTACCTCATTCCGTACTTCATCGCGGCGCACCCCGGCACCAGCGACGAGGACATGATGAATCTGGCGCTGTGGTTGAAGCGCAATGGCTTTCGCGCCGACCAGGTGCAGACCTTCTACCCGAGCCCGATGGCCACGGCCACCGCCATGTACCACTCGGGCCGCAACCCGCTGCGCAAGATCGGCCGCGCCAGCGAGCCGGTGGACGTGGTCAAGGGCGACCGGCGCCGCCGCCTGCACAAGGCCTTCCTGCGCTACCACGACCCCAACAACTGGCCGGTGCTGCGCGACGCGCTGAAGGCGATGGGCCGCGCCGACCTGATCGGCAACGGCAAGCACCACCTGATCCCCACCTTCCAGCCGGTGATGGACGGCAGCTATGCCAGCCCGCGCCGCAAGAACTCGACGCCCGGCCAGCCGCAAAAGGGCCGCCTGCTGACGCAACACACCGGCCTGCCGCCGCGCAAGGCGCGATAGCTTTTATGCCATCGTTCCTGCGGGGCGTCATCGCGTCTTTTCTGCTGGCGGTCAACACGCTGTTCTGGTGCACGCTGCTGCTGGCCATGGCGGTGGTGAAGCTGGTGCTGCCGTTCGTGCCGGTGCGCAAGCGCGTGGACGTGGTGCTCAACGCCATCGCCACCGCGTGGATCGCCTGCAACAGCGGCTGGATGCGCCTTACGCAGCGCACGCAATGGGACGTGCAGGGCGTGGACGAACTGCGCTACGACGGCTGGTATTTGGTGAATTGCAACCACCAGTCCTGGGCCGACATCTTCGTGCTGCAGCACCTGCTGAACCGCCGCATCCCGATGCTGAAGTTCTTTCTCAAGCAGCAGTTGATCTACGTACCGGTGATTGGCCTGGCCTGGTGGGCGCTGGACTTCGCGTTCATGCGGCGGCACGACAAGGCATCGCTGCGCAAGAATCCCGAAAAGCGCGCGCAGGACCTGGAAACCGCGCGCCGCGCCTGCGAAAAATTCGCGCTGGTACCCACCAGCGTGATGAACTTCGCCGAAGGCACGCGCTTCACCGCGGCCAAGCACCGGCACCAGGGTTCGCCGTACCGGCATCTGCTGAAGCCCAAGGCCGGCGCTCTGGCGCTGGCGCTCAACGCCATGGGCGGCAAGTTCCAGTCGCTGGTGGACGTGACCATCGTCTACCCGGCGGGCGCGCCCGACTTCTGGCAGTTCCTGTGCGGCAAGGCGCCGCGCATTGTGGTGCGCATCCGCCAGTTGCCCATTCCGCCGGAGTTCGGCGCGGCCGACTACACCGTGGACCCGAACTTCCGCATTCGCTTCCAGGCCTGGCTGGGCGCGCTGTGGGAGGACAAGGACCAGCAGATCGGCGCGTTGCTGGGCGAAGGCGGCACTCGGGAACCGGCGCCTGAACGTTCCGCAGCGTCAGCCTAGCGGCGATTTCCTGTCTAGCCCGGACGCGAGCTGGGCTGCTTCTCATGCCGCTCACGCCATCGTGTGCAGCGGCAGGTCTTTCTCCACCGCCAGGCGGTCCAGCTGCTCGCGCGTCATCGCGGCGAGAAAGCGCGCAACCGCCTCGTGCGTCGAGGGGGCGAACATCGCTTTCGCGTTACTGGCCTCGATGCCCGCAGCGGCGCACAGCGCCGTGGCGAAATGCGGCTCCAGCGCGGCGATGGCCACGCGCCCGTCCTTGCACGGATACACCCTGTAGCCCGCGTGCGCGCCGCCCACCGCGCCGGCGGGCTGCGTGATGCCCCAGCGGCGCGGCATGGCCAGGTAGCTGGCTGCCTCCGACAGCGCGACTTCGGTGTACACGCCCTGCGGGTGCGTCTCGCCGGTGCCGGCATAGCGCTCCAGCCGGCGCAGCGCGGCTTGCAGGATGGCCTCGCTCGCCATCAGCGAGCCGCCCATGTCGGCATACAGCGTGGCCGGCAGTTCCAGGCCCGGTACCAGCCCGTTGTCGGCAAGGTAGGTGAGGTCGTGCCCCGGCTCCTCGGCCCGCGCGCCCGGCGCGCCGACGATGGCCACGTGGCTGAGTTCCGGATGGCGCGTGTGCAGCTCCTTCCAGCCCAGGCCCAGCTTGCTGACGGCCGAGGGACGGAACGAGGTGAGCAGCACGTCGGTCCTCGCCAGCTGTGCGTGCAGCGCCTTCTGGCCGGCCTCGGTCTTCAGGTCCACCTGCTTCACCTGCACGCCTTCGCTCAGTTCCTCGTACGCGGCGGGGCTGTACCAGGCCATCGGGTCGCCGGCGGGCGGCTCGAACTTGACGCACGCGGCGCCCATGCGGCGGCAGCGCATCAGCGCGGCGGGGCCGGGCAGGTTGAGGGCGAGGCTGAGGATGCGGATGCCGTGGAGCACGGGGGTGGAAGCAGGCATGGCGGATGTCGCGCGCAGGGTTTGTGCAAGACTAGCAGACAACTTTCCTGCCAACGGCAAGCACTCAATGGACGCGAATCTCGACGCGCTGCAGGCCTGGACCGGCCGCAGCGAAACCCTGGACGACACCGTGGCGGCCACGCCGCTGCGCCTGATGCGCGCGCTGATGGACCTGCCGCCCGACGACACGGCGGCCGAAGTGCCGCCGCTGTGGCACTGGCTGTACTTCCTGCCCGGCGCGCGGCAGTCGGAGATCGGCGACGACGGCCATCCGCGGCGTGGCGGCTTCCTGCCGCCGGTGCCGCTGCCGCGCCGCATGTGGGCCGGTGGCCAGCTGGAATTCTTCGCGCCGCTGCGGGTGGGCGACGCGATCCGCCGCACCTCCACCATCGACGACGTGGAGGTGAAGACCGGACGCACCGGCACGCTGTGCTTCGTGCGCGTGCGCCATGAGGTGAGTGGTCCGCAGGGGCTGGCGCTGCGCGAGTTCCACGACATCGTCTACCGCGACGCGCCGGCGGCGGGTGCAGCCGTGCCGCAGTACGCGGCCGCGCCCGAAGGCGAGTTCACGCAGACCGTTGTGCCCGACGACGTGCTGCTGTTCCGCTATTCCGCGCTCACCTTCAACGGCCACCGCATCCACTACGACCGGCGCTACGTGACGCAGGTGGAGGGTTATCCGGGCCTGATCGTGCACGGGCCGCTGATGGCGACGCTGCTCGCGGGTCTGGCGATGCGCAAATTCGCCGGCCGCACCGCCGCACGGTTTTCATTCCGTGCGCTCAAGCCGGTGTTCGATCTGCATCCGTTCGACGTGTGCGGCAAGCTGGATGGGGCGGATGCATGCGAGCTGTGGATCCGGGACCATGCCGGAGACAAAGCGATGGCAGCGCATATGGAGTTTCGTTGAAGGCGATCGGCCGATCTCGAATCACCGTTCGGATTGAGCTGTCCACCGTTCGGGCTGAGCTTGTCGAAGCCCAGCCCGTGAATGCCCTTCGACAAGCTCAGGGCGAACGGGGGCGGCCCTACAGCGGCAGACCCACGTAGTTCTCCGCAATCGTTTTGGACCCCGCTTCGCTGTGCACCAGGTAATCCAGCTCTGCTTCCTGCAGCTTCTGCGCGATCTCGCCTTCGTCCGGAAAGCGGTGCATGAGGCTGGTGAACCACCACGAAAACCGTTCGGCTTTCCATACGCGGCGCAGGCAGCGGTCGGAGTACGTGTCCAGCGCGCTGTCGCTGCGCTCGGCGTAGTGCTCGATCAGCGCGCCTGACAGGTACTTCACGTCCGTAGCGGCCAGGTTCAGGCCCTTGGCGCCGGTGGGCGGCACGATGTGCGCCGCGTCGCCGGCCAGGAACATGCGGCCGAAGCGCATGGGCTCGGCGACGAAGCTGCGCAGCGGCGCGATGCTCTTTTCGATGCTCGCGCCGGTCACCAGCACCTGGCGCGCCGCGGGGTCCAGGCGCTGGCGCAGCTCGTCCCAGAACGCATCGTCGGACCAGTTCTCCACCTTCTCCGTCAGCGGCACCTGCAGGTAGTAGCGGCTGCGCGTGTGGCTGCGCATCGAGCACAGCGCGAAGCCGCGCGAGCTGTTCGCGTAGATCAACTCGTCGTGCACCGGCGGCGTGTCCGACAGCAGCCCCAGCCAGCCGAAGGGGTAGACCTTCTCGTATTCGTGCAGCGCCGTGCGCGGCACGCTGGCGCGGCACACGCCGTGGAAGCCGTCGCAGCCGGCGATGAAATCGCAGTCGATGGTGTGCGTGGTGCCGTCCTTCTCGTAGGTCACGCGCGGCGTCTCGGTGTCGAAGCCGTGCACCTGCACATTGGCGGCCTCGTACACCGTGGGCAGGCCCTCGGCAGCGCGCGCCTCCATCAGGTCGCGCGTCAGCTCTGTCTGGCCGTAGACCATCACGTTCTTGCCGCCGGTCAGCGCGTGGATGTCGATGCGGTGGCGCTCGCCCTTGAACAGCAGGTCGATGCCGCCGTGCACGATGCCTTCGCGGTGCATGCGCGCGCCCACGCCGGCCTCGTCCATCAGGTCGATGCTGACCTGCTCCAGGATGCCGGCGCGGATGCGGCCGAGCACGTAGTCGCCGCTCTGGCGTTCCACGATGACGGTGTCGATGCCGGCCTTGTGCAGCAGCTGTCCGAGCAGCAGGCCCGAGGGGCCGGCGCCGACGATGGCGACCTGGGTGCGCATGATGTCGAGTCTCCTTGGCACCAGCTTAAGAGCGCCGGCGCGCCGCGCGAAGGCCGCGCGCACGGCTGTGTGCGATGATCGCGAGGCTTGCGCGATCACCGCGCAAGCGCCTGCCCACCATGACCATCGCTCCCGCGGATTTCATTGCCGGCATGGCCAAGGGCCTGGCCGTGCTGGAGAGCTTCGACACCGAGCGGCAGCGCCTGAACGCCACGCTGGCATCGCAGCGTGCCGGCATCACGCGCGCCGCTGCCCGCCGGCACATGCTGACGCTGGCGCACCTGGGCTACCTGGAAACCGACGGCAGCTATTTCTGGCTGTCGCCCAAGGTGCTGCGCTTTTCCGGCAGCTACCTGGCGTCGGCGCGGCTGCCGCGCGTGGCGCAGCCCACGCTGAACCGCCTGGCGGCGCAGACGGCCGAGTCGTTTTCCGCCGTGGTGCTCGACGGCGACCAGGGCGTGATCGTCGCGCGCAGCGGCTCCACCCGCGTGCTGGCCTACGGGCTGCACCTGGGCGCGCGGCTTCCGGCCCACGCCACCTCCACCGGCCGCGTGCTGCTGGCCGCGCAGAGCAAGAGCGCGTTCAACGCCTGGATGAAGGGCCGCGCGCTGCCGCGGCTGACGGCGCACACCACGGTCGATCCGGCGAAGTTCCGCGCGCTGATCGAGCAGGTGCGCACGCGCGACCACTGCTTCGCCAGCGAGGAACACGAGCTGGGCGTCGGCGCGCTGGCGGTGCCGCTTCGCAACATGCAGGGCCACACAGTGGCGGCGCTCAACGTGGCGGCGGCGGCGCACCGGGTGGACGCGCGCACGATGGAGCGCGACTTCCTGCCCCTGCTGCTGGACGCCGCGCGCGAGCTGCGGCCGCTGCTGTAGCGCGTGCCGGGAACTTCGGACGGCAGAGTTTGCCAAACCCACGACAATTCCTGTGGCAAGAATCTTGGAGAAGAAATGGTTTTGAGCTGGTTGGATGCCGCGCCGCGGCGCGTGCTGGGGGCAATCGCAGTCGTCTGCGTGGCCATGCTGGCGTTCGGCCTGTACCTGCAGCACGTGGTGGGCCTGGAGCCGTGCCCGATGTGCATCGTGCAGCGCTACGCCCTGATCGGCGTCGCGGTCATCGCGGCGCTGGGTGCCGCCGGCGGCCGGCGCGGCGCGCATGGTGCGGCCGGCGTGGCGATGCTGGTGACGGCGCTGTTCGGCGGCTTCGTCGCAGCGCGGCAAAGCTGGCTGCAGTGGCATCCGCCCGAGATCGTGTCCTGCGGGCGCGACTTCTACGGAATGATCGAGAACTTCCCGCTCAAGCGCGCCATTCCCATGATCTTCCGCGGCAGCGGCGACTGCACCAAGATCGACTGGACTTTCCTCGGCCTGTCCATCGCCAACTGGTCGTTCCTGGCGTTCTGCGCCTTCGCCGTCGCCGGGCTGCTGCTCGCCATGCGCGCGCTGCGCGGCCCGCGCCTGGACATTGCGGGCACGGCACGGGCCTGATCAGGCCGAGTTGCGCCGCCACAGCAGCAGCGAGCCGGCCAGCGCCAGCAGCGCGCCGCCGCAGACGCGGTCGATCCAGCGGGCGGCCGCCTTCCTGAGCAGTTGCGCCGCGCGCGCGCCGGCCAGCGCATAGCCGAACATCACCGCGAAATCCAGCAGCGCGAACACGACGGCGATGCTGAGGTATTGCGGCAGCTGCGGCGCGGCGGGGTCGATGAACTGCGGCAGCAGCGCCGAGCAGAACAGGTAGCCCTTGGGGTTGGTGACCGCCACCAGGAACGACTTCATGAAGATGGCGCGGCCGCCTGCGGGCGGCGCGTCGCCGCTGACGCCCGGCATCTCGAAGCCGCCCTTGGAACGCAGCATGCGAATGCCCAGCCAGGCCAGGTAGGCCGCGCCCACGTACTTGAGCACGCTGAACCAGAATTCGGAGGCGGCGAGCAGGGCGCCCAGCCCCAGCGCCACCGCGCCCACCAGCACGAAGTCCGACACCAGCGCGCCGAACATGCCCGGCACGGAACGGCGCAGCCCGTAGCGCGAGCCGTTTGCCAGCGCCAGCAGCACGGTGGGCCCGGGCGTGGCGATCGAGACGAAGGCGACCAGGGAAAACAGCAGCAAGGTGGTGGTGTTCATGGTGCCGCGGATTGTGCCGGCATGCGCGCCGGCGCGCTTGAACGAAATTGTGGCCGGCTCAGGCCGCCGCCGCTTCGCTGGACAGCTGCTGGCGCAGCGCCTTGCCCATGGCGTTGCGCGGGATTTGCGCCACCTGCACGATGCGCGCGGGTGCCCGCGATTGCAGGCGCGCACGCGCCGCGTCCAGCAGCGCGGCCGCATCGAAGGCGGGGCCGGGCACCACCGCTGCCCAGATCTCGTCCGGGCGGCCGGGTTGCCGGCGCGCGAAGGTGGCGGCCTCGCGCACACCGGGCTGCCTGAGCAGGAAGTCGTCAACTGTCGCGGGATTGATTTTGACGCCGCCGAGATTGATTATCTCGTCCATGCGGCCGCGCAACAGCAGCAGTCCGTCGGCGCGCAGAAGACCCAGGTCGCCCGGAACGAACCAGCCGTCGCGGAACGCCGCGGCTGTGGCGTCGTCGTCGCCGAGGTAGCCTTGCACCATGTGCGGCGTGCGGATCTGCACGAGGCCTTCGGCGTCGAACCCCAGCGGCACGCCGGCGTCGTCCACGATGCGCACGTCCACGCCCGGCATGACGTAGCCGGCTGCGTCAGGATGTGCGTGCAGCAGCGCACCGGGCGCCTGCGCCACCAGGCCGGCCTCGGTGGAGCCGTACACGCCCATGACGTTGGGGCACAGGACGGTGCGCGCCGTCAGCAGCAGGGTGTTCGGGATGGCCGCGCCGCCGATCTCGATGCGTTCCAGGTTCGCGAAGTGCATCGGCCGGCCGGCCACCAGGTCCAGCAGCCCCTGCAACTGTTGCGGCGACAGGCGCAGCGTGCGTACGCCGTACAAGCTGAGGGCGCGCAGGATCGTCTGCGACTGCATCGCCTGCACCAGCGTCGTGCCGTGCCACAGGGCCGATTGCATGATCCCGTAGCCACCGATGGTGCCCAGCCCCATGGCCGACACGGCGGGTCCCTGGCTGATCGGCTGCAGCATCAGCGAGTGGATCGCCAGGCTTTCCAGCGCACTGCCCGTGAAGCCCATGATCTTGGGTGCTCCGGTGGTGCCCGAGGAAGTGAAATAGCGCTGCATCGCCTGCGGATTCTGGAAACCCTGCGCCGCGGGCAGCAGCGTGCCTTGCGGGGACGCCATGTCGCCGATCCAGCCGGCACTCACCTCGATCACGCGCGCGCCGGGCACGAACGGCAGCGCGCTGTCGGCCAGCAGGGCATCGATCTTCAGGCCGGGCGGGACCGGCTGGAGGTCCGCGGGCGCTGACGTGGAGGCAACGCCCGTGGCCATGGCCGCCAGCATCAGCGACAGGTGCATGAAGGGCTCGCGCAGGAACAGCGCGGTGGTCATGCCGGGCGCGAGGCCCTCGGAGCGCAGGCGTGCGGACAGCGCAGTCACGATGTGGGCCAGTTGCAGGTAGTTCACCGCGCCCGTCGCGTGGATGACGGCCACGTCATAGGGCCGCACCCGGGCGTGGTGGCGGATTGCGTCGATCAAATTCATGGGTGGTGCCCGCCGGCGAAACGCGGCAAGAAGGAGGTCGGAGATTTCAAGGTACCAGCTTCTTCACGAACACCATGCTGCGCCGGTCCCAGTTGTACTTGCGCTTGCGCGCCTCGGGCAGCCAGTCGGGGTCGACCTGCACGAAGCCCCGTTTGAGGAACCAGTGCATGGTGCGGGTGGTGAGCACGAAGATGCTGTCCAGCCCCATGCCGCGGGCGCGCTGTTCGATGCGCTTGAGGATTTTTTCGCCGTCGCCCTGGCCCTGGCTTTGCGGCGACGCGGTCAGCGCCGCCATCTCGCCGGTCCTGCCTTCCGGGTAGGGGTAGAGCGCGGCGCAGGCGAAGATCACGCCGTCGTGCTCGATGATGCTGTAGTTGGCGACGTCGCGCTCGATCTCGGTGCGGTCGCGCTTGACCAGGGTGCCGTCGCGCTCGAACGGTTCGATCAGCTGGATGATGCCGGCCACGTCGTCGGCGGTGGCTTCGCGCAGCTCCTCCAGCTTCTCGTCGATCACCATGGTGCCGATGCCGTCGTGCACGTACACCTCCAGCAGCAGCGATCCGTCGGTGGCGAACGGGATGATGTGGCTGCGCTCCACGCCGGCCTTGCAGGCCTTCACGCAGTGCTGCAGGTAGAACGCGGTGTCCACCGGATGCTGCGGGCTGGGCAGGGTGGCCAGCAGGCGCTCGGCGGCGTCCAGCGGCAGCTCGGTGTCGATCGGGTTGTCCTCGCCCTCGGGCTCCTGCGGCTTCGCGCGGATGCCGGGGATCTCCGTCAGGAACACCAGCTTGTCGGCCTGCAGCGCGATCGCCACGCTGGTGGCGACTTCTTCCATCGTGAGGTTGAAGGCTTCGCCGGTGGGCGAGAAGCCGAACGGCGAGATCAGCACCATGGCGCCGAACTCCAGGCTGCGCACGATGCCGGCCACGTCGATCTTGCGCACCAGGCCCGAGTGCTGGAAGTCCACGCCGTCGACGATGCCGACCGGCCGCGCGGTGATGAAGTTGCCCGAGATCACGCGCATCTTCGAGCCGGCCATGGGCGTGTTGGGCAGGCCCTGGCTGAACGCCGCCTCGATCTCGTAGCGCAGCTGGCCGGCGGCTTCCTGCGCGCAGTCCAGCGCCACCCCGTCGGTGATGCGCATGCCGTGCGAATAGCGCGCCTGGTGGCCCTTGGCCTGCAGCTGCTCGTTGACCTGCGGGCGAAAGCCGTGCACCAGCACGACCTTGACGCCCATGCTCTGGATCAGCGCAATGTCCTGCGCGATGTGCTGCAGCTTGCCGGCCGCGATGGCCTCGCCCGCCACGGCCACCACGAAGGTCTTGCCCCGGTGCATGTGGATGTAGGGCGCCACCGAGCGGAACCAGGGCACGAAAGTGAAGTTGAAGACTGCGGACATGCGGGCGGTGAAAGAGGTGCGCCCGAGTTTAAGGGAGGAGGGAGGGCCCCGGACTTTCCGTTATCGTCGCGCCATGGACACGCTGGCCGCCGGTTTCCGAGGTGCGCGACCTGCAGCGCCTGGTGCACCTAGCGCGCCAGGTGCACGAGCGGCTGGTGCGCCCCGTGTCGCTCAGCACCAGCCGCAAGGTGGCCGACCTGGACACCGGCGGCACCGCCTGGGTGGCCGAGGCCGGTGTCGGCGTGCTGGCCGCCAGCACGCGGGTGCGGCCCTCGCAGGCGGTGGCGACGGCGCGCGACATGGCGCGCACCGCCTGGACTTATCCCAGCCGCCTGGCCTGGTACGACCAGGCGGCCGGCGAGATCGCGGAGCTGCCGGCGCAGGCCACGGTGTAGAGCACCGATAATCACGGGCTTTGCCCCCCGCATCCGGTGCCTGATCCTGCCTTGCTGAACATCACCTTTCCCGAAGCGTTGCCGGTCTCTGGCCGGCGCGAGGAGATCATGGCCGCGATGGCGGCGCACCAGGTGGTGATCGTCTGCGGCGAAACCGGCTCGGGCAAGACCACGCAGCTGCCGAAGATCGCGCTCGCCATGGGGCGCGGCAAGCTCAACGCCCCGGACGGCCGCGGCAAGATGATCGGCCACACCCAGCCGCGCCGCATCGCCGCGTCGAGCGTGGCCAAGCGCATCGCCGAGGAGCTGAAAACGCCGCTGGGCGAAGTGGTGGGCTACAAGGTGCGCTTCACCGACCGGCTGTCGCGCGGCGCCTCGGTCAAGCTGATGACCGACGGCATCCTGCTGGCCGAGACCCAATCCGACCCGCTGCTGTCGGCCTACGACACGCTGATCATCGATGAGGCGCACGAGCGCAGCCTCAACATCGACTTCCTGCTGGGCTACCTGCGCCAGCTGCTGCCGCGCCGGCCCGACCTGAAGGTGGTCGTCACCTCGGCCACCATCGACGCCGAGCGCTTTGCCCAGCACTTCGCCTCGGCCAAGGGACCGGCGCCGGTGCTGTACGTGTCGGGCCGCATGTTCCCGGTGGAGCAGCGCTGGCACCCGTTCGAGGAGTCGCGCGACTACGGCCTGAACGAGGCCATCGCCGACGCGGTGGACGAACTCTGGGCCGGCAACGCGGCTGGCGACATCCTGGTGTTCCTGCCGGGCGAGCGCGAGATCCGCGAGGCCGCGGACCATCTGCGCAAGCACCTGTCGCACGACGTGCTCAAGCGCAATGCCGAGGTGGTGCCGCTGTTCGCGCGGCTGTCGCAGGCCGAGCAGGACCGCGTGTTCGACGCGCACCCGGACCGGCGCATCGTGCTGGCCACCAACGTGGCGGAAACCTCGCTCACCGTACCGGGCATCCGCTACGTGGTGGATGCCGGCACGGCGCGCGTGAAGCGCTACAGCTTTCGCAGCAAGGTGGAGCAGCTGCTGGTCGAGTCCGTCAGCCAGGCCGCGGCCAACCAGCGGGCCGGGCGCTGCGGGCGCGTGGCCAACGGCATCTGCATCCGCCTGTACGACGAGAAGGATTTCGCCGGGCGTCCGCGCTTCACCGACCCCGAGGTGCTGCGCTCGTCGCTGGCCGGCGTGATCCTGCGCATGAAGTCGCTGCGCCTGGGCACGGTGGAGGAGTTCCCGTTCATCGACCCGCCGTCGCGCCGCGCCATCGCCGACGGCTACCAGCTGCTGGCCGAACTGGGCGCGGTGAACGACGACAACGAGCTCACGCCCACGGGCCACGAACTGGCGCGGCTGCCGCTGGATCCGCGCGTCGGCCGCATGATCATCGAGGCGCGCGAGCGCGGCGCTCTGCACGAGGTGCTGGTGATCGCGTCGGCGCTGTCGGTGCAGGACGTGCGCGACCGCCCGATGGAGATGCAAGCCCAGGCCGACCAGCAGCACGCGAAGTTCGACGACGAGAAGAGCGAGTTCTCGGGGTACCTGCGGCTGTGGAACTGGCTGGATGAAGCGCGGGGCGGGGCTTCGACAGGCTCAGCCCGAACGGAGGCCGCGGGCACCCACTCCGTTCGCCCGGGCACGCACCCCGCTCACCCTGAGCTTGTCGAAGGGCCCAGACACAAGCTCTCCAACCGCCAGTACGAACAGCTGCTGCGCCAGAGCTTTGTCAATGTGCGCCGGGTGCGCGAATGGCGCGACATCCACACGCAGCTGCATGCCGTGGCGGCCGAGCACAAGTGGCGGCTGAACACGCAGCCGGCCGGCTACGAGGCGCTGCACAAGTCCATGCTGGCGGGGCTGCTCGGCAACATCGGCACGAAGCTGGAAGACGAGGAGGTGTACCTCGGCGCGCGCGGCATCAAGTTCTACCGCCACCCGGGCGCGCACCTGAAAAAGCGGCCCGGCCGCTGGGTGGTGTGCGCCGAGCTGGTGGAGACCACACGGCTGTTCGGCCGCGGCATCGCCAACATCGAGCCGCAGTGGATCGAGGAGGTCGCGGAACATCTGCTGAAAAAGCAGCTGCTCGACCCGCACTGGGAAAAGAAGGCCGCCGAGGTGATGGCACTGGAGCGCGCCACGCTGTACGGCCTGGTGGTCTACAGCGGGCGGCGCGTGCCGTTCGCGCGGGCCGACCTGCCGGGCGCGCGCGAGATTTTCATCCGCGAAGGCCTGGTCGCCGGGCTGTGGGAAACCAAGCTGCCGTTCCTGGCCGCCAACCTGAAACTGGTCAAGCAGGTGCAGGAGCTGGAACACAAGGCGCGCCGGCAGGACGTGCTGGTGGACGAGGAGCTGATCTACGCCTACTACGACCAGCAGATCCCCAAGGACGTGTACGGCGGCGCCACCTTCGAGCGCTGGTACCGGGACGGCAGCCGCGCCAACCCGCTGCTGCTGAAACTCTCGCGCGACGAGCTGATGCGCCACGAGGCCTCCGGCATCACGACAGACACATTCCCCAAGACGCTGAAGCTGGGCGGCGTGGACTGCTCCGTGACCTACCTGCACGAACCGGGCGACGCGCGCGACGGGCTGACCGTGACGGTGCCGATCTTCGTGCTGAACCAGGTGAGCGAGGAGCGCGCCGAATGGCTGGTGCCCGGCATGCTGAAGGACAAGATCCAGGCGCTGCTGAAAAGCCTGCCGCAAAAGCCCCGCTCGCGCTTCGTGCCGCTGCCGGAGTCGGCGCTGCGCCTGGCCAGCCAGCTGAGCGAACCGGAACAGTGGACGCGCGGGTCCCTGACCGACGCCATGCTCAAGCAGGTGCGCGACGCCACCAGCCTGGATGTGAAGCGCACCGACTTCAAGCTGGACATGGTGCCGGCGCACCTGTTCATGAATTTCCGCGTGGTCGACGAGCACGGGCGGCAGCTGGGCATGGGGCGCAACCTCGGCGCGCTGAAGGCGGAGCTGGGGGCGCAGGCACGCGGTGCGTTCCAGGCGCTGGCGGGGGTGAAGGGCAGGGAGAGCCCTCACCCCGGCCCTCTCCCGCAGGCGGGAGAGGGAGGAAATGCAAGACTCCCTCTCCCCTCCGGGGAGAGGGCAGGGGTGAGGGGTGCCACGCAATCTGGCGCCGCCACCACCCCCGACCAGCGCTACACCGCCTGGACCTTCGGCGAGCTCCCCGAGCTGATGGAGATCCGCAAGGGCGGCACCAGCCTGATCGGCTTTCCGGCGCTGATCGACCAGAACGATGCGGTGGCGATCGAGGTGTTCGACGAGCCCGATGTGGCGGCGGCGAAGCACCGCGCCGGCCTGCGGCGCCTCTTCGCGCTGCAGCTGAAGGACGCGCTCAAGTACCTGGAAAAGAACATCCCCGACCTGCAGAAGATGGCGGTGGCCTACATGCCGCTGGGCACGCAGGAGGAGCTGCGCGAGCAGATCATCGAGGTGGCGCTGGACCGCGCCTTCCTGCTCGACCCGCTGCCGGCGAACGAAGCCGCCTTCAAAAAGCGGGTGGATGAAGGGCGCGGGCGGCTCACGCTCATTGCCAACGAGGTGGCGCGCCTGGCCTCGACCATCTTGGTCGACTACGCCGCCGCCGCGCGCAAGATCAAGGACACCAGGAACCATTCGGAGGCGACCGCCGACGCCGTGCAGCAGCTGCAGCGCCTGGCGCCCAAGCGCTTCCTGGCCGCGACGCACTGGCCGCGACTGCAGCACTTGCCGCGCTACCTGAAGGCGATCACCCTGCGGCTGGACAAGCTGCGCACCGATGCCGCGCGCGACGCGGCGCGGCTGATCGAGCTCAAACCGCAGGAGCAGCGCTACTGGCGCCTGGTGGCCGAGCGCAAGGGCGCGGTGGACGAGCGCATGGAAGACCTGCGCTGGCTGCTGGAAGAGCTGCGCGTGAGCTTCTTCGCGCAGGAGCTGAAAACGCCGCAGCCGGTGAGCGTCAAGCGCATCGACAAGCTCTGGAGCCAGCTCAACAGCTGATCGTTCGCAAGGCTTGCATGAGGCCCTTCCTACTCATACGCAACTTTGGGTTGCGGTGAAAAGCCGAATGACAGCATGGATGGGCTTGGGTACCGTGCGCTGCACCTACCCCGGCGAGGCATTCCTTTTGGATCGACGCAGTTTCATCGAATCATGTGGCATCAAGGCCGCGGCCTGCGTGCCTGCGCTGACGGCGGCCTCCGCGCTCGGGGCGCACGCCAACCCCAAGGCCTATGCCCGCGTGCTGCTGGTGGACGAGCAAGGCCAGCCGCTGCGGGCCGGCGCGCTCAAGCCGCAGACCAACTACGTCTTCCACTACCCCTACGAAGCCACGCCGGTGTTCCTGCTGGACCTGGGCAAGCCCGCGTCACCCCAGACGCTCAGCACGCGCAGCCGCGAAGCCTATGCGTGGCCCGGCGGGGTGGGCGCCAAGCGCAGCGTGGTCGCCTTCAGCGCGATCTGCACCCACCAGTTGGCGTACCCGACGCGCGAGGTGAGCTTCATCAGCTTTCGCAAGACGCGGGCGCAGCGCGGCGTGCAGGACAACCTGATCCACTGCTGCGCGGAGCACAGCCAGTACGATCCCTCGCGCGGGGCCGAGGTGCTGTCCGGTCCGGCGCCGCAGCCGTTGTGCGCCGTGCTGCTCGCGTACGAAACCAAGGCCGACACGCTCACCGCCTACGGCACGCTCGGCAGCGAGCTGTTCGACGCGTTCTTCCTGAAGTACGAGGTGAAACTCGGCCTGGACGCCGGGCCGAAGGCGAAGAACGCCGTGACGGGGCAAGCAGTCGTGCGCGAACTCGACAACTTTTGCCGCAACGCCATCCAATGCTGAGCGCGGGCCTCAGAGCCTGGCGAGCCGCTGCAGCGCCTGGTTGAGCGTGTCTTCCTTTTTGGCGAAGCAAAAGCGCACCACGCGCTGGTCGAAGCCGTTGCCGTAGAAGGCCGACAGCGGAATCGCGGCGACGCCGATCTCGCTGGTGAGCCACTTGCAGAAATCTTCCTCGGGGAGCTCGCTCACGTCCGAGATGTCCACGCACTGGAAGAAGCTGCCCTCGCTGGGCAGCAGTTTGAAGCGGGTGCGCGCCAGGCCGGTGCGAAACAGGTCGCGCTTGCGCTGGTAGAACTGCGGCAGCTGCAGGTACAGCGATGCATCGGCCATGTGCGCCGCCAGGCCGTGCTGCACCGGCGTGTTGACGGTGAACACGTTGAACTGGTGCACCTTGCGGAATTCGGCCATCAGCGAAGCGGGCGCGGCCACGTAGCCGACCTTCCAGCCGGTGACGTGGTAGGTCTTGCCGAAGCTGGAGACGATGAAGGAGCGCGCCGCCAGTGCCGGAAAGCGCGCCACGCTCTGGTGCGGCTGGCCGTCGAACACCATGTGCTCGTACACCTCGTCGGCGATCACCAGCACCTCGGTGGGCGCCAGCAGCTCCTGCAGGCGCAGCATGTCTTGCTTCGACCAGACGGTGGCGCTCGGGTTGTGCGGCGTGTTGACCAGGATGGCGCGGGTGCGCGGCGTGATGGCGGCGGCGATCCGGTCGAAGTCGGGCCGGAAGGTGCGCGGTGTGAGCGGCACGCGCACCACGGTGCCTCCGGCCAGCTCGATGTTGGGCACGTAGCTGTCGTAGCACGGCTCCAGCACGATCACCTCGTCGCCCGGGCGCACCACCGCCAGGATGGCGGTGATGATGGCCTGCGTGGCACCTGCGGTGATGGTGAGCTCGCTGTACGGATCGTAGGTCCGCCCGTACATGGCTTGCATCTTGGCGGAGATGGCCTCGCGCAGCGCCGGCACGCCGGCCATCGGCGGGTACTGGTTCAAGCCCTTTGTCATGGCGGCCGTCACCGCCTGCACCAGCATCGGGTCGCAGTCGAAGTCCGGGAAGCCCTGGCCCAGGTTGACCGCGCCTTTTTCGGCGGCCAGGGCCGACATCACGGAAAAGATGGTGGTGCCCACGGCGGGCAGCTTGGTCTGCAGGACGGGCGTGCGTTCGGTGGTCGTGCTCATGGTCTCAGGCCCGCGGCGGGCTCACATGTCGTAGTCGGTGCCGCCGCCGGCCATCGCCTTGGCGATCAGGTTGCGGTCCAGCCGGTCGGACAGCAGTTCGGCGAAGCGGAAGACGAAGTGGCGCAGGTAGGCGCCGCGCTTGAAGGCCACCCGCGCGAGGTTGGTCCCGAGCAGCGCGCCCAGCGGCCGCGCCACCAGGTCGGTGTTGGGGTCGTCGCGCACGGCCATTTCGGCCACGATGCCGATGCCCAGCCCCAGGCGCACATAGGTCTTGATGACGTCCGAGTCGATCGCCTCCAGCGCGATGCGCGGCTGCAGCTTGCGCTGCGCGAAGGCCTGGTCGATGCGGGTGCGGCCGGTGTAGGAAGGGTGGTAGGTGATCAGCGGCTCGCCGGCGATGTCCTCCAGCGTCACCCGCTCCTTGCGTGCCAGCGGGTGGTCGGGCGGCAGCACCAGCACGTGTTCCCACTCGTAGCAGGGCAGCGTGACCAGGTCCGGGAAGTCCAGCAGCGACTCGGTGGCGATGCCGATCTCGGCGACTTCGTCCATCACCATGCGCGCCACGTCGCCGGGCGAGCCCTGGTGCAGGCTGACGTTGACCTTGGGGTAGGCGGCACGCAGCTTGGTCACCGGAATCGGCAGCACGTAGCGCGCCTGGGTGTGGGTGGTGGCGATGGACAGCGTGCCGCTGTCCTGGGCGCTGAACTGCTCGCCGATGCGCTTGAGGTTGCCCACCTCGCGCATGATGAGCTCGATGCTTTTCAGCACATGCTGGCCGGGCTCGGTCACGCGCTTGAGCCGCTTGCCGTGGCGGGCGAAGATCTCAACCCCGAGCTCCTCTTCCAGCTCGATGATCGCCTTGGAGACGCCGGGCTGCGAGGTGTGCAGCGACTTGGCGGCTTCGGTCAGGTTCAGGTTACGCCGCACCGCTTCCTGGACGAAGCGGAACTGGTGCAGGTTCATGCCGGATTTCTTCTAAAGGAGGCGATCATTATGCCTGCACGGCTCAGTCCGCGGCAATCCTCACCAGGGTGCTGACGAGGTCCGGATGCTCGCCCACCGGAGGCCGCAGGTCGAAGCGGATGCGCGGATACTGCTGCCGCAGCGCCTCGACCAATTTGGGCAGATCTTCGCGCGCGTGCCGGCCCATGCCCAGGAACATGGGCAGCAGGGCGATGTCGGTGGCGCCGGCCTGCGCCAACCCGGCCACCGCCGTCGGCAGGTCGGGTGGTTCCAGCTCCAGGTAGGCGCAGCGCACCAGCAGATCCGGCCGCTCCTGGGCCACGCGCGCGGCCACGCCTTCGATCGGCAGCCGCCACAGCGGATCGCGCGAACCGTGGCCGAACAGGACGATCGCCTTGCTGCCCATCACCGCCTCAGCACCAGCCAGCCGAAGGCGCCCAGCGACAGGAAGGTGTAGATCAGGCCGGGTGAAGCGGCCGTCAGCCATGGCATCCAGTTGCGGATGTTGCCGATGTAGCCGAACACGTTGTTCAGCATGAAAAAGCTGATGCCCACCAGCACGCCGCCGAACACGTAGGTGGTGATGCCGCCGGAGCGGAAATGCAGGTAGGCGAAGGGCAGGGCCAGCACCACCATCACCATGCAGCTGAGCGGATAGAACACCTTGCGCCAGAACTCGATTTCGTAGCGCTGCGAAGTCTGCCCGTTGGCTTCCAGGTGGCGGATGTACTGGAACAGGTCGATGGTGCCCATGCGGTCGGGCTTGAGCAGGGCCACCGACACCATTTCCGCGGAGATGTCGGTCGGCCAGCGCAGCTGCGGCGATGCGGTGCGCTCCACGTGCGCCTGGCCCTTGGCGCCGGGCGCGGCGAACTCGCGCCGCTCGGCCTGCTGCAGCAGCCAGCCGCCTTCCTCGAAACGGGCCCGCTGCGCCTGCGTGATGGAGATCAGGAAGCCGCGCGAGTCGGCCTCGAAGATGCGCACGCCCTGCATGTTGCCGTCGGGCGTGAGCGCGTTGACGTTGACGCTGTAGGAGCTGTAGGCCTGCCGCTCCTTCAGCCAGGCGCCGGTCTGCCCCAGGCTGATGCGGCCTTCCAGCCGCGCCTTCAGCAGCTGCGCGGTGCGGTCCGCCACCGGCGCCACATAGTCGCCGGCGGCGAAGGTGAGCAGGGTGAACATCAGCCCCAGCACCAGCAGCGTGCGCAGCGCCCGCCAGGGCCCCAGCCCGCTGGTGCGCAGAATGGTGTATTCCGAACTCTGCGCAAGCCGCGCCATCACGAAGATGGTGCCGATCAGCACCGCGATGGGCATCAGCTCGTACAGGTGGCTGGGCACCAGCAGGCCCACGAACACCAGCGCCTGCGTCAGCCGGTAGGGGCTCACGCCCTTGCCCACGTTGGGCAGCTCGTCGACGAAATCGAAGAAGAAGAACAGCGCCAGGAAGCCGATGGCGACGAACAGCACCGCCAGGGCGACTTCCTTGTAGATCAGCCGGCGGATGGTCCTCATGCGCGCTCCCCGCGCCGGCCGCGGGCGAAGAGGGTGCGCAGGTGCCAGTTGTTGTGCTGCTTGCCAAGCCAGAACGCGCCGGCCAGGAATACCCCGCCGTGCAGCAGCAGCATGAAGCGCACGAACTCCGAGCGGCCGCTGCCGATCCAGCTCTGGCCCAGGTTCAGCAGGTTGTAGTAGACGACGAAGGCGAACAGGGCGAACACCAGGTTGCCGCTGCGCCCGGCGCGCGGGTTGACGCTGGACACCGTGACGGCGAGCATCACGAAGTTGAAAGCCGCCAGCGCCAGGCCCAGGCGCCAGGCCAGCTCGCCCTGGTTCACCGGCGTCGGCTCGCGCAGCAGCCGCAGGGTCGAGCGGGTGCGGCTCGGGCTGTCGTCGGCGCCGCCCAGCGCGCTGCCGCTCACGCGGCTGCCGTACTGCTCGAACTCGCTGATCTTCATGGTCTGGTCGGCCAGCACGGTCTCCAGCCGCTGGCCGTTCGACAGCACCAGGAACTGGCTGTCGCCCATGGTCTCCACGCGGCCGGCGCGCGCCGAGGTCACGGTCTCCTTGCCGTGCTCGCTGGTGGAGATGAAGATGTTCTTGCCCGACTTGTTGTCCGGCGTGTCCTTGTCCAGGAAGAACACGCGCCGGCCGCTGCGCGATTCCTGGAACTGCCCCGGCGCCACGCGCTCCAGGTCGCCGCGGCGGCCGTAGCGGTCCTTCAGTTCCTGCGCCTGCTGGTTGGCCCAGGGCCAGGCCACCGTGGCCAGCAGCGCGATGGCCAGCAGCACCGGCCAGGCAAAGCCGAACAGCGGCTTCAGGAACGCCGACAGGCCGCGCCCGGCGGAAAACCAGATCACCATTTCGCTGTCGCGGTACATGCGCGACAGCGTGCCGACGATGGCCGCGAACAGGCTCAACGTGAGGATGGGCGGCAGGTAGCCGAGCACGGTGTAGCCCATCACCATCATCACTTCCTGCGGGTTCACGCTGCCGCGGCTGGCCTGGCCGAGCGTGCGGATCAGGGTCATGGTCATGACGATGGTGACCAGCACCACCAGGGTCGCACCGAAGCTGCGGGCCAGCTCCTTGCGTAGGGACGAATGGAATAACATCGGCTGCGAGATGCGCGCCATGCGCGAAAAACGAGAATTATGGACTTCGAACTCAAGACCCTCGAACTGGCCGGCGCGGCCGCCGAAAAGTGCGACGTTCTGGTCGTGCTCGTGACCGAATCGTTCAAGCCCGGCAAGGACGCGCTGTCGCGACTGGTCGGCGCGGCGCTCGCCGCCAAGGACCTGGAAACCAAGCCCGGACGGCTGCTGCACTCCTACCGCAGCGAAGGCGTGGCCGCGCCGCGGCTGGTGCTGGCCGGCGCGGGCGACGGCTCGGGCAAGCGCGTGCAGGCCGCGGTTGCCGCAGCGG
>NZ_JACCWG010000194.1 GCF_013697775.1 Ramlibacter sp. | reverse complement strand
GCATCGACCATTTCGTCAACGCTCACAACCAAAACTGTCAGCCGTTCAAATGGACTGCGACCGCCGATTCGATCCTTGAAAAGCTGCATCGACTTTGCTCACGTATTATCGGGACAGGACACTAGATCAGTCCTTAAAGTCCCGGCCCATGCCAGGCACGAACCGCAGTTCAATCGCGCAACATGACCGACTGATGACACCCCCCACCTTCGCACCGCACCCCTTCGACTTTCCCGCCCCGGTGGCGCCGCCTCATGTGCGCAGCGGCGTCACCGTGTGGCGGCGCATCGCCGATACGCTGGCCGGCGAGATCCGCGACCGCCGCTATGCCGACACCGGCAAGCTGCCGAGCGAGGCCGAGCTGTCGGCGCGCTTCGGCGTGAACCGCCACACGCTGCGCCAGGCGGTCAGCGCGCTGCAGGCGCAGGGCATGCTGCGCATCGAGCAGGGCCGCGGCATGTTCGTGCAACACGAGCTGCTGAACTACCCGCTGGCGCGCCGCACGCGCTTCAGCGAGAACCTGCAGCGCCAGGGCCTGCTGCCCGGCAAGCAACTGCTGACCGCGCGGTGCGAGCCGGCGGCCGAGCGCGTGGCGCGCGAACTGGAGCTGGCCGGGGGCGACGACGTGCTGCTGGTGGAGACGCTGAGCGAGGCCAACGGCCAGCCGGTGAACCTGGCAAGCGCCTGGTACCCGGCGGAGCGCTTCGGCGGCCTGCTGGAGATGCTGGGCGAGGGCGCGCAGACCACCGAGATCCTGGCGCGCCTGGGCGTGCGCGACTACCTGCGGCGCGAGAGCCGCATCACCACGCAGCTGCCCGGCGAGGAAGCCGCGCGGCTGCTGCGCCAGTCGGCGGCGCGCCCGCTGCTGTGCGTGGAAAGCGTGGACGTGGACCTGGAGGGCCGGCCGGTCAAGTACGGCGAAACCCTGTTCAGCGGCGACCGCGTGCAGCTGCTGGTGCGCTCGGAGGACGCATGAGCACCGGACGCTACGCCATCTACTTCGCGCCGCCGCGCCATTCGCCATGGCACGCGTTCGGCAGCGGCTGGCTGGGCCGCGATGAATTCGACGGCATGCCGGTGCCGCCGCGCGAACTGCCCGGTTTCGACTTCGCGCAGGTGAGCCGGCTCACGGCCGAGCCTCGGCGCTACGGCTTCCATGCGACGCTGAAAGCGCCGTTCCGGCTGGGGCAGGGCAGCGGCGAGCAGGAATTGCTGGCGCGCGTGGCCGCCATCGCACGGCGCTGGCAGGCCATGCCGCTCGGCGCTCTGGTGCCGGTGCACCTGGACGGTTTCGTCGCGCTGGTGCCTTCGCAGCCGCACGCGGTGGTGGACGCGCTGGCGGCGCAGTGCGTCACCGCGCTGGACGCGCTGCGCGCACCGCTCGACGCCGCGGAACGGGCGCGCCGCACTCCGCAGCAGCTGGACGCGCGCGGGCGCGAGCTGCTGGACCTCTACGGCTACCCGCACGTGCTGGAGCGCTTCCGCTTCCACATGAGCCTGACGGGTCCGGTCGACGCCGACACCGCGGACCGGCTGCTGGCGCAGCTGGCGCCCGCATTGTCCCGCCTGAACGCCGACGCGCCGCTCTGGCTCGACCGGCTGTGCGTGTTCCACGAACCGGTGGCCGGCGCGCCCTTCGTGCGGCTGCACGACGTGGAGTTGGGGCCATGAGCGCGCCGGCCCCGGGGCGCTGGGTGTTCGTCTGCGGCCCCTCGGGCGCGGGCAAGGACAGCGTGATCGGCTGGGCGCGCACCGCGCTGGCGGGCGAGCGCGGGATCGTGTTCGCGCGCCGCGCGGTCACGCGCGCGGCCCATCCGGCTTCCGACCACGAGGAGCTCAGTCCCGCCGCCTTTGCGCAGTGGCTGCGCGCCGGCCGTTTCGCCTGGCACTGGCGTGCGCACGGCTTCGACTACGCCGTGGACGCGTACTACCGCGAGGACGTGGCGCGCGGGCGCACCGTGGTGGTCAACGGCTCGCGCGAGCACGTGCTGGGCTTGCCGGCGGGCAGCGTCGAGGTAGTGCTGGTGACGGCGCCGCCGGAACAGCTGGCGCAGCGCCTGCAGGCACGCGGCCGCGAAGGCGGCGACGCGGTGCGGCAGCGCATCGCGCGCAATGGCGATCTGCCGGACATGCCGGGCGCGCACGTGATCGTGAATGCTAGCACCGTCGCCGAAGCGGGCGCGCAGTTGCGCGACCACCTGCTGGCCACATCACACCGTTCTGGCTGAGCTTGCCGAAGCGCGCGTATGCCCTTCGACAGGCTCAGGGCGAACGGGTGTGCAGGCTCTGGGCGAACGGGTTCAGAGGTGAACGGGTTCAGGGCGAACGGACTCGGACGGAAGGCAATGCCGTGCGCGCTCCAGCACCGGGCGGAAATGCTCCCAGCCGGGCGTCTCGCGCGTGGGGCTCTTGGCCTGGTCGTCCCAGCGGCGCAGCTGCACCGCTTCCGCCGCATGCGGCTGCGCGAGGAAGTCGGCGGCCTGGGGCGTGGTGAACGCGCCGCCCTGCAGCGCCAGGCTGTGGCGCGACGCCGGCGACAGGCCGTCGTGGTAGGCCGGGTCCGCCGCGCACAGCCAGCGCTTGGCCGCCACGTGCAGGCGCATCGGCTCGATCACCGCGTCGCCGAATTCGCCGCGCAGGAATGGAATCGCGCGGTACTCGTGCAGGTCGTCCTTGCCAGCGGCCGACTCGGGCAGCGTGTGCGCCAGCAGGTGGCCCAGGTCGTGCAGCAGCGCGGCGGCCACCAGCGTGTCGGGCGCGTCCGCCCGCTGCGCCAGCAGGCCGCATTGCAGCGCGTGCTGCTCCTGCGTGATGGCTTCCATGCCGTAGCGCGCGGCGCCGGCGCTGCGGTAGAGGCGCACGATCTGGTCGATGGTCATGGGCATGTAGGAACTCCTCGGGTCAGATCAGGGCTTTGCGGATGCGCGCCGACACCATGTCGATGGCGGTGACGGTGCCCACGATGATCAGCATCACGGCGCAGGTCTGCGCGTACTGGAAGCCGCGGATGATTTCCCACAGCACCACGCCGATGCCGCCCGCGCCCACCATGCCGACCACCGAGGCCGAGCGCACGTTGGACTCGAAGCGGTACAGCGCGTAGGAGATCCACAGCGGCAGCACCTGCGGCAGCACGCCGAACAGGATTTCCTCCAGCGCGCTGGCGCCGGTGGCGCGGATGCCCTCCACCGGCTGCGGGTCGATGGCTTCCACGGCTTCGGAGAACAGCTTCGCCAGGATGCCGGTGGTGTGCACCCACAGGGCCAGCACGCCGGCGAACGGGCCCAGCCCCACGGCCACGATGAACAGCATGGCGAACACCATCTCGTTGATGGCGCGCGCCGCGTCCATCAGCCGGCGCACCGGCTGGTAGACCCAGGCCGGCACGATGTTGGCCGACGACAGCAGGCCCAGCGGCACGGCGCACACCACGGCCAGCACCGTGCCCCACAGCGCGATCTGCACCGTGACCAGCATCTCCTGCAGGTAGCCGCGCCATTCGTGGAAGTCGGGCGGAAAGAAGCTGGCCGCGTAGGTGGCCATGTTGGCCGAATCGCGCAGCAGGTCCAGCGGGCGCATGTCCGCGCCCTTCCAGGAGCCGGCCAGCAGCGCCAGCAGCACGCCCCAGGCGGCCAGCGCCGCCAGGTTGGCGCGCGGCGCGGACGGCAGCGGGGGCGTGACCACGGACAGGTGGGTGGAACTGTTCATCGTGCGCGGCCGCCCTGCGTCAGCCGGCCTGCTGCAGCTCGGCCAGCTTCTTGTCGATGGCCTCGATCTTGCCGGCCTTCTCCTGCGCGCCCATGCCGGCGTCGGCTTCCAGCTTGGTCTTTTCCCGGAACAGCTCCAGCTGGCGGGTGGGCGACAGCTGCGCGTTGCCGGAATCCCGGAAACCGCCGAGCGTCAGCTTGGTCAGGATGGCGAGTTCGCGCGCGCCCTCCGCACCGCTGCCCTTGCCGTAGGACAGCATGAACTGTTTGACCTTCGCCTTGCTGTCGGCGTCCAGGTCCTTGCGCCAGACCAGCGGGTCGCCGGCGATCAGCGGCGACTTCCAGATCACGCGCACCTTGGCCGCCACCTCGGGCTGGCGCTTCTCGATGCGCTCCAGCACGTCGGAGCTGTGCACGGCGGCGTCGACCTGCTTGTTGGCCACCGCCAGGATGTTGGTTTCGTGGTTGGCGCCGCGGGTGTTCTTGAAGGTGGTCTTCGGGTCCAGCTTGTACTTGGCGAAGATGTAGTAGCTGGGCACCAGGTAGCCCGAGGTGGAGTTCGGGTCGCCGATGCCGAAGGACAGCGACTTGGCGTTCTTCAGCAGCTCGTCGAGCGTCTTGTACGGGCTGTCCTTGTGCACCGACACCATCGAGTTGTAGCCGATGGAGCCGTCCACGTTGACCACCTGCGCGAAGACTTCGCCGCCGGCGCGGTCCACCGCCTCGATGGCCGACTTGTTGCCGAACCAGCCGACCTGCACCTTGCCGAAGCGCATGGCTTCGATCACGCCGGCATAGTCGGGCGCGAAGAAGGCGTTGACCTTCAGGCCGGTGCGCTTTTCCATGTCGGCCAAAAGCGGCGCCCAGTCCTGCTTGAGGTTCTGGCTGGACTCGGTGGAGATGATGCCGAAGTTGATTTCCTTGGGCGACTGTGATTGCGACTGCGCCGGTGCGGTGCCGGCGGCGGCGAGCAGGGCCGTGCCGAGTGCGAATTGCTTGAACATGGGTGTGCCTTTTCTTTTCTTGGGGAGAGAACGATGGAGAGCGAGAGAAGAGATCAGGCCGCCTGCGGCAGCGGTTGTGCCCACGGCCGCAGCGGCTCGGGCCGGCGCGGCTCCTGCAGCGCCCCGATGTGGTCGCCCAGGGACAGGATCTCGTCGGCCTCGGCGCCGTACAGCTCGCGCAGCAGGGCCGGGGTGAGCGCGGCGGACGGGCCGTCGTACACCACGCGGCCCTGGTGCAGGGCGACGGTGCGGGCGCAGTACTTCATGGCCACGTTCACCTGGTGCAGCGACACCACCACGGTGACGCCGTCTTCCTGGTTGATGCGCGCCAGCATGTCCATCACGCGGCGCGAGGATTCGGGGTCGAGCGAGGCGATCGGCTCGTCGGCCAGCACCACGCGCGCGCCCTGCACCATGGCGCGGGCGATGGCGGCGCGCTGCTGCTGCCCGCCCGAGAGCGTGGAGGCGCGTTGCCAGCAGCACTCGGCGATGCCGACGCGGCGCAGCGCCTCCAGCGCACGGGCCATCTCGCCGGTGCCGAAGCTGCGCAGCACGCCGCGCCACAAGGGCAGGCGGTGCAGCGCGCCGGCCAGCACGTTGACGACCACCGGCAAGCGCTCGACCAGGTTGAACTGCTGGAACACGAAGCCGACGCCGCCGCGCAGCCGGCGCACGTCGCGCGCGATGCGCCCGCCGCTCTGCACGCATTCGCCGTGCACCTCGATGCGGCTGGCGCTGCCGTGATCGGCCGGCATCAAGCCGGCCACGTGCCGCAGCAGGGTGGACTTGCCCGAGCCGGAGGCGCCGATCAGCGCCACCATCTCGCCCGGAGCGATGGCCAGGTCGATGCCGTGCAGCGCCTTGCGGCCGTTGCCGAAGGTCTTGTCGAGCGCGTGGATGCGGATGGCGTGCATGTGTCGTCGTCCCGTTGGAATTCGCCCGGATGCTCGGCGCCCAACATGACGCTTTGATGGCAGTGCGCGCCGCCCGCGCCGCCCGCATCGGCCATTCAGTAGCGCTCGGGCACGTACATCCCGCGCGGCACCGGCCGGCGCGTGTAGTCCTCGTGGCGCACTCGCTCGGGCAGCTGGATCTCGGCGTGCGGGATTTCGCGGTAGTCCAGCTGCGACAGGAGGTGCGCGATGCAGTTCAGCCGCGCCTTCTTCTTGTCGTCCGCGTGCACCAGCCACCACGGCGCCTCGGGGATGTGGGTGCGCTCCAGCATGGCTTCCTTGGCGCGGGTGTAGTCCTCCCAGCGCCGGCGCGACTCCAGGTCCATTGGGCTGAGCTTCCACTGCTTGAGCGGGTCCTGGATGCGGCTGCGAAAGCGCAGGTGCTGCTCCTCGTCGGAGATCGAGAACCAGTACTTGATCAGCCGAATGCCCGAGCGCGCCAGCATCTTCTCGAACTCGGGCACCGAGCGGAAGAACTCCTCGTACTGCGCGTCGGTGCAAAAACCCATCACGCGCTCGACGCCGGCGCGGTTGTACCAGCTGCGGTCGAACAGCACCATCTCGCCGGCCGCCGGCAGGTGCGCCGCGTAGCGCTGGAAGTACCACTGCGTGCGTTCGCGGTCGTTGGGCGCGGGCAGGGCGGCCACGCGGCACACGCGCGGGTTCAGCCGCTGCGTGATGCGCTTGATGACGCCGCCCTTGCCGGCCGCGTCGCGGCCTTCGAACAGGATCACCAGCTTTTCGCCGCTGGCCACCACCCAGTCCTGCAGCTTGACGAGTTCGCCCTGCAGGCGCAGCAGCTCGCCGAAATAGAGGCGCCGCGCGTGACGCTCGGCGGCGGTCAGCGGGATGTCCTCGCCGCCGGGGCCGCAGGGCCGGTCCTCGAATTCGAGTTCCAGTTCCTCGTCGTAGGCGTCCAGCGCCTCCAGCTGCATCCGCCTGGCGAATTCGTCGGGTTCCATCGGTGTCGTTCGGTCCTGAAGGGAAAGCGGGTTTTAGTGGCGGATGCGCCGCTCGCTGATGCGCCAGCGCTGCAGCGACACGAATTCGCCGACGCCGCCCAAGAGGGCGAGGGCGACGGCGCCCCAGTGCAGGAGCGGCGGCATACGGTGTTTCATCGGTGGTGCTCCGGGGCTGTGGACCTTGCACGCTAGCGCCCGCGAATGGCAGCCGTGTGACACGCCGATGCCCTAAGCTGCGCGCCCATGCCGTCTCCCGCCTTGCCTGAACTCGAAGCGCTGGAGCGCGCGATCGCCGCCGCCGGCGGCCATGCGCAGGTGCGCGTGGCCTGCACGGTAGGGCACGGGCCGCGGGCTCTGCCGGTCTATGCCGTCGCGTTCGGCAACCCGGGCCCCGGCGTGCCGGCTGTCGGCTACTTCGGCGGCGTGCACGGCCTGGAGCGCATCGGCACGCGCATCGTCACCGCCTGGCTGCACAGCCTGGCAATGCGGCTGCGCTGGGACGCGTCATTGCACGCGATGCTGGAGAACCTGCGCGTCGTGTTCATGCCGCTGGTGAACCCGGGCGGCATGCTGCGCGGCACGCGCGCCAATCCGGCAGGCGTGGACCTGATGCGCAACGCGCCGGTCGATGCGGCTGAGGGCGTGCCGCCGCTGGTGGGCGGCCAGCGCCTGAGCGCCGGCCTGCCCTGGTACCGCGGCCGGGCCGGCGCGCCGATGGAGCCGGAAAGCGCGGCGCTGTGCGATGTGGTGGAACGCGAACTGCACGGCCGGCCGTTCGCGCTGGCGCTGGACTGCCATTCCGGCTTCGGCATGCGCGACCGCCTGTGGTTTCCTTTCGCGCACCGCCGCTCGCCCATCGCGCACCTGCCGCAGCTGCATGCGCTGCACGAGATCCTGGAGCAGACGCTGGCGCACCATCCCTACATCGTCGAGCCGCAGAGCCGCCAGTACCTGGCGCACGGCGACCTGTGGGACCACCTGGTGCTGCGCGCGCCGGCCGGCACCGTGTTCCTGCCGCTGACGCTGGAGATGGGCTCCTGGCTGTGGGTGAAGAAGAACCCGCGCCAGCTGTTTTCGCGCGAAGGCATGTTCAACCCGGGCCTGGCGCACCGCGAAAAACGCGTGCTGCGCCGCCATCTGCCGCTGCTGGACTTCGCCATGCACGCGGCCGCAGGCCACGCGCTGTGGCTGCCGCGCGGCGACGCTTGCGAGGCGCACCGGCAACGCGCGCTGGCGCTCTGGTACGGCACGCCATGACCACCTGGGTACTGCTGCGCGGGCTGGCGCGCGAAGCCGGGCATTGGGGCGAGGTGCTGCCCATGCTGCGCGAACGCGTGCCGGCGGGCGATGCGGTCGTGGCGCTCGACACTCCGGGCAACGGAACGCTGTGGCAAGAGCGCAGCCCGATGCGCGTGGAGGCGATGGTGGCGTCCTGCCGCGCGCGCCTGGCGCAGCAGGGTGCGCAGCCGCCGTACCTGCTGGCCGGCCTGTCGCTCGGCGGCATGGTGGCGCTGGATTGGGCGGCCCGCTATGCGGGCGAGCTGGCCGGCTGCGCTCTCGCCAACAGCAGCTTCGCCGGCCTGTCGCCGTTCTGGCATCGGTTGCGGCCGTCGGCCTACGCGCAGGCGCTGGCGTTGCTGCGGCCCGGCATGGACCTGCGCACGCGCGAGCACCGCGTGCTGCTGCTCACCAGCAACACGCGGCCTGTCGATGCGCGCACGGAACAGCGCTGGATCGCCTGCGCGCAGGCGCATCCCGTGTCGCATGCGAACATGCTGCGCCAGCTGGTGGCGGCGGCGCGCCACCGCATCGCGCGGCTGCCGCCCGCCGTGCCGATGCTGCTGCTGGCCAGCCGCGCCGACCGGCTGGTGTCGGTGCGCTGTTCGCAGGCGCTGGCGGCGCATTGGAAGCTGCCGTTGCACCTGCACGCCAGCGCGGGCCACGACCTGGCGGTGGACGATCCGCACTGGCTGCTCGACCAGCTGCTGTCCTTCCGCGCGCACGACGGCTGACCCGCCGCGCGGCACGGCCGCGCTGTCATCCGTTCGACACCGAACCGCAACGCGGGCGTCACCGCGTTTTTCAACACTGTCCACATGAACAGGACCAGTGATGACTGAACTGCAAATCTCCCACACCACCAGCCGCGCGCCGTCCGTGCGTCCGGCCTCGGCTCCCGCCGGCGCACCGCAGCCTTCCGGGCGGAGCATCTCGGTGGCCTGGGCGCGCCACGCGGACGAAGTGCGCGAGGCGCAGCGCCTGCGCTTCCAGGTGTTCGCCGGCGAGATGGGCGCGCGGCTGGACACCACCGTGGCCGGCCACGACGTCGACGTGTTCGACGACTATTGCGAGCACCTGATGGTGCGCGACGGCGCCACCCGCGAGGTGATCGGCACCTACCGCGTGCTGACGCCGGCGCAGGCGCGCCGCGCCGGCGGCTTCTACAGCGACACCGAGTTCGACATGGCGCGGCTGGATCCGCTGCGCGACAGCATGGTCGAACTGGGCCGCAGCTGCGTGCACCCGGAGCACCGCCACGGCGGCGTGGTCATGGTGCTGTGGGCCGCGCTGGGCGAATTCATGGCGCGCAACGGGCTTGACACCATGGTCGGCTGCGCCAGCATTCCCATGCTGCACAACGGCGTGGCCAGCGGCGACGTGGCGGCCAGCATCTGGCGCCAGGTGGAGCGCAATCACTTGTGCGCGTCCGAGTACCGGGTGGCGCCGCGCCTGCCGCTGCCGGTGGACGCGCTGGACGGCACGCTGGACGTGGAGCCGCCGGCGCTGATCAAGGGCTACCTGCGCACCGGCGCCAAGGTGCTCGGCGCGCCGGCCTGGGACCCGGACTTCAACAGCGCCGACCTGCCGATGATGATCCGCATCGGCGACCTGCCGGCGCGCTACCGCAAGCACTTCCTTGGGCAATAGGCGGCTGGGGGAGGGAGGCGGATAATCCGCGCGGATGGATGACATCGCCGCGGACATTCCCGCAGCCGACGCCGCGCGGACGGTGCGGGACGCCCTGCTGAGCCGACGCTCGGTGCGCGCATTCCTGTCCACGCAGGTTCCGCAGTCCCTCATCGGCGAGCTGCTGTCCCTCGCGGCAAGGGCGCCGAGCGGAGGCAACATCCAGCCCTGGAAAGTGCACGTCGTCTTCGGCCGGGCAAAAACGGAACTCGAGAAGGACTTGCTGGCCACCGCCGCAGACAAGAACGGCGGCGGCCGCCCCGAATACGATTACTACCCGCGGCAGTGGTGGGAGCCCTATGCGTCGCGCCGGAGCGAGATCGGCCTCGCGCTGTACGGCACGCTGGGCATCGGCAAGCGTGACGTCGCCGCGCGCCGCGCGCAGCACATGCGCAACTTCGCCTTCTTCGGCGCGCCGGCCGGCCTGTTCTTCTGTGTCGAGCGGGCGCTGACCGCCGGCAGCTGGCTGGACGTGGGCATGTTCCTGCAAAGCTTCATGCTCGCCGCGCGGGAAGCCGGGCTGCACACCTGCCCGCAGGCGGCCTTCACATCCCACCATGAAGTGGTGCGCCGCCATCTCGCGATTCCCGACGGCGACATCCTGCTGTGCGGCATGGCGCTCGGGTACGAGGACACCACGCGGCCGGAGAACGCGCTGCGGTCGCCGCGCGCACCGCTCGATCAATTCGTCCGCTTCCACGGCGATTGACGGACCGGGAGCGTCCACGCGCATGAGCATCACCGCCGCACTGACGCGCCATGCACAGCTGTCCGCGCAGTGCGTCGCCATCGTGTTCGAGGGGCAGGAGATGTCGTGGGGGGCGCTCGACGAAGCGGTCCACCGGCTCGCCGCGCACCTGGCCGCGGCGGCGAACGGACGCCCGGTGGCGCTGCACCTGGACAACAGCCCCGCCTTGCTGCTGCTGTTCCTGGCCGCGGCCAGGTCTGGCAGCGAGGCGCTGCTCCTCGACCCTGCCTGGCCGGCACCGATGCTGGACGTGGTCCTCGCGAAGCTGCCCGATCCCCTGCTGCTGACGTCGGACGGCGACCTGGCGCGGCGCGCGGGCGGCAGCCGGGTCGACGCGTCGCTGCCGTTCGCGGCGGTGGCGGACGCGCTGGGCGCGCCTGCCGCGTACCGGCGCGTGGAGGAGCCCGCGCCCGAGCGCGCGTTCTACGTCGGCTTCACCTCGGGGTCCACCGGCCTGCCCAAGGGCTACCGGCGAAGCCACGCGTCCTGGACGCGCGGTTTCGCGGGCGACGCGGCCGAATTCGGGATCGGCAGCGAAGACGTCATCCTCGTGCCCGGCCCGATGGCCCATTCGCTCGCGCCCTACGCGATCGTGCGCGGCCTGAACGCGGGAGCGAAGGTGCTGTTCGCGCGGCGGTTCGTTCCGGCCTCGATCTGGCGGCTCATGGCGCGGGAGCGCGCGACCGTGCTCTATTGCGTGCCCACGCAGCTGAAGATGCTCCTGGACTACACCGAGGACCACCCTACCGATGCGCCGGACAGCGTGCGCCTGGTCCTGTCGACCGGATCGAAGTGGCCGCCGGGCGACGCCGGCCGCCTGAAGCGCGGCTTTCCGCAGGCGGAGTTCTGCGAGTTCTACGGCACCTCGGAGCTGGGCTACCTGACCCTGGCCAAGGTATCGGAGAACATTCCCGCGCTGTCCGTCGGGCGGCCGTTCCCCGGCGTGTGCATTACGGTGCGCGACGGCAAAGGGGAGGTGCTGGCACCGCTGCAGCACGGCCTGGTGTACGCGGAAAGTCCGCTGATGTTCATGTCGTATGCCTATGGCGCCGAAGGCGCGGAGGTGCGCGCGGGCAGCGCAGTCTCCGTGGGCGACGTCGGCTACTTCGACGAGGACGGCTTGCTCTATCTCGCCGGCCGCGCGAACAGGATGGTCATCAGCGGCGGCAGGAACATCCATCCCGAGGAAGTCGAGGAAGCCCTGCAGGCCCACCCCGCGGTGCTGCGCGCGGCGGTGCTCGGCGTGGCGGATGCGCTGCGCGGCGAGCGCCTGGTCGCCCTGGTGCAGGTCCGCGCGGGAACCTCGCGCGCCGACGTCATCCGCCATGGCCTGTCGCGGCTGCCTGCCTACAAGGTGCCGCGGCAGTACGTGCTCGTGCGCGACTGGCCGGCCACGCAGGCGGGCAAGCCGGATTTCGCGGCGCTGCAACGGCTGCTGGCCGCCGGGCCGCACGAGGAACTGGCATAGGCGCCCGCCTTGCCCCGAAAGGAAGCCGCGTGACACTGGTTGGAGCAGACGACGGGTGCCGCATCGCGGACGGCGCGCTTGAGGGTCCCTGGAGAACGCCGCGGCAGTTGCTGGCGCGGCAGCACTCCGGCGGGGCCGGTTCCATCCACGACGACGCGGTCGCGGCGGGCCTCGGCTTGGGCGCAGGAACCATCGAGGGGCCGACGCACTTCAGCCAGATCGCCTTTCTCTGCGCCAGGGCGTGGGGCCGGGAATGGTTCGAGACCGGCTGCCTCTCGGTCAAGTTCAAGGCGCCGAGCCACGCGGGCGATGAGGTCCGCGCTGCGCTGCGCTGGCCGGTCGACCCCGCAGGATTGAACGACGTGTGGGTGGTCAAGCGGGACGGAATCGACGTGCTGAGGGGCTCCGCCTCGGCCGGCCCTTCGCAGACGGCCACGGCCCTGCGGCAAGGCCTGCTGCGCACGCGGCGCCGCGCACTGGGCGGCGCGGATGACGCGCCTATGGTGGGCAGGACGTCGGGGCGCATCGCGGCGCGGTTGTCGTTCGACGCGCGCCTGGGCGCGCTCTATCCGTTCTCGTTGAACGAGAAGCTCGCGGCCATGACGCAGCCGCACCCGTGGTACACGAAGGAAGCCGGCGGCACGTCCCCGTGGGGGCGGCCGGTCGTTCCGCTGGAGATGGTGAGCGTGCTGCTGCGGCACGGCAGCGGCAACTTTCCGTTCCCCGCGGACTATCCTTTCGTGCAGATGTTCGCCGCGCAGGAAATCCGGCTGCATGCCGGGCCCCTGTTCGTGGACTGCCCCTACGAACTGGAACACACGGTGGTCGCGGCGAACCAGCTGCGGCAGCTTGAGAGCACCTGGATTCATACCGACGTTTTTGCGCAAGGGGCCATGGTTCCGTTGGCGACGATGCTGCTGAACATCGTGGGCTTCACCGGGAAAGCCAACGAAAGTTCACCGCGCACCGCAAGCGGCCGAGCTTGAAAAGCGGCGGTCGATTCTTCCCGTGTTTTCGGCTATCGTTCGGATTCGCCTCGACGCGGACCGAACGCCGGACCGCGTCGACGCCAAGGGAGAGTCACAATGACGAGCACGTGGGCACGGGCGGCGGCGCTGAGCGCCGAGAGCCTCGACGACCTGGCCGAGAACAGGGTCGCGGCCATCTGCATCCCGGATTTCGCGACGGCGCAGGAGTGCAGGGGATTCGCCCAGGCGCTCTCGCAAACCCCGCTGCGGTACTACGAGGTGGGACGCCCGGCCGGCTATGTCGGCACGACCTTCGTGCACTACATGAAGCGGCCCAAGCGGGACTACTTCGACGACGTGCAGGCCGCGTTCGCCGCCGTGCACGTCGTGAGCGGGCGCGCATTCGATCCGCTGGCGCGTTTCCAGGACCTTATACGACAGCGCACCGGCTACGCCATCGGCGTGGCGCAGGAGCCCGGCTACGGAAGCTACTTCGCCGGGATCGTGCGCATCCTCAGCGGCGGCAACGACATCCACATCGACTTCGCGCCCCAGTTCGCCAAGAACAATCTCGTCGGCCAAGTCGGCTGCCAGCTGACCTGGAACGCCTACATGGATGACACCTCCAGCGGCGGCGAAACGACCATTTGGAACAAGCTCTGGGACTGGACCGGCGATCCCGCCGAGGACGCGAAATATCCGCAGTTCACGCGCGACCAGTTGGCCGGCCAGGAGAGCTACGTCTTCAAGCCGAAAATGGGCAGCGTCGTCATTTTCAACTCGCGCAATCCGCACCAGGTGGTGGAGGTCGCCCAAGGCGGCGACGCCCTGCATCGCATCGGCATGGGCTCGTTCATGGGCAAGCTCGGCGGCCGCAACCTGGTCATGTGGTCCTGAGATGGTCCTGCTCGGGCGCCGGAAGGTGTGACCATTGTCCAGCCGCCAATTGCCGCCAGGTGGCATTCCCACCTGGGCGCTCTACCTCGCGACGGTGGCCACCGGGGGCTTGACTTGGTTCGTGACCACCTATCAGCTGGGGATCGTTCCGTACCGGCTGTCGCTGGCTTACCGCTTCGGCATTTCCGCGGCCGTCCTGCTGCTGCTGGCCAGGGCGACGGGCGCGGTCACCCGGCTGCGCGCGATGGACCACGTGCTGGTCGCGCTGCAGGGCGGCCTTATCTTCCTCGGCAGCTTCTCGCTGATCTACCTGGGCCTGGCGCGCCTGACGAGCGGCCTGGTGGCGCTGCTGTTTTCGAGCGTGCTGATCTTCAACGTGGTCAACAGCGCCGTGTTCCTGCGGCGGCGCATCGCATGGACCGTGGTCGCCGGCGCTGGGCTGGGTGCGCTAGGCCTGGCGGTCGTGTTCGGGCCGGAAGCCGCGACGCTGACGTTGGGCGACCGGAGGGCGGTCGGCATCCTGCTCGTGGTCGGCGCGGCCGCGCTGTTCTCGGCGGGCAACATGCTGTCGGCGCGGCTGCAGGCCGCCGGTGTTCCCTCCCTGCAGGGCACGGGACTGGCGATGGCGTACGGCGCCGTTCTGCTCGCGGCGACCGCCGCGGCGATGGGGACGCCGCTCGCTTTCGACCTGAGCCTTCCGTATCTTGCGTCGCTTCTCTATCTGGCGGTGTTCGGCTCCGTCATCGGCTACGGGGCGTATTTCATGGTGGTTGGCCGCATCGGCCCGGAGCGCGCCGCCTATTCAATCGTGATGACGCCGGTGTTCGCGCTGGTCGTGTCGACGGCGCTGGAAGGGTTCGCGTGGAGCCCGCGCATCCTGGCGGGCGTGGCGATCGTCGCCGCCGGGAACGTCGTCATCCTCTCGCGAACGCGTTCGCGAACGGCCGGGCCGCGCGGCGGGGAGGGCCATGATCGAGATCTTTGACGTCTCCTTGCGCTACGACGGCCTGTCCGTCCTGCGCAACATCGACCTGACGCTGTCGCAGCGGCGCATCGCCATCGTGGGCTCGAACGGATCGGGGAAAAGCAGCTTCGCCCGGCTGCTCAACGGGCTGCAGCTTCCGACCGAGGGGACGGTGCGCGTCGACGGCTTCGATACCAGGAAGGACGGAAAGCAGGTCCGCAAGAAGGTCGGCTTCGTCTTCCAGAATCCCGACAACCAGATCGTCTTTCCGGTGGTCGACGAGGACCTGGCGTTCGGGCTGAAGAACCTGAAGCTCGCGCCGGACGTGATCGAGCAAAAGGTCACCGAGGTGCTCGGCCGCTACGACCTGCTGGCCTTTCGCAAGCACTCGTCCCACCACCTGAGCGGCGGACAAAAGCAGCTCGTCGCGATCTCCGGAGTGCTGGCGATGGAGCCGGCCTACATCGTCATGGACGAGCCCACCACGCTCTTGGACCTGCGCAACAAGCGGCGCATCGCGCAGGTCATCGACGCGCTGGAGCAGACCGCCATCGTCGTCTCGCACGACCTGGACTTCCTGCGCGGCTTCGACCGCGTGATCGCGTTCGAAGACGGCCGGGTGGTGATCGACGACACGCCGTCGCCCGCGCTGGCGCGCTACGTGGAGCGCCTCTCGTGAGCCTGGGCATCTACCTGCACCGGGAGTCGCCGGTCCACCGCCTGCCGGCCGGCGCGAAAGTGCTGCTGCTGCTCGCGGGCGGCACGGCGCTGTTGCTCGTCGACGACCTGCGTGCTGTTGCCGCCGTGCTGGCCGTCATCGCCGCGCTGTATGCCTTGGCCCGCATCCCGCCGAAGGTGCTCGTCGCGCAGGTGCGCCCGGCCTTCTGGGTGTTCCTGTTCATCTTCCTGTTCCAGCTTTTCACGCGCGACGCCGCTTTCGCGGCCATGGTGGTGGCGCGCTTCGTCGCGCTGCTGCTGCTGGCCTCGCTGGTGACGTTGACCACGCCGGTCTCGGCCATGATCGACGCCATCGAGCGGGGCATCGGCTGGGTGCGCCGCTTCGGCATCAATCCGGCCAAGATCAGCCTGGGGCTCTCGCTGGCGCTGCGCTTCATTCCGGTGGTCGCGAAGATCGCGGCGGAAGTCAGGGAAGCCCAGCGCGCGCGCGGGCTGGAGCACAGCGTGGTCGCGATCGCCGTGCCGGTCATTATCAGGACCTTGAAGATGGCCGATGACGTGGCCAACGCCATCGATGCGCGTGGCTACGATCCATAGATTCAGTTTCACAGGGAGAAAAATATGTCGACCAAGGATATCGTCTATATCGCACTGTTCGCCGCGGTGACCGCGGCCATCGGGCTGTTCCCGCCCTTTCCGCTGCCGGTCACCGGCGTGCCGATCACGCTGCAGAACCTGGGCCCGCTGCTGGCCGGGGTGATTCTCGGGGCCAAGCGCGGCTTCCTCTCGCAGCTGCTGTTCGCCGTGCTGGTGGCCGTGGGCCTGCCGCTGCTGTCCGGCGGGCGCGGAGGCTTCGGGATCTTCGTCGGAGCCACCGGGGGCTTCCTGCTGGCTTGGCCGGTGATCGCGCTGGTCGTCGGCTACCTGGTCGAGCGCTATTGGAAGCACCTGACCCTGTTCAAGACCATCGGCTTTTGCCTGGTCGGCAGCATCGGCATCAGCTACCTGATGGGCGTTCCCTGGATGGCGGCAATTCTCAAGCTGAGCCCGCTGCAGGCGATCACGACCACACTGGCGTTCGTTCCGGGCGACGTGGCGAAAGCCGTGCTCGCCGCCTTCATCGGCATGGCCGTGCGGCGGTCCTACCCGGTCATCGCCCGCGAACGGGCGCCGGCATCGTGACGGTCAGGCTGCGCGGGCACCATCTGCTGTGCATGCTCACCTACGAAGGGGTGGGCTACACGGAGAAGTTCGCGCGCAACTTCGACGCGGTCGTGGCGCGCATCCGCGGGCAGGAGGCCATCGAGATCGTCGACGGCCCGGACGACGTCTGCCGCGCGTGGATCGAGGCGCCCGAGGCCGGGGAGCCGCATTGCGCGCTGCACCGCATCGGCAAGCGCGACCGGCTTGCGCTCGAAGCCGTGGGACGGCTGCTCGGGCAGGAGCTTGCCGCCGGGTGGGCCCTGGTGCTGACGCCCGACTTGCTGGAGGAGCTGCGCGCGCGCTTCAGGGACGGGACGCTGCGGCAAGCCTGCGCCCACTGCGAATGGTTCGACACCTGCACGGCCGCGGCCGGCGCCGGTTTCGGCAACAGCCTACTTGCGCTGCGACGCCTGCCACTTGCGCCGGATGGCCCGGTCGGTCCACCAGTCCGGCAGCGCATTGGCTAGCCAGGTGCGCAGCGCCATGTCGCGCGGAAAGCTGATCCGCGGCAGGTTGCGCGCGAGCCCGGCCTTGATTGTTTCCGCGGCGTCCTCGGCGGACATGCCGCCCTTGGCCGCGCCCTGCGTCATCGGCGTGGCCACGAAGCCGGGGCAGACCACGCTGACGGCGATGCCTTTGCCGGCATAGCGCCCGCGCAGGGCCTCTCCGTACAGGCGCGCCCAGGCCTTGCTGCCGGCATAGCCCGGCGGGCCGCCGAACGCACGGAACGCCGCCAGCGAACTCATGACGGCGATGTGCCCGCGCTGCCGCGGCAGCATGGCCTCCAGCGCCGGCTCCACGGTGTTGAGCATGCCGACGATGTTGGTGCCGACCAGCTGCCTGGCGAAATCCGGGCTTTCCTGGTTCTTCGCGATGCCCGCGTTGGCGACCACCAGGTCCAGCGGATACCTGCCGTCGATGCCGGCGATGGCCTCCTTCATCGCGGCCTGGTCGGTGACGTCCAGCGCCAGGACCGTGGCCATGGCGCCGCGCTCTTTGCACCGGGCAGCAATCTCCGCCAGCCGCTGTGCGCTGCGGCCCAGCAGGGCGAGATGCGCGCCCGGCGCCGCATAGGACATCGCGAGCGCCGCGCCAATGCCGCTGGAAGCGCCGGTGATGAGGATGCTCGCCGGGCCCGGCATCGGAGGCATCAGAGTTCTTGCGCCCACTGGAACAGCGCGGTCAGCCCGAGCCCGCCGCCGATGCCGAGCATCGCCATGCCGAGCGTTCCGTCGGCGCCGCGGCGCAGGCACTGCGAAAACAGCCGCGTGACGAGGATGGCGCCGGAGGCGCCGAAGGGATGCCCGAGCGCGAGCGCGCCACCCTCGAGGTTGACCCGTTCCGGCGCGATGCCCAGCCGGTCCAGCGAGCCAAGCACCTGCGCCGCGAACGCCTCGTTGAACTCGATCAGGTCGACCTTGTCGAGCGCGAGGGACGGGTTGCGCAGCAGCAGGCGCCTGGTGGACTCCACCGGACCGAGCCCGAGAAGATTGGGGTCGACGCCCGCCACCGTGGCGTCCGCGAACACCAGCCCCTGGCGCAGGCCCAGCGTGCGCGCGAAACGCCGGCTGACCACCAGCGCCACCGCGGCGCCGTCGTTGAGCGGGCAGGCATTTCCGGCGGTGACGGTTCCGTTCTCCACGAACACCGGCCGCAGCGAGGCGAGGGCGGCCATGGAGGTGGTGCGGCGCGGGCACTCGTCCTGTTCCACCACCGCGTTGCGGGTGCGCACCGGAACGATCTCCTGCGCGAAGGTGCCCGCATCCATCGACGACACGGCCCTCTGGTGGCTGCCGAGCGCGAACGCATCCTGCCGCTCGCGGGTGATGCCGCATTCGCGCGCGACGTTCTCCGCCGCGACGCCCATTTCGGGATCGCCGATCTCGTCCGGCGAGAAGCGCGCGCGGCCGTAGAAGCGGGGAAGGCCGCCCTTGCCGCGCGGCACCTCGACCCGCCACGGCGCCCGGCTCATCGACTCGACGCCTCCCGCGAGGTAGCAGTCGCCGGCGCCGGACTGCACCAGCCGGGCCGCCATGATGATGGCTTCCAGGCCCGAGCCGCACTGCCTGTCGACGGTGACGCCCGGCACCGTGACCGGCAGGCCGGAGGCGAGCGCCGCCAGCCGGGCGACGTTGCCGCCGCCGGCGGTGGCGTTGCCGAGGATCACGTCGTCGATGGCGCCGGGCTCCACGGCGACGCGCTCGAGCATGCGGCGCACCAGCGGCGCCACGAGGTCCTGCGGTTCCACGTCGCTGAACACGCCGTGGGCGCGGCCCACCGGCGTGCGGAATGCCGACACGACGACCGGCTGGCGGTCCGCGTCAGGCGAGGAGATCGATGGCGTCATAGTGGCCGTCCCGCAGCAGTTGTGCGACTTGTCCCCGGGCGATCTTGCCGCTGGTCGTCATCGGCCAGGAGCGCGCCCGGTAGGCGTCGCGAGGAAGCTTGTAGCGCGGCAGGGCCTTGCCCGCCTCGGCGAGGAGGGCCTTGCCGCCTTCGACATCGCCGCTCAGCACGGCGACCAGGCGCGCGCCCAGGTGGTCGTCCTCGACCCCCAGCACGACGGCTTCGTCCACGCCGGGAATGTTCTTCAGCACGCCTTCGACTTCCGAGGGGTAGACGTTGAAGCCGCCGGTGATGACCATGCCGCCTTCGCGCCCCATGACCGTCAGCGCGCCGTTCGGCTCCAGCTCGCCGATATCGCCCACGGTCGCGCCGTTCGCGTCCACGCGGAATGACTTGCCGTCGTCGCCCCACAGGTAGCCGTCGCAGACCAGGTCGCTGTTCACGTAGATGGTGCCCGCCGCGCCGGAGGCGGGCGACCCCTCGCCGGAAGCGCGGATGCCGAGTCCGACGCCGGGGAACGCCCTGCCGACCGTGCGCAGCGGCGTGCCGGGGTCGGGCGGATGCACGGTGGAGACGGAGATGAAGCCCAGTTCCGACGCGCCGTAATACTCCATGAGGCGGGCCTGGGGGAACATCCCCCGCATCAGGGCCACGTGCCTGGCGTTCAGCTTGGCGCCGGCGGTCAGCACGTCGCGCACCGACGGGAAGACCGGCGGCGACGCGACGCAGCGTTCCGCCAGGCCGCTGATCATCGTGGGGACGGCCACCAGCCGCTCGATGCCGCTGGCGCGCAGCGCGTCCGCCACGCCGCCGGCATCCCATTGCCGCACTGTGTGGAAGGTGCCGCCGCTGTACAGGGCTTCCGACAGCGCGTAGAGCGCCAGACCGTGGGCGAGGGCGCCGGGGCACAAGGTCGCGGGCCCGTGCCGCAGCCCGAAGAGGGACTCGCCCCGGGCCAGGCTGGCCCGCCAGGTGGCGCGCGAGCGGCTGTAGGCCTTCGGCTGGGACGTGGTGCCCGAGGTGAAGTTCACCAGGAAGGTGCCGTCGCCATCCTCTTCGTCCATCGGCAGGCCCGCGGCCAGCAGGCTGTCCGGAGCGAGCCGCTCGAATGCCGTCACGGGCGCGACCGCGAGCCCCATCGCGGCCGCGATGCGCGCGGCGGGCGAGTCCATCGACTCCGTGACGGTGAGGTCCGGCCGCAGCCGCTTCAATATACTTTCCACCTGCGCGGGCAGCATCTTCGGATCGAGCACCGCGCAGGCGTTGGGGCTGCCGCTCGCGCCGGCGAAGAGTTCGGGAAACAGCAGGTGGTTTCCGAGGTCGAGGGCGACGATCTTCTCCACGCGGTCGAGGGCGGGAAGCCCTTCCTCGCGGCCGGCGGGCAGCGCGGCAATGTACGCCGCGAATGCCTTCGCGCCCCGCGCCAGTTCACCGTAGGTGCGGACCTGGCCGTCGACAACGAAGGCGGGCTTGCCGGGGTTGGCCGCCGCGTGGCGGTGCAGTTGCGGGTGGAAGGGCATGCGCGTGGGCCGGTTCGTGCCTGCGGCCGGTCAAGGCACCGAGCGCAGCGCCGCCAGGGTGGCGTCGGGGATGGGGGCGGGCCGTCCTTCCTTCAGGTCGACGCACACCCAGACGAGCTTGCCGCTGGCGCAGGAGACCTGGTCCCTGGCGCGCAGCAGGTCGATCTCGAACGACAGGCTGGTGGTGCCGACGTGCGCGACACGGGCCCGCGCGTCGACCATGTCATCGACGTCGATGGGATTGTGGAAGGTGATCTCGGCCTTCTTCACGTGGTAGGCGAAATCGGAATTCCGCACGCGGAAATAGGAGAAGAGATCGGCGGCGCGCAGGTATTCGAGGACCGCGTCCTCGCAGTAGTCGAGATAGACCGAGTTGTGGACGTGGCCGAAGATGTCGATATGCCGCATCGACACGCGAAACCGCGTGTGGGGCTTGACTTCCGTGTTCATACACACTCCCAGCGAAATCCGGTGTGTCACCGGACCAATTAGCTTAGCCAACGGAGAATCAATGTACCAGAGGGCCATCGTCCATGCGTTCGGGCAGGCAAGCGAAGTCGTCGCGCTCGAGATGCACGCGCCCGGGCCGCTTCCAGCCGACCACGTGCGTGTCCGCATGACGGCGCGGTCGATCAATCCGTCCGACCTCATCACCATCTCGGGCGCGTACCGGTCGCGCACGCCGCTGCCCTTCATTCCCGGCTTCGAGGGCGTCGGCGTGGTCGAGGAACTCGGCAGCGGCGTCACCACGCTGCGCCCGGGGGCGCGCGTGGTGCCCATCGGTTCCGCCGGCGCTTGGCAGGAGGTGAAGGACTGCCCGGCCGCATGGTGCCTGGAGGTGCCCGACGGCGTCGCGGACGCGCAGGCGGCGGCGAGCTACGTGAACCCGATGACGGCCTGGGCCATCCTGCACGCGGTGGCCAAGGTGCGGCCCGGCATGCGCATCGCCGTCACGGCGGCCGGTTCGGCCATAGGGCAGATGCTCGTCGTCCTCGCCAACCGCGCGGGGCTGCATCCAGTAGCGCTGGTGCGCAGCGAGGCGGCGGCGCGCAACGTCGCCCACCTCTGCGCGCAGGTCGTCCGGTACGCGGCGCACGGCGGACTGCAGGAACTCGGCGAAGAATGGCCGCAGGAACAGGCGGTGGACGCCATCTTCGACTGTGTCGGCGGCTCCGACGCGGTGCCGCTGGCGCGGCTGCTGCGGCCCGGCGGCATGTTCGTGCACTACGGCCTGCTGTCGGGGCAGCCGATCCCACAGGCGTTCTGGGCCGGCCGGCGCGACATCGATTTCACGATGTTCCACCTGCGCGCCTGGGTGCGCGAGGTGCCGCTCGCCGAGGTGCACCGCACCTACGCCGAAACGGCGTCGCTGATCGCGCAGGGCGCGATCGGGACCCGGGTGCGCGCGAGCTACCCGCTGGCCGCCATCCGGGCGGCGCTGGCCGACGCCAGCACCACTTCGGCCGAAGGGAAGGTCCTGATCGTGGACTGAGGCGCGGTGCCTGTCCGCAGACCTCTACGCCCCGACGTCGCCCGCGGAAAACACGCGGACTTCGCCGTCCGGCAGTTCGATGCGCAGCAGCCCCGCGGGGTCCACGCCCAGGCAGACGCCCTCGACCCGCTGCGTGCGCGCCTCGTCGAGCGCGATGCCGATGGTGCTTGTGCGCCGCCAGATGCGTTCCGTATAGGCGGCCGCGATGGGCGCGAAGCCGTCCCGCGTCCAGCGGTCGAAGCGCGCGAGCCAGCTGTCGGCCACCATCCCGATCAGCGCCAGCCGCCCGACGGCGCAAAAGCGCGCGAGCGACGTGGTCGGGTAGATCACGCCTTCCGGTTCGGCCGCGAGGTTGATTCCGATTCCGGCGTAGATCCGTTGCGCGTCGCTCTCGATCAGCGTGCCCGAAATCTTCGCGTCGTCGACGACGATGTCGTTGGGCCATTTGATCCGGACCGCGGCCCGCTCCCCGATCAGCCCGGACAGCACGTCGTGGATCGCCAGGCCCGTCATGAGCGAGAGCGTCTGGAAGTCGCGCCAGCCGGCTTCGCGCGGCACGGCGATGGTCATGGCGACGTTGTTCGCCGGTGCGTGCCAGGCGCGGCGAAAGCGCCCCCTGCCGGCGGTCTGCCTGGCGGCGGAAACGACGAACCTGCCGCCGCGGCCGCCTTCGACCAGGCGCTTCGCCTGCGAATTCGTGCTGTCGAGCTCTTCATGGTCGACGATGGGAGTGGCGCAATTCGTTTGATGCATCGTGACCGCTCTCCGCGAAGCCGGCATGATACCCAAGGGCCCCGCTGTCATGAGCCTGTCATCGACAGGCTGAACACTGTGACCGTCCAGTCATCCAATTGAAATCTTCCATGAGCGATGCCCAAGCCACGCCCGTGGTGCCTTTCCTCGACCGCGACCACAGCATCCTTGCGTTCAACGAGCGCGTGCTCGACTGGGCGCAGCGCGCCGACGTGCCGCTGCTGGAGCGGCTGCGCTACATGACCATCGTGTCGTCCAACCTGGACGAGTTCTTCGAGGTGCGCGCCGAGCCGCACCTCACCGCGGCGCGCAACGGCGACCACAAGGGCCTGTACACCGCCAAGAGCTTCGAGGCCCTGGCCGCCGCCGCGCACAAGCTGGTGGCCCGGCAGTACGCGCTCTACAACGACGAACTCACGCCGGCCTTCGCGCGCGAAGGCATCGCCATCGTCTCGCACGGCGAGCGCAGCGTGGCGCAGAAGGCCTGGGTGCGCCAGCACTTCGAGGCCCAGGTGCGGCCGCTGCTGATTCCCGTGGGGCTGGACCCGGCGCACCCGTTCCCGCAGGTGGCCAACAAGTCGCTCAACTTCATCGTGCGGCTGTCCGGCAAGGACGCGTTCGGCCGCGAGAACGAGATCGCCATCGTCAAGGTGCCGCGCGTGCTGCCGCGCGTGATCCGCATGCCGGCCAAGGTGTGCGGCAAGCGCACGCTGTTCGTGTCGCTGTCCAGCGTGATCCGCGCGCACCTGGACCTGTTGTTTCCCGGCCGCGAGGTCGGCCAGTTCTCGCAGTTCCGCGTCACGCGCCACTCGGACCTGGCGGTGGACGAGGAAGACGTGCGCAACCTGCGCACTGCGCTGCGCCTGGGGCTGCAGCAGCGGCACTACGGCCAGTCGGTGCGGCTGGAGGTGTCGGCCGGCTGCTCGGACCACCTGGCCGGCTTCCTGCTGCGCCAGTTCGACCTGCCCGAAGGCTCGCTGTACCGCGTGCACGGCCCGGTGAACCTGGTGCGCCTGGCGCAGCTGATCGATCTCATCGACGCGCCGCGCCTGCTGTTTCCGCCCTACCACCCGACCTATCCGGTGCAGCTGGTGCCGGGCCGCTCGATCTTCGAGCAGCTGCGCCGCCACGACGTGCTGATCCACCAGCCCTACGAAAGCTTCGCCGGCGTGCTGGACTTCCTGCGCGAAGCCGTGAACGACCCGCAGGTGCTGGCCATCAAGCAGACCATCTACCGCACCGGCTCGGACGTCGGCATCATGGAACTGCTGCAGGAAGGCGTGCGCCGCGGCAAGGAAGTCACGGCCGTGGTGGAGCTGAAGGCGCGCTTCGACGAAGAGGCCAACATCAACTGGGCAGAGAGCCTGGAAGCCATCGGCGCGCAGGTGGTGTACGGCGTGGTGGGGCTGAAGACCCACGCCAAGATGCTGCTGGTCACCCGCCGCGAGGGCCGCGGATTGGCGCGCTATGCGCACCTGTCCACCGGCAACTACAACCCGCGAACGGCGCGCCTGTACACCGACATCAGCCACCTCACGGCCGACCCGCTGCTCACGGCAGACGTGGAGCAGGTGTTCGTGCACCTGGCCGGCCAGAGCCGGCTGCCGCGCCTGAACCACGTGTGGCTGGCGCCGTTCCACTTGCAGCGCAAGCTGATTGAGCAGATCGACGTGGCAGCCGAAGCGGCCGGCCGCGGGCAGGAGGCGCGCATCGTGCTGAAGATGAACGCGCTGACCGACGACCTGCTGATGCAGGCGCTGGTGCGCGCAGGACAACGCGGCGCGAAGATCGACCTGATCGTGCGCGGCGCCTGCATGCTGCCGGCGCGCCTGCCGGGCATCACCGACAACATCCGCGTGCGCTCCATCGTCGGGCGCTTCCTGGAGCACTCGCGGGTGTTCTATTTCCGCATCGCGGGGCAGGAGCAGCTGTACCTGTCCAGCGCCGACTGGATGAACCGCAACATGCTGCGGCGCATCGAGCTCGCCTGGCCCGTGAACGATCCGCACCTGCGCCAGCGGGTGATCGACGAATGCCTGGTCGCGTCGCTGCACGACGACCGCGACGCCTGGGACCTGCAGCCGAACGGCAGCTACCGGCGCACCAGGGGTGCGAGCGAACCCAAGGGCCACGGCGCGCAGGCCGCATTGATGCAACGCTACGCCGCCAAACCCGGCGAGGAACTGGAGCACGCATGGACCTGATCCTGTGGCGGCATGCCGAGGCCGAGGACGAAGCCGAGGGGCTGGATGACCTGGAGCGGGCGCTGACGCCGCGCGGCGAGAAGCAGGCCGCGCGCATGGCCAACTGGCTGGACCGGCACCTGCCCGAAGGCACCCGCATCCTCACCAGCCCGGCGCTGCGCTGCGAGCAGACGGTGCAGGCGCTGGGCCGCAAGGCCAGGCGGCACGACGACCTCGCGCCCGACGGCACCGCCGAGGGCGTGCTGAAAGCCGCGCAATGGCCGCATGCCAAGCAGCCGGTGCTGGTGGTCGGCCACCAGCCGGTGCTGGGCGCGGTGGTCGCGCAGCTGCTGGGCATCCAGGGCGGCGGCTGCCCGGTGCGCAAGGCCGGCGTGTGGTGGCTGCGCACGCGCGAGCGCGACGGCCAGCAGCAAACCGTGGTGTGGGCGGTGCAGTCGCCGGAGACGGTGTGATGCACCGTTCGGGCTGAGCTTGTCGAAGCCACGCGAGCCCTTCGACAAGCTCAGGGCGAACGGGGGGAGGGTAGCGCTCAGCCCGAACGCCGGGGTACTCACGGCGAATGCTCAGGCGCGATATCACGGTGCCAGCGCTCCCAGTCTGTCACCGGGCTGCCGCCCAGGCGCCGGTAGAAGCGCTTGGCGGCTTCGTTGCCGGGCAGCACGTCCCACTGCAGGCGCGCGGCGCCGCGGTCGCCGGCATGGGCGAACACGCGCCGCATCAGGGCTTCGCCGGCGCCGCAGCCGCGCGCGGCTTCTTCCACGTACAGCTCCTTGAGCACCAGCGTCGGCCGCAGGTCGTAGGTGAACGGGATCTCGTAGGTCACGGCATAGCCGCAGGCGGGCGCGCCGTCCTGCTGCGCGACGAAGGCGGCGAACCGCGCGGGAATGGTGTTCGCCAGCCCCAGGCGCAGCAGGTCGTGTTCTGTCACGCGGAACTGCGCGTCATAGCCCTCGAACACCGCGAGCTGCCGCATCAGCTGCAGCAGCCGCGGCGCATCGGCGGCCACGGCCGGCCGGACGGCCAGCATCAGCCCAGCGCCATGGCCGGTTCGGCGACTGGCTGGGCAGCGCCGGTGTCCACCGTAAAGCCTTCGTCGATCCAGCCCAGCAGGCCGCCGACCATCAGCTTGACCGGCCGGCCCAGCGCGGCCAGGCGAATGGCGCTTTTCTGCGCGCCGTTGCAGTGCGTGCCGGCGCAATACACCACGAAGGTGGTGTCCTCGGGATACTCGGCAATCTTCGTGGCGACGATCTTGCCTTGCGGCAGGTTGACGGCGCCGGGCACATGGCTTTGCGCATACAGCGTCGGGTTGCGCACGTCCAGCAGGACGAAATCGGCCTTGCCCGAAGTCATGGCGTCGTGCACGTCCCAGCAGTCGGTCTCGAAGCGCAGGCTGGACTGGAAATGCGCGAGCGCTTCGGGGCTGGCAGCGGGCGAAACGGCGGTGACGCTGGACGGCATGGTCTTCTCCTGTGTTGCGATGGCTCGATTCTGGGCAGTGCCGCCCCTGTGCGCCAGTGGCGCACGCGACGCGCACCGGTAAGATCGCGCCATGAAGAACCACCTTGTCGCCGCGCTCGCCTACGACGGCCTGTGCACCTTCGAATTCGGCTGCGTGGTGGAGATGTTCGCGCTGGCGCGGCCGGAGCTGGGCGTGGACTGGTACCGCTTCGCGGTGTGCGCCGAGGAGCGCGGGCCGCTCGCCGCGGCCGGCGGCGTGCACGTCACCGTCTCGCATTCGCTGGCGCTGCTGGGCCGCGCCGACACCATCATCGTTCCCGGCTGGCGCGACCCGGACGAACTGCCGTCCGCCGCCGTGATCCGCCGCCTGCAGGCGGCGCACAAGCGCGGCGCGCGCATCGCCAGCATCTGCTCGGGCATCTTCGTGCTGGCCGCCGCCGGCCTGCTGGACGGCCGGTCGGCGACCACGCACTGGCGCTACGCGCAGCAGCTGCGCGCGCGCCATCCGTCGATCGACCTGCAGCCCGATTCGCTCTACGTGGACGAGGGCCAGATCCTCACCTCGGCCGGTTCGGCGGCGGGACTGGACATGATGCTGCACCTGGTGCGGCGCGACCATGGCGCGAAGGTGGCCAACCTGGTGGCGCAGCGCCTGGTGATGGCGCCGCACCGGCTGGGCGACCAGGCGCAGTTCATCGCGCGGCCGGTGGCGGCCGACGAGGCCGCCCGGCTGTCCCGGCTGATGGACTGGGTGCGCGCGCACCCGGCGCGCCCGCACAGCCTGGAGTCGCTGGCCGAACGCGCGGCGATGAGCGTGCGCACCCTGCAGCGCCAGTTCCGCGAGGCCTGCGGGCTATCGCCAGTGGAGTGGCTCACGCGCGAGCGCGTGCAGATTGCGCGCGAGCTGCTGGAGAACACACGCAAGCCGCTGGGCCAGGTGGCGGCGCTGGCCGGCTTCGGGTCGGACGAATCGTTTCGGCGTCACTTCCGGCTGCTCGCCGGCACCAGCCCGCTGGCCTACCGCAAGCAGTTCGGGCTGCGGCAGGAGTGAGGCGGCGGCCGGCTACGGCTTGGCGGGCAGCAGTTCGTGCACCCTCTCGGAGGGCCGGCACAGGCGCGTGGCCTCTGGCGTGACGACGATCGGGCGGTTGATCAGGATCGGGTGCGCCATCATCGCGTCGAGCAGTTGCGCGTCGGTGGTCAATGGATCGTCCAGTCCAAGTTCTGTGTAGAGCTGTTCCTTGGCTCGCATCACCTCGCGCACCGGCACGCCCATCCGCGCGATCAGCGCTTGCAGCGTGGCACGGTCCGGCGGGCTCTTCAGGTACTCGATGACGGTGGGCGCGATGCCGGCTTCGCGCACCAGCGCCAGCACGTTGCGCGAGGTGCCGCAGTTGGGGTTGTGGTAGATCGTGACCGGGGTCGGGTTCATGGGGGTCATGGGGAGGTGGTGGCGGGACGCAACCAAGGGGCGAGCAGGGCGCCCGCCGCGCCGCCCGCGAACTGCGCGAGGATGAACGCAAGCGCGCTGGCCGGGGCGATGCCGGCGAAGCTGTCGCTGCACATGCGGCCGACGACGGCGGCCGGGTTGGCGAACGACGTGCTGGCGGTGAACCAGTAGGCCGCACCGATGTAGCTGCTGACCAGCACGGCGGCGCGGCCGGGGGGCGCACGCAGCACCACCACGATGAGGCCGGCTGCTGCGACGGCCTCGGCCAGCCACAGGCCGGGACTGGCGCGCACCTTGGTGCTGACCTGCACCACGCTCTGGTCGAACATGGCGTTGGCGAGCAACGCGCCGAGCACGGCTCCGGCCAACTGCGCCACGGCATAGAAGAACGCGGTGCGCCACTTGGCGGCGCCCGGCGCCGGGTCGCGCCAGGCGAGCACCGCGGTGACGACGGGATTGAAGTGCGCGCCGCTTACCGGCCCCAGCACCTCGATCAGCACGAACAGCGCGAACACCGTCGCCAGCGTGTTGGCCAGCAGCGCCACGCCGTCGTTGCCGCCGCTCAGGCGCTCGGCCATGATGCCGGAGCCGACCACGGCGCACAGCAGCATCGCGGTGCCGATGAACTCGGCGAAGACACGTCTCATGGGTGCTCGGTGGGACCTACGCCAGCGCGAAGGTCCAGGGTGTTTTCTGCCAGGCGCTCGCTTCCTCGCGCAGCAGGTGCGCCGACTGCGGAAAGCTGCGCGCCCAGGCCGGACGGAACGCCAGGGTGAATTGCCGCGGCCCGGCCTGCAGCCGAAGGCCCTGCAGATCGGGATCGCGCCGGGCGTGGCACAGCACCACGGCCAGGCGCAGGCACAGCAGCTGGTGCACGAAGGATTCGTCGGCGAAGTCGGCCTCCAGCTTGCGCAGCTTGCCGCGGTGGCCCAGCACCAGCAGGCTCAGGTGGTGCAGCTCGGGCTGCGCGAAGCCGGGCGCGTCGGCGTTGTCCAGGATGTAGGCGCCGTGCTTGTGCGCGTCGCTGTGCGAAATCAGGTGGCCGATCTCGTGCAGCTGCGCGGCCCAGCCCAGCTTGCGCTGCAGGCGCGCCAGGTCGGCCTCGGGCGCGCCCTGGCGCAGCTGCCGCAGCAGCGAGCGCGCCACGTCGCCCACGCGCTTTGCCTGCGCCGCATCGGCCTCGAACTTGGTGGCCAGCCGCGCCACCGTGGCCGAGCGCAGATCGGTGTCGACGTGCTCGCGGTCCAGCAGGTCGTACAGCACGCCGTGGCGCAGCGCGCCTTCGGCCGGCGTCATGGCGTCGATGCCCAGCACGTCGAACACCGCGCGCAGCACGCTCAGGCCGCCGCCGATCACCGGCTTGCGGTCGTCCTTCAGGCCGGCCAGCTTCACGCGGTCGGCGCTGCGAGCGGCCAGCAGGTGATCGCGCAGCCAGTCCAGTCCTTCGCGCGTGACGGCGCCGCTGCCCCGGCCCGCGCCGGCCAGGATTTCGGCCACCGCGCCGATGGTGCCGGACGCGCCATAGGCGCTGTCCCAGCTGCCCGGCACGTAGGCGCCCAGCGCTTCGTCCAGCACGGCCTGCGCGGCGACCTCCGCGCGCGCGAAGGCACCCTCGGTGAACTGGTTGTCGGGGAAGTACTTCATCGACCAGGCCACGCTGCCCACGCGGTAGCTTTCGGTCACCCGCGCGTCGAACGCCTGGCCCAGGATCAATTCGGTGGAGCGCCCGCCGATGTCCACCACCAGCCGGCGCTCGTCGGACTGCGGCAGCAGGCGCGCCACGCCCTGGTAGATCAGGCGCGCTTCCTCGCGGCCGGAGATCACGTCGATGGGAAAACCCAGCAGCTCGCGGGCGCGCGCCAGGAACAGGTCGCGGTTGCGCGCCTCGCGCAGGGTCTGGGTGGCCACCGCGCGCACCTGGCCGCGTTGAAAGCCGGCCAGCCGCTCGGCAAAACGCGCCAAACAGTCCCAGCCGCGCTGCATGGCCTCGGCCGAAAGATTGCGCTCCTCGTCCAGCCCGGTGCCCTGGCGCACGGTTTCCTTGAGATAGTCCACGCGCTGGATCTGCCCCATGTCATAGCGGCCGATTTCCAGCCGGAAGCTGTTGGAGCCCAGGTCGATGGCGGCGAGGAGCGTTCCGTTCTGCATGCTGGGTGTGGCGGGTTGCGGGCAGCATAGCAGCCGCCCGCGCCGCCTGGGGCCGGCCTGTGCCCCTATCCGACCACCCGTCCGTCCTGCGTCAGCATGCTTTGCGTCACATAGGCGGCGGCGCGCCGGCGCGGATCGAAGGTGACACGGTAGCCGCCCAGCTCCACGCCGGCGCGGCGCTGGAATGTGGCCAGCACCGTAGCGCGCGTTGGCGCGCCCTCGATCTCGGCCAGCACTTCGTAGGTGCAGCGCGCCGCGATGAAGCCGGCCAGGCCCAGCGGCGTCGGCGGCTCGTCGAACAGGCGCGCCAGCGTGTCGCGGTAGGCGCGCACCACCGGCAGCCCGGCCGTCACCATCGGCACCGCCTGCGTGGCGATCACCGGCGTGTGGCGCGCCGCGCCCATCTGCATCATGGTCTGCAGGTTGACGTCGGCCAGCGCCACTACGTAGCGCTGGCGCTGCTGGCGGTCCAGCCCCTGCGTCAGCTGCACCAGCTCGGGCGTGCCGCCGACGAACAGCAGGATGGCGGGGCTGGCCGCGCCGAGCCTGCGGCCCAGCTGCACCAGGTCGCCTTCGCCGCGCCAGGCACGCAGCGTGAGCCTGAGTTCGGTGGCGATGCGCTGCACGTCGGCGTGGTACAGGCTTTCCTCGACGCCGGATGCATAGACCGCGCCGACTTCCTGCATGCCCATGGCGGCCAGCGACTTCATCGCATGGGCCACCTGTTCCTGGCGCGCCGCGAAGATGGCGAAGGTGCGGTCGTCCAGCTCCACGCTGGAGTTCTGCAGCCACGGCGCGACGTGCGCGATGCCCAGGTTCTCCTGGCGCAGCGCCTGCAGCACGGCGGTGGCGGCCGGGTCGCCGCAGGTGCCCGACAGGGCCACGCAGCTGGGGTTGTCGCGCACCTGCACGATGGCCGAGCGCACGCCCGCGGCAGTGCCGTTGACCTCGATGGCCAGGTGCTGCACCGGTCGGCCGCGCACGCCGCCCTTGGTGTTGATGTCCTGCCAGGCGGCGCGCGAGCCGATCAGGAAATCCTTGGAAACGTCCTGCTGCGCCGGCGAGCTGTCGTGGATCTGCGCGATGGCCAGCGCCCGGCTGTTGCCGGGCTGGGCCAGGGCGGGGCGCGCCACGGCGGCGCC